>JANMWO010000081.1:0-18511 GCA_031394025.1 Acidobacteriota bacterium
CTACGAGTTGTTCCGCAATCATCTGGTCGCGCGAGGAGCGGCCATCACGCGGGATCAGTTCCAAGGGATAAACGGCCTGGAGGACTGGAAACGGCGGCGCCCGGAAGTTCACAAACAGCTGCTCGACATGTTGGGCCTCCATCCACTGCCCCCGCGCACGCCTCTCAATGCGCGCGTCACCGGCGCGATGGAACGCGATGGGCATCGTGTCGAGAACATCGTCTTCGAAAGCTCGCCCGGATTGTACGTCACAGGGAATCTCTACTTGCCTCGGGCTGCCGCCCCTTCGGCCAGGGTCCCCGTGGTCGTCTACGTCACTGGACATTCGCCTTCGCCTGCGGGCGCGAAAGTAGATTATCAGCACCACGGGTTCTGGTTCGCGCGAAACGGCTTCGCGGCCTTTGTGCTCGACACCATCGAATTCGGCGAGATTCCCGGTATCCACCACGGCACTCACAATCTAGGGATGTGGCAATGGCTTTCCCTCGGCTATACCCCGGCCGGAGTGGAGGTTTGGAACGCCATGCGCGCTCTCGACTACCTGGAGACCCGAAAGGACCTGGACGCAACCAGAGCCGGAATTACAGGCCGCTCCGGGGGCGGGGCCGTCACGTGGTACACCGCCGCCGCTGACGACCGCTTTCAGGCCGCCGCCCCCGTTCATGGAACCTGGTCCGTGGGGCCGCACATCGCCTGCGACGCGGTGCGCGAGAACTGTGACTGCATCTACTTCTGGAATACCTATCAACTCGACCTCCCCATAGTCGGCGCACTCATCGCGCCCCGTCCCTTGCATATCGTCAATGCGAAAAAGGATGAAGCTTTTCCTCCGGCGGGCTACGACCCCGTCCACCAAAGCCTGCAACGTGTTTACGGTTGGTACGGAGCGCCGGAGAAGCTGGCCACGTTTGAAGCCGACACCGGCCATCAGGATCTTCCTCTCTATCGCAAGCCGGTTGGCGAATGGCTGAACCGCTGGATGAGAGGAGATCTCACTCCGTACGAGGAAGGTGTCATTCAGCGCGAGGACGCCTCCCGGCTCACCGTGCTTGGCCGCTATCCGCCGGGCGCAATCAACGAAGGGATTCACAGAACTTTCATCACCGCTCACAAGCCGAGGGCGTGGAAGACGCTAGCGCAGTGGCAGCGCCGAAGAAAGCAGTTGATCGCCGGCTTGACGGAGAAGGTTTTCCGCGCTTTCCCGAAGCGCCATGTTCCATTCGAGGCATGGAAAGGGGAACTGAACAATTGGACGAATCGCTACGCGCGGTCCTACAACGTTGAGTTCACCACCGAGGAAAGCATCCGAGTCCACGGGCAATTGTTCATTCCTCGCAATGCGAAGACCAGCCACCCCGCCCTGATCTATGTCAAGGCGAAGGATGACATCGTATTTTCCGTGGACTACGATCACCTGCTCTCGGCGTTCGCCAACCACGTCGTACTCATTCTGAACCCGAGAGCCGTCGATTACCCAATGGATAATTTCCGGACCGCCGCCACTAAGATGACGGCCGCCCTACTTGGGGGAACCCTCGAATCGATGCAGCTTTGGGATATCCTGCGGTCCGTCGACTATCTAGTGGACGGCGAAAAGCTGAACCTCAGCTCGATCTCGATCTACGGGCGGAAGCACATGGGGGCGCTGGCACTCCACGCCGCCGCTTTGGACAACCGCGTCAGCCGCGTAATTCTGGATGACCCGCCTGGCTCACACTGGCAGGGACCCGCGCTGCTGAATGTCCTCCGGATTACCGATCTGCCCGAAGTGGCCGCTCTAGTCGCACCGCGCGAAATCGTTTCTCTAACGCCGTTGCCGGAAGCCTACCGCTACACCTCCTCCATCTTCGGGCTGCACGGAAGAAGCGACCGGATACGGGAAGTGAAATCTCTCGGCGAAGCGCTGCGGGTCTGGGAGTATTGAAGGACGGCTTTCCCCCTAGGAGTGTGTCGGGGATAGATTTCGCCGGGTCCGGCAGAAAAAACATTTCAGCAGCGAAATGTTTTGGTCGTTCGGTCCTTCAGCCGTAGGATATGGGTATGGGCAAGCACTTCCGAATGGATCACCTGGATCAAGGCCTGCTTTTTCCGCCGTCGCTACACCACTGGCTGCCGGAGGGGCACTTGGCGCGGTTCATCGTCGGTGTGATTGAGAAATACTGGAAATACTGGGTCAGCCTGAACTTACCCCTTTTCGACTCACCAAAAAGGAGGCAGAGCTGACTGGCACAATTTCGTGTTTGTACGGGGATGCCAAAAAAGGACAGTTTTACGGCACTTTAGGCGAGTTTGAGCGTGCATACCGAGGAAATCGCTTTGTTCGCGCTCGCAGATTTCGACTTGCCTCGCCAACTGTTACTTGGGGTTCGCTCGCAGTCGGATGGTAAACTAAGCCTTAACTTATTCAAACTAATAACCTTTTGTAGTTGGCTCCAAATCTGTAGAAATCAGGAAAAGTGCCAGATGGCTCTGCCTCCATATTGACTAGGATGAAACAGTGCAAGATCAGGCTGACCCAGTTTTTATGGCCAACATCAAGGAGACGCTGGCCACTAAGCTCCTTTCCAACTTCCCCCTACCAGCGCAAACTCAATCCCAGCTTCAAGAATCGTGGCAAATTTCCCTGCGTTGGATTCAACCTCCCAAACTGAGGATTGGTCACGTCCACCGAACCAATAGCAGTTAGCCATGGATGATTCAAAGCATTCACTCCCTCGAAGCGGAACTGCAGATTTACTCGTTCGTGAATCTGGAATACCTTTGACACGGATGCATCCCAATTCTGATATCCAGGCAGCCGCACGTCGCTAAACCGCAAGGGGAAACTGCGCAGCGTGAACGGCTCCTGCGAGGCTACTCGTTTGCCCGATGCGTCATTCCACAGGGATGTATTGAACCATTGCGCATTGGTCGGTGAACTGAGCGCCGCGGACCCCGATGAAGTTTGATTTGCATTGGGGTAATTCACGGCCCATCCCTTCATGTATGTGATGTTCCAATTCAACTCCCAACCACCAATGAGGTAATTCAGAGGACGCGAAATACTGTGGGCATACTTTTTGGTCCGACCAAACGGCAGCTCGTAAATGCCCGCAAAGTTGAGCTTGCGTGGAATGTCGATTTGGTCAGCGGGTTGTTTGACTAGCCTGGTCGATAGGGGATCGCTAAGGCTGAAATCCTGCGCGTTTAACAGACTGACTTGTTCCAAAGTTTTTGCGGCAGTATAGCTGGCAAGGAAACTCACACCCGAGGCAAAACGTTTGGACACTTTCAATTGAAACGAATCGTAGCGCTGCTTGCCGATCGGTAAGTTGTTGATGGAAAGTCCCGCATATTGCGGGAATGAAAACAGCAGGTTTTGACGCGGCACCGTGGATGCATTTAAGGCAGCATTCAGTGGGATTTGACCAGCCAATGGGTTGGGCAATTGCGCTGAGTAATAGCCTGAATCAATCGCACCTGTTGCTGTTCGTCGATTCAGTTCTGAAGTAGGGACGAAATTCGCATTCACGCCAATTGGCAGTTTGCGCGTCTGGTTGCCCACGTATGCCGCTTCGATCAACACGCCTTTGAAGTCGTGCTGGATATCGAAGGAATACTGATGTGAATACGGCAGTGGACGGTTCAGATAGTTCACGGCCAGCCCTTGCCCCAGGAAGCTGGCAGCGCCGCCGGTGTTGCCTACTGCTGCCAAAAGTTGCCCGCCTGGTTGCAGAGCAAATGCGTTTGACAGATTCACGGCCGGTGTCAGGTTGTTATCGGTGCTGACAATTGCGCTGGTGGATTGGCTGTAGCCTTGATTCGATCCTGTTGCGCTCTGTCCCAAATAATACAGACCATAACCGCCGCGAATCACCCACTTCTCTCGCAGCCTGTAGGCGGCTCCAATACGCGGGGCAAAATTGTTCCGGTCCGGCACAAAGGATTCGCGCGGTTGGCCATTGACGTTGGCAAACAGCACCTGCCCCTTCAGAGCCAACCCGGGGGCCTTTACCGGACTTGTGGCATCGAAGTCCAGGCCGCGCACCATACGGTTGTAGCGTTCCGTCGCTGGCGATTCGTAATCCCAACGTAAACCCAAATTCAACGTCAGGCGTGAAGTAATCTTCCAGTCATCCTGCACAAACGCATCGTAATAATAGTGCACGAAAGCCGGATCAATATTGCGATCCACAAAACCCGAGGTGGGATAACCCAACAGGAACGTGGCCAGTTCATTGCCTGAAGTGGCATCGGCGCGGTTATAGGTTGCCTGTGTCCAATTCTTGCCAAAGCTATAGTTGCCTACCGCATTGCCGGGGTTCAAACTGTTGTCGTTGTACTTGCGTGCTTCAAATCCAGTTTTCAGAAAATGCTTGCCAAAGCTATAGTTCACGTTCGGTTGAATTGTGTAAGTGTCATTGGCGCCGTAACTGATCAAAGCCCCAGGGCCCATCGATTGATATGTACCTGCAAAGCCCAAAATAGGAAAGCCCACACGGGTAAATTGAGAGACAAGATTCGGATCAAATCCTAGCGTTTTTTGGTCGAAGCCGGTGCCAAATGTGCTGCCCGTGGTCTGTTCCCAACGGCTTAAACCGGCACGCAAATCGAAGGTCATGCGCGGAGTTAAAGTGGAAGTCCAATCAAAGGTCCAATTGCGACCATTGCGAATCAGTGGAGCGTTACCCGTCGGTTCAGCCGGGTTCTTCTGGTCAATATTTGTGACGAACACAAGGCCGCGGAACTCATCGTAAGGGTTTTGGCCATAGCGGAAATACACAACGTTCTTGGGATTAATGTTGTAATCCATACGTCCTGTCCATTGGTCTAAATTGCCAGCCCAACGCGATGGATAAGGATAGTTGTTGATGTGTGCAGGTCCGGTTCCGTTTGAGGTTGGGTTGGGATAAAACTTCAAGGCTTCCGAGGCTATCTTGGCAATGCGGTTGGCGGGAAGCTTATTGCCGGCAAACGGAGCCCGAGTGCCGTCGGCTTTTGTAGTGAGTGGATCGTAGATCAGTACTTGACTGCCTTGTCCATTGAACAAGGTGGAAAAATCGCCTCCGCGCCATTCCGTCTGCGGCACTGTAACCACGCCAGGATCGGCTGAGCGTTGCTTCATCCCTTCATAGGCAATCGTCCAGAATAATTTATTCCTACCGTCAAAAAGTTTGGGAATGCGAACCGGTCCGGCCAATTGAAAACCGTAGGCATTGATGTTGTTCGGTGACCTGCCAATGCCAGCAGCATTCAGTTCCGTCTGGTTTGCATTTAACTTCGCGTTCTGCAAATTCTCAAACAGCACACCATGCCATTGGTTGGAACCAGACTTCGTAACAATGGTGACAATACCGCCGCCAGTGCGTCCATATTGTGCATCGTAAGTATTGGTCAGAACCTTGAATTCCTGAATGGAATCCATAGTTGGAACGTGAATCACCTGACGGCTGGATTGCACATTGCTGATGCCGTCCATCAGGACTTCGTTCTCGCTGGATCGCCCGCCGTTCACTGAAAATCCAGTGGTGCCTCCAATGTCGAACGAACGTAAGTAGCGCCATCCTCCGGCTTTGAAAACCCCAGGCGCAGCCCAGGCGATTTGGAATGGATTTCGTCCTTGCGTGGGCAGGTTGGCGATCAACTCATTGGAAATGGATGTGCCCCGGCTGGCCGTTTCTGTTTCGATTGTCGGCGTGACGGATGATACGGTAACGCTGTCGGAGATAGACCCTATTTGCAACTGCACGTCAACACGCGCCTTATCCAGCGTTGCGAGCGTGATTGATTCGGCGACGAATTTCTTGAAGCCTTCTTTCTCCACAAGGATGCGATAAGTTCCAGGAGTAAGGAAGGACGCAAGGTAGTTACCGGATTCTGTTGCTTTCGTAACAACAGTCGCGTTGGTAGCAGCACTGGTAACGGTGATGGTGGCGCCTGCGATGGCTGCACCTGATGGGTCAGTAACAATGCCGGCAATGCTAGCGCGAACTTCCTGCGCTTGGGAAAAACCGACGGCAAACAACAACAGGGTGACAAGTTTCAAAGGACGAATCATAAAAAGACCTCTCTAAAGGGGGTGGTCCGAAATCGACCTCAGTTAGGCTGACTAAGTATATATGCGTTCTGCGCAGATTGCTGGCATCCACTGGTGTTGGAAGCGGGCTTAAACCTGAATTCCGAAGTTGAGAGTTAAGTAAGACAGGCATCCTTGCCTGTCCTTTTCAGGCTCTCGAAAATGTCATAAAGCGGCAGCGTTCAGATGTAGGATAGGACAGGCCGGAGGCCTATCCCACTAACTTCGGAATTCAGTTTACAGAAGTTCCAATCTATTGCGGTGCCTTTATCGTCCAATTCACTCCCAACAAAATCTGGTGATCCACTGTCCCCGTCGAAATCCCTACCTGTTGCGCTGACAAATCCAAGCTGAAACGATTCGTCATCTGATATTCCATCCCCTCCAGCATGGTAAAAAAACGGTTCGTAGAAGTCTGTTTTTCAAGCGTGAAACTGGTATGCGCTGTAAGTTGATTCAACACCCCGTGGGCACCCAACTTCCGTCCATAGCCAAAGCCCACATCCCAAATTCCCGCAGGGTTTGCCGAATTGGGACGCGTAGCCCCTGTCCAGGACAAGCTTGCGCCAATACTGTTTAATCCAGGATCCACGCGGATCAGCGCTGCACCTCCTGCGCGAATGCCGCCTTCTCCGCGAGTCAACACAGTCATCGTAGGAGCGATCCCCAAATTAATTCCATTCCATTTCATCGCCGTGGTACTGGTGAACGTAATGTGGTCACTGGCTTGCGTCAACCGCTTCCCATCGGGCACAAAGCTGTCCAGGCCATCGGCGTTGATGCCCCATTCCGTGTGTTGGAAATACCAATTATCCGATTCTGGAGTAAACCGCAGTGTGGTGGGCAACCAGTAGCTGCCATTGGTGGTGAACCCATTGATCACGTCCAGTTCAAAAGTACCTGGGGCGGCTATCAGCGGAGAAATGGTCAAGCGATTGCGAAATGATGTGGACTGGCTGCGCCGTCCCCCACTACTTCGCCGCAACGCCGCAGTCAACGGAGTTACACCGGCAAGCAACCCAAACAGTAGTACAAGCGTCCAATGCTTCATTGACTAAAGTGTAAACCCACTTTGACCGTTTAGAATTAAAAGAGACACATATGAGCCTTCGATTTTTCCCTCTGGCCGGAGCCTTGCTCGCCGTGGCCGCATTCGGCCAATCCCTGAAAGACTTTGAAAAAGCGATCACTGAATTCGATTTGCCCAACGGCATGCATTTCATTTTGTTGGAACGGCATCAAGCGCCAGTGGCCAGTTTTTACATGCACGTGAACTCCGGTTCGGTGAACGATCCCGGGGGGCGCAGCGGCATGGCCCACATGTTTGAACACATGGTGGGCAAAGGCACAACCACCGTCGGCAGCAAAGATTGGGTAGAAGAAGAAAAGGCGTTGGCTTACGTTGAGGGTGCCTATGATGCAGTGGAAGAAGAACGCCGCAAAGGTCCGCGCGCCGATAAGGGAAAACTGGCAAGGGCCGAAGCCACCTTGAAACGCTACATTGCTTTAGCTGGCGAACTGGTGGATCAAAACGCCTTTGTCCGATTGATTGAAGACAATGGTGCCAAAGGTTTCAACGCCAGCACCAGTATGGATTTCACCAACTACTTCTACAGTCTTCCTTCCAACCGATCTGAACTGTGGTTCCTGCTGCAATCGGAGTGGGTGAAGCGGCCAGTGTTTCGGGAATTTTATAAGGAACGAGACGTGGTTCGTGAGGAACGCAAGATGCGGCTGGAATCATCGCCGCTAGGAAAGTTGATTGACGCCGCTGTTTTCAGCGCATTTGCCGCCCATCCTTACCGTGTGTTCACCGGTGGCTGGGCCAGTGACATTGTGAATTTACGAGCCAAAGATGCCCAGGAATTTTGGAAGGAACACTACGTCCCCAACAACATTACGGTGGGAATTGCTGGCGATGTGACTGCTGCCGATGCCAAGCGCTTCGCCATGAAATACTTTGCCAGCATGCCTGCCTCCGCACCGCCATCGCGGGTGACCACCACGGAACCTCCACAGAATGGGGAAAAGCGCATCAAGATTGAGGATGCCAGTCAGCCGTTCCTGTTGGTGGCCTATAAACGACCTTCCGAAATGGATCCCGATGATGCCGCGTTCGACGTGCTTGACGGAATCGTTTCCGGTGGCCGCACAGGCATGATCTACAAAGAGCTGATTCGCGATAAACAGGTTGCCTTGCAAGCCCAGACCGTTACCAATTATCCGGCCAGCCGCTACCCGAATCTTTTCCTGTTTTTCACTGTTCCCAATCAGGGAAAGACGGTGGAAGAAAATGAAAAGGCGTGGTATGAAATTGTAGAAAAACTGAAAGCTACTCCGGTGGATGAAATCACGCTGAAGCGGGTCAAGACCAAAATGCGCACTGGTTTAATCAGCCAACTGGACGATAACGCTGGCCTGGCTGCGGAGTTAGCGCAGTATCATGCCACTTACGGCAATTGGCGGAAAATGTTTACTGCTTTGGAAGACATTGAAAAAGTAACTGCGGCCGACGTGCAACGTGTTGCCAAAACTTACTTAGTGGAAAAATCGCGCACTGTGGCATGGATCGTTCCAGGTGCGCCAGAAGAACCAGCCAAGGCAGAACCAGCCAAACCAGAACCAGCCAAACCAGAACCAGCCAAGGAGGTCAAATAATAATGAAAACCGCACTCTTCATGATTCTGTCCGCTGGCCTGGCCCTGGCGCAAACCACTAAGCCTCCCGCCATGCTGTTGACTTATCCACCATTGGGCCAAGTCAAGACCCCCGATATTCAAACCTCCACATTGAAAAATGGCATCAAGTTATATCTGATGGAAAATCATGCGCTGCCGCTGGTTTACGGCACCGCCATCATTCGCACGGGCAGCCTTTTCGACCCCGCAGGCAAGGTGGGCGTAGCGGAAATGGCCAGTTCCATTCTGCGTAGCGGTGGTACAAAAACCAAGACAGGCGATCAATTGGATGAGCAATTGGAAAACATCGCTGCAACTGTGGAAAGCGGAATGGGCGATACAGAAGCCACCATTACCTTCACCGGTCTTAAAGAAAACGCTGCTGAGATCATGGGCGTATTCAAGGACGTGATCACGAACCCGGAATTCCGTCAGGACAAAGTGGACCTGTTGAAAAACCAGTTTCGCAGCGCCATTGGCCGTCGCAATGATGACGCCGATGCCATTGCTTCGCGCGAAATGGAACGCGTTGTTTATGGGCGCGATACCGTGTTTGGCCGCCAGATTGAATACGAACACGTGGAGGCCATCACCCGTCAGGATCTTGTGGGCTTTCATTCCCGCTACTACTTTCCTGCCAACATAACGCTGGTGATTCAAGGCGATTTTTCCGCTGCCGATATGAAGCAGCAAATTGAAACATTGTTCGCCGGTTGGACAGTACAGCGTCCGCCCGTTCCCGCTTTCCCCAAAGTGGATCGCACCAAAAGCAAGCCAGGAATTTATGTCGCATCCAAAGACAATGTGGAACAGACCTTCTTTGAAGTAGGTCATATGGGGGGCAAACTGGACGATAAAGATTACCCGGTTATGGATGTGGCTCTCAGCATTCTTGGTTCCTCTTTCTCTGGCCGCTTGTTCAACATCATCCGCACTGAGAAAGGGTATGCCTATAACATCAGCGGTAACTGGGGGGCTGGTTACTTAAATGAACGGCTGTTCAATATTTCTGGTTCCGCTTCCTTGAATCACACCACCGACACTTTGGAAATCATTCAACAAGAAGTGGCCAGAATGGGTCAAGAAGAAGTTACTGATATAGAACTGGAATCAGCCAAGGCACGCGTGTTGAACAGCTTTGTATTTAACTTCGATAAACCGCGCAAAACACTCACTCGTCTGGTTAGCTACAGTTACTATGGTTATCCAGCCGACTTCCTGTTCACCTATCAAAAAGCTATTGCCGCAGTTACTAAGGCCGATGTTTTGGCAGCTGCAAAGCGGAACCTTCAAACCAATCAGTTAGTGTATGTAGTGGTTGGAAAAACTTCGGAATTCGGCAGGCCGTTGACGGAGATGAACCTGCCCATCAACCCCATTGATCTGACAATTCCCGAACCCAAAGGAAAATCCAAGGCAGCAACGGATACCACCGCTCAAGCGAAGCAACTGCTGGCAAAGGCGCAACAGGCCATGGGTGGAGCCGATGCCCTTGCTGCGATCAAAGACATCACCTGGAACTCCGAAATGAACATGGGCGGTGCGCTTCTTAAATCGAAGAATTTCTTTATTGCACCCAATCAATTGCGTCAGGAACAGGAACTCCCCATGGGCAAAGCAACTGTTTATTCCGACGGAGCCAGTGGATGGATGAAAACATCGCAAGGCATAATTCCATTGCCGCCAGAGTTCTTAACCCAGGTAAAAGTCCAGACCATGAAAATTCTGCCAGGGTTGCTGTTGAGCGACCGCATAGCTGGGCGGATCATTACACTGCTGGATGCCAACACAGTAGACATTACAGAACCGGGAAGTCCTTCCATGAAATTGCGTATCAATGCGGTGACAGGCTTTCCTGACAAGATCAGCTATACAATGGCGGGGATGACAGGGACGATTGAAATCGAAGAGGAATTAGAGGATTTTCGCGACGTCGGCGGCGGCGTGAAAATGTACTTAAAACAGAGCATTCTACAATCGGGCCAGAAGTCAACTTCCACCTTTAAGGATTATAAAATCAACAGCGGGTTAACCAAGGAGTCGCTAAGCGCTAAGCCATGAAGGTTGCCTGCTTCCTACTCATATTTTCATTCAGCGTATCGGCTGAAGAGACGGCAATTCAAAAGCGCGGAAGGGCCATTGTGGACTCGGCTTTGGCAGCATTGGGTGGCCCCGCATTTCTTTCTATGAATGACCGCACGGAAGAAGGACGATTGTATTCTTTCCATCGCGAAAAAGTATCCGGAGCAGCGCGGGCGGCGCTTTTCACGCACTATTTGCAAAATCCGCAACCGACTACAATTGGATTTTTCGGATTGCGAGAACGCCAATCTTTTCTTGATAAAAAGCTGAAGGAAGAGCGCGCAATTCTATTCACTGAGTTGGATGGGTACGACTTGAATTACCGCGGCGCCACCCCCATCACCAAAGAGATTTACGACCGTTATCGCGATTCCACACTACGCAACATCTTCTACATCCTCCGTCAGCGGCGCCAGGAAAAGGGTATGATTTTCGAGTTCCGTGAAACCAGCACACTAGACAATCTACCCGTGGAAGTGGTGGATATTACCGACGATGAGAATCGTGTCATCAAAGTGTTCTTTCATTTATCGAGCCATCTGCCGGTTCGCCAAATTTACAACCGTCGCAACCTTGAGACGCGCGAAGTGAATGAGGAGATTTCCATGTTCTCAAAATATCGCGACGTTGGAGGCGGTGTCATGTGGCCGTTCAGCATCGTGCGCCATCGCAATGGAGAGAAGATTTTCGAGCTGTTTTCAGACTCAGTAAAGATCAACCAGAAGATCGCCGAAAGTCAGTTTATGTTGCCAGTGGGAGCGAAGGTCTTAAAGAATGGAAGGCAATAGTGGCACCGTTAAATCTTCTGTTGCTTCCACCGACCCTGCTTGAATAAATAAAGACTCATCAGCGCCACCGCACACTGAGCCACAAAAATCCCAATAAACAGGCCTCGTTCAGCCAACGCCGTCTTTTGGGATAGCGTCCAGGCCAGTGGAATCTGAATCACCCAGAACGCCACAAAGTTCACCAGCGTCGGCGTGCGCGTATCTCCTGCCCCATTGAACGCCTGCATCATCGTCATGCCAAATCCCACCAACGGATAGGCATAGCAAATGAATCGTAAGCAATCGGAACCAACGGAAATTACGTGCGGGTCACTGCTGAAAATCCCCAAAACGCGTTCCGCAAAAATGATATAAAACAACGCCAGGCTGGAGAGAAATACAGAATTGATTTTGCCGGCAGTCCACACCGCAGCCTCGGCACGCTCCGGTTTTTTCGCGCCTAAACATTGGCCCACCAGCGTAGCCGCTGCATTGCAGAAGCCCCACGAAGGTAGTATGGAAAATATAATCACCCGGATGGCCAGCGTGTATCCCGCTAGTGCAGGCGAACCAAAAGTGGCCGCAATGCGCGCCATGCCCGTCCAACTGGCCGTACTGATCAGAATTTGCAGCATGCCATTCAAAGAGATTCGAAACAGCCGCCACATCAAAGGAAAATCAAAAGTGAATTGCGACGCCACAATGTGAATGCGACTCCGTCCACTGGTCAGCGCCCAAAATTGATAGGCCACGCCACAGCCGCGCCCCACCAGTGTCCCCACTGCCGACCCCATCACACCCATTGCCGGAAACGGTCCAATCCCAAAGATCAGCAGCGGGTTTAGCACCAGGTTGATTCCGTTGGCCAGCAACAGCACTCGCATGGAAATCGCCGCATCGCCTGCACCGCGGAACACAGCATTCAATAGGAATAGATAGACAACAACAATCGATCCGCCCAGGATGATTCGCGTGTAGGTGGCATTCTTCAGCACCCCCGCTTCAGCACCCATCAATCGCAGTAAGTCTGCACCAAACACAATGCCAATAAAACCCAGAATCACTGAGATAAACAAACCGATGAAGATGGCTTGCACTGCACCTTTTGCAGCACCTTCCGTATCGTGTTCCCCAATGCGACGGGCTACAAAAGCAGTTGTAGAAAATGAAAGGCCCATGGCAATGGCAAACACCGTGGTCAAAATCCCTTCCGTCAAACCCACGGTTGCCACCGCATCGGAACCCAGTCGCGACACCCAGAAAACATCTACAATCGCAAACAACGATTCCATGATCATTTCCAGCACCATGGGAATCGCCAGAAGAGTAATCGCTGTGGATAGGCTCCCTTCTGTATAGTCGCGGCGGCCGCCGTGTACGGCTTCTTTCACGTCGGCCCAAGTGAGACTCATATTATGACGGCGTTTGCTTTTTAGGGCGTTGATTTTGCTTCAGGATTTTCATCCGCAACCGGATAGACTTCGGCGTCACTTCCACCATTTCGTCATCGCCAATATACTCAATGGCCTGTTCCAGATTCAACAGTCTTGGCGGCACCAAACGAATGGCTTCGTCGGAACTGGAGGCGCGCATATTGGTCAGTTTCTTTTCCTTGACAATATTCACGTCCAAATCGTTATCGCGCGAATGTTCGCCTACAATCATTCCTTCGTAAACTTCCGTGGCGGGTTCAATAAACATCTCACCACGTTCCTGCAAATTGTAAATTGCATAGCCAGTGGTGACACCTCCACGATCCGCAATTAACGACCCCGTCGGCCGCATTGCAATCTCGCCCTGCCATTCAATGTACCCGTGGAACAGGGCATTCATAATCGCTGTGCCCCGCGTATCGGTAAGCAGTTCACTGCGCAATCCAATCAGCCCGCGTGACGGAATTTCAAACTCCATACGCACGCGGCCAGAACCGTTGTTCACCATTTTGGTCATCTTGCCCTTGCGACGACCCAGCTTATCCATCGCCACACCCACAAAGGTTTCCGGCAAATCCACAACCAGAAGTTCTTGCGGTTCCTGCACCTTGCCATTCACCGTGCGAGTGATGATTTCCGGCTTGCCCACCATCAACTCAAACCCTTCGCGACGCATCATTTCCACTAGAATCGCCAACTGCAATTCGCCGCGACCGGCTACCTTAAATGCATCTGGTCCGCCTGCTTCCGTCACCTTGATGGAAACGTTGGTGAGCAATTCTTTATCTAAACGATCTCGCAAATTGCGCGATGTAACAAACGTCCCTTCGCGTCCCACAAACGGCGAAGTGTTAATCGTGAACATCATCGCAATCGTCGGTTCATCAATCTGAATCACTGGCAGCGGCTGAGGGTCATCGGCACTGGTAACTGTTTCCCCAATGGTGATGCCTTCCACGCCCGCAATGGCCACAATATCGCCAGGGTGCGCGTCCGTTTCTTCCACTTTCTTCAGCCCTTCAAAAGTGTATAGCTTGGTGATGCGAGTCTTCTGAATGCTTCCATCCAACTTCACAATGGCCACTTCGTCGCCGTGCTTCAAACGTCCGTTGAATACGCGGCCAATGGCCATACGGCCCAAATATTCGTTGTAGTCCAGATTGGCAACCAGCAGTTGTAGAACTTTTTCAGGATCACCCTTTGGTGGCGGAATCGCGCTGAGGATTGTCTCAAACAGAGGACGTAAATCCTCCGCTTCATCTTCCATCTTTAGCTTCGCCAAACCGGACTTGGCAACTGTGTAGATAATCGGGAAATCTAACTGATCTTCTTTGGCGTCCAAATCAATAAACAGATCGTAAACTTCGTTGATCACTTCTTGAATTCGAGCATCGGGACGGTCAATCTTGTTGATCACAACAACCGGCGTCAAACCGGCTTCCAGCGCCTTTCCCAACACGTAACGAGTTTGCGGTAGCGGACCTTCACTGGCATCCACCAGCAACATCACACCGTCCACAATTTTCAATGCGCGTTCCACTTCCCCACCAAAATCACTATGGCCGGGGGTGTCTACAATATTGATCTTGGTGCCCTTGTAATGCACTCCAGTGGTCTTTGCAAGAATGGTAATGCCGCGTTCCCGCTCCAGGTCGTTAGAATCCATTACACGGTCGGCGATATTTTCGTTGGCGCGGTAGATGCCGCTTTGGCGGAACATGGCATCTACTAGCGTGGTCTTGCCGTGATCGACGTGCGCAATGATAGCGATGTTACGGATATTCTGAGTGGAAATGGCGATAGCTCCTTGGGATTACAACAGGGTTACAAATCTCGATGGGGTTGTTCTATACTAGTTTCTCACGAAACTCACCCAAAATGCTTTCCAGTCTTTGCCGCATGGCTTTTGCCATCCGCGGATCTTCGCCGCCAGTGGTAACCGCTATCTGCAAAGAACCATCACGAACACGTGCTGGAACAATCAGCGAACCTTCTTCTGGAGCATCGGCCACATTCACCCAAACCCCTGCCTGTCTGCATTTGAAAGCAATAGCCGCATTCACCTTACGATCATTCGTTGCCGCAAATACCATTGCTTTTCCACGAAGATCGGTAGACCGAAATCGCCGTTTCAGCCATTGAATGCCCAACGATTGAAAGTCGTTTTCCGCGCAGTCCACAGCAACCAAAGTTACCTTCGCCCCTGCCTCCACCAATCCACGAGCCTTGCGCAAACCCACAGGACCCGCCCCTACCACCAGCACGGCAAGGCCTTCAATATTCAAGAAAACAGGGTAATATACCATACGGATGCTATCCTGATCTTACATGGTTGACTCGAACGATAAACAGGAACAGCCCGAGAGCCCCGCTCCGTTGCTCCCCTATAGCCCCGAACCTGAGTTGCCATCCATTGTAATTGTTGGCCGTCCAAACGTAGGCAAGTCCACTTTATTCAATGCTATTTTAGGCAACCGTCGTTCCATTGTGGGCGATGAACCAGGCATCACACGCGACCGCATTGTCGGCGACGCCGCTTACGAATTTCGCAAGTATCAGTTGATTGATACCGGCGGCATCATCCCCAATGATGAAGAACTGATTCCCACCCAGATCCTGAAACAAGCACGGGTGGCCCTGGATAAAGCAGTCCACATTATTTTCCTGATTGATGGCCGTACAGAAATAACTTCCGCCGACCGTGACTTGGCCGTCATGCTGAAGCGCTTGGGCAAACCTGTGGCCTTGGCCGTTAACAAAATCGACAGCAACAAGAATGAAGGGCTGCTGCATGGCTTTCATGAATTGGGCTTTGAAGATATCTTTCCCGTATCTGCAGAACATCGCCAGGGCCTTGACGACTTACTAACCTGCGTCACGCAAAACATCCCTGTAACAGAAGATGAACCGCTCGGGCTAGATAAACACAAGCGCATCAAAGTGGCTATCATTGGCCGTCCCAACGTCGGCAAGTCAACTCTGTTGAATGCTTTCACTGGAAGTGAACGGTCCATTGTTTCACCCATTGCCGGCACCACTCGCGACACTGTCGATGAAAGTGTGGTGGAAGGTGGAGTGGAATTCATGTTCATGGATACCGCCGGTATTCGTCGCAAGGGCAAGACGAAAGAGATGGCTGAAAAGCTAAGCGTGATTATGGCCCTGCGCCATATCCGCATGGCTCACGTGGTCTTGATCATTGTCGACGCCAGTGAAGGCATGGTGGCGCTGGATGCAACCATCGCGGGCTATGCCCATGAAGAAGGCCGAGCCGTAATCATTGTGGCCAACAAGTGGGATGCCGTCGAAAATAAAACCCGGGCCAAGTTCGAAGAGGAAATTCGCGACGATCTGAAGTTCCTGGAATACGCGCAAACAGCCTACATCAGCGCCAAACTGAATCGTGGTGTAAAGAAGCTTTTCAGCATGATTCAAATCGCCTACGATTCGGCTTCTTACCGAGTGGGCACCGGCGCCCTAAATCGCTTTGCGACATCACTAGTGCTGGAACCCGATGTCCGCATCAAGTACATCACCCAAGCCGGCATCCGCCCCCCGACGTTCGTTGTGTTCACGGATAAGCGAAACTCGCTACACTTTTCCGCCGAACGTAATTTGGTGAATCGGATTCGAAGAGCATTTGGATTTAAGGGTACGCCGATTAAGATCCAGAGTAGGTATAACCCGAAGAAGAGGCGCTAGACAAGTGTTCTCTGAATTTCCTGTACAACGTAAGCCCCTACCGAGCCGCCATGAGCTAGCATGCGGATGAAAACTCAAACAAACTATCACCGCATGCTCACGCATTACGGCTCGGCAAGTCCTGTTGGTCCACCAATTTAATGAACGCTCATCTAGTGGGGCTGCCCTATTAAGAAAAAATTGAGAGTCGGTCTAGCTGACGCGGTGATGACCCAGTCCCTGATCACTGAATCCAAACCCGCAGAGCTGTATCAATTGATGAAAGAATCATCCTTCTCCCGTTCTAAAATCTTATTGATGTCACGCGTCCCATGGAGAATCCGCACAATTCGCAGTGTCTCAGGATGGATGACATAGAAAATAAGGATGTCATCGAAATCTTTCACAGGCCAGCAACGGAGACCTTCCAATCTAGGATTCGACAAATTTTTACTTACACCAATTTCCGGCATAGCGAGAAGGGTTTCAATAGATGCATCAACAGCTTCGAGAAATCGTGTCGCGGTGTCAAAAGCATCAGCAAGCAAATAGTAGCGAAACTGCCGAATAATGTCATCCTTTGCGGTGGGCCGGATGACGTGCTTCACGAAGTCTTTTTCCGCAGCTGGTGTTTCTTGGCCAAGTCCATGGCTTCGGTTTTGAGGTCTGTCCAGAAGGCACGGGTTAATGGAATGTCGTCACCGCCAGTTGCCATTCCCTCAACCAAGAGAGTTTCCAGTCGGGCATCCTCTTCCCGCGCCTGAGCATCACGAAGAAGCGACCGAAAATACTCACTAACGTTGCCGTAGCCTTTGTTAGCAAGTTGTTGGTCGATGAAAGTTTTTAAGGATTCAGGTAGCGAAATAGTGACAGTAGTCATGGTATTGTTTCCGACTTCTTTCAACTTAACATCGATAAGAACTGTTCGCAATAGATAAGATATTGGCTTAGATAAAGGCAGGCACCGAATCTCATTGCGACCAAGGTACGCTCTTGGGTTTCAGCAGTTAATGCATCGTGTGAATAGGCTTCGAGAGCTCTAGGAAAATTAAGATGGCAAGGAAGTTGCAAAACCAAAACGAAGACAACCTCACCAGCGATCCTGGACGTTAAGTTTTTGTCTAAGTTTTCGGACTAAGCAACTCTCAGCCAAGCTGGCCCTATTCGCGTCCACCCCATTCAATTGCTTCCGAATCCGGACTCGCTCCCTCTGTTGAAGGTAATTCACTAACGCAGCAGCAATCAAACCGCTACGCGTTAAGCCAAGGTCGCGGGCGACCTTGTCCGCGTGTGACATAAGCGAGTCGTCTATCGAGATAGTTATCTTCATACTCTCAGCGACACCATGACTACGGCAGAGCAATCCGCCCATTCGACGAGAATGATCCCTGGTCATAGGTCCCGCCCACACTCAGCACTCCCGCCGCGCCCGATGCACCCACTGAAGCCGCAGCGAATCGTAGAGTCGCTGTTGCCTGGCTGCCACCGACAATGTTTCCCACCAATACTGGAAGCACCGGCGTGCTAGGTGAAGCCGTGCCAATGCTGCCCCTCGTCACTCGAACATTGGTCAAAGTGGCCGCCCCTGGGCCTCCGGCATTCGTCAGCCGCACCGTCACCAAAACGTCATTCGTGCCAGCTTCCCTTTCCAGCGTCCGTGTAACCACTAACTCCGCCGGAGTTGGTAGTTGCAAAATGTTGATGCTTACGGATGCCGTCACCGTTGCATATGTCACCGTATCCGTCGGCGTGAAGGTGGCCGCCAACGCTTGCCCATACCCCAAGGACAACACTGTGCCAAAACCAGGAGTGTAC
>JANMWO010000086.1:0-6526 GCA_031394025.1 Acidobacteriota bacterium
GCCAGGAGATGTGCGAACTGTAGGCCAGCGAAAAGTTCGATTCATGATAGCCCGTCATCGGCTGTTCACAGGCCAGCACAATACTCGATTGCGCGGTGTCTTGCCCCACATGATTGGCGATCATTTGATCTACCGTCATGCCCGCCTTGATGATGGCACCTTTCTGAATCGTTGCGCCGGAAAGCAGGCTGCCGGTCTGCGCGGGATGAATGCCCTGACCAGTGGCCGCTTTGTTGAACAACCCGTCAATGACGTTGATCTTGTGCTTCAAAGGCTCAAGCACAGACAAGGTTTTGCTGAGCTTCATATCAGCACCATTGCCCGTTGCGCTCCAATGATCTTCATTGATGCCATTGCCCATAAACATCACGGCGAAACGCTTGGGGAACGCGCCTGGTGTATCGGCAAATACTGGAAGCGATTCCAGCCACGGCAGAGCCATAGTGACTCCTGCTCCTTTCAATACTGTGCGGCGGGAAATTTTCGTTGAGTTCGGCATCTTAATCACCTTTCACTTGTTGACGGACATTCGCTTTGCGAATAGTGGGCTTTTCACTGGGTTCTGGACCACGTTTGGTCAGGAACTGCGGACTGGTGACAATGGTTTCCACCAGCGATCCTATTCTATAACTATCGGAAGCTAGCCGGGTTTTCATGCGCTCAATGACGATTTCATCGGAGAGCAAAAGAGAACGGCTGAGCGCGTAGGACAACAGTTTACGGCTGATGTTATCCAGAAAATCTTTTTCGCGATGCTCGTGAATGTAAGTCTGCACACTTTCAAATCCAGAACCTTGGCTGCCACCAGGAAATACGGTTTGCGTATCCACAGGACGACCGGCAAGGTCTTTGGTGCGGACCTCGCCAATGGGACTGTACCCTTCAAACGCCAGACCAAACGAATCAAACCGGGCATGGCAACCAGCGCAGGCGGCGTTTTCCCGATGCTTCACTAGCGCTTCGCGTAACGGCAAATCGGACTTGGCCTCATCGGCAGGCAGTTCTGGGACCACGGCGGGCGGTGGCGGAATGGCTTCGCCAAGTACGCGCTTCACAACCCAGTAACCACGTTTCACAGGGCTGGTGCGCAAGCCAGGTGAATTCTGCGTAAGGAATACGGACATGGGCAACAAACCACCGCGACCGTATTGGCTGGCATCGTCCACGCGAACCCAGGTATCGGGCTTGCCCTTCATTGGCGGCATTCCGTAATGTTTAGCCAGCACGGGATTCACAAAAGTGTACTTGCCATACAACATGTCGAACACGCTGCGGTTGTTGTGAATCATGTCTTCAATGAAACGCAATGGTTCTTCAAACATAGCCTGACGAAGTTCGTTGGTGAAGGTGGGGAAGCGTGTGCGATCCACAGAACTGATCTGTTCAAAACGGCGGAAATCGAGTAAGTTGCCAGCGAACTCAGTGGCCAGTCCGCGTGCCCGTGGGTCCTGTAACATGCGATGGGTTTGGGCGAGAAGCACTTTCGGATTCTGTAAGTCACCAGCGGCGGCGTGAGTGAGTAACTCCTGGTCAGGCATGCTGGACCACAGAAAGTAACTCAGCCTGCTGGCAATGGCGTAACCGGAAAGTTGGGCTGGTGCCGGAGTCTTCAGGGCAACAGTTTGGATCAGCGGTTTTGTTGGCGGACGAGCCTCGCTTAAATCAATGCGGTAGCAGAAATCAGGGGACATCAACACGCTGACAATGGAATCGCGGACGGCATCTTCGTGGGTGAGGGCGTTCTTCTCGCGAAGCGTGTGGTAGTAAGTCAACATGCTGGTACGTTCCAGTTTAGTAAGTGGCCTGCGGTAAGCCCGGGCGGCAAACTTCAGCAGCGCTTCTAACTGAAAGGGTTCGGCTTTGGCACGCATTGTTTCCACGGCGCGAATTGCCGAATTTACGCGCTGAAAGTGATCCTTGCTGGCTGCGGCGGCAATGGGATTGTCACTGGCTTCGGCCTTGGCCACATATTGATCACGAATCGCCATGATGATTGCTTCGTCGGTGATGGCTTTATCAGCAGGACGCGCTCTGCCTGATTCCCGACCCAGACTCATCACTTCCCCACTTTGGTTAAAGTAGTACTGGGTGTAAGTGCGAATGGTGTAATCGCCAATGAAATCGAACTCATCCCATAGGCGATTCAGGTACTTGACGCCCTTATCGTCGAGAATCAATTCCATCAGCGGATTGTCATCACGGAAGTAACCCATCACGTTGTGGTAACCGGCGCTGAGTAAGCGGCCTTTGTCCTGGGAATCGTCAGGGAAGAAACGACCACGCTCGCGGACATAGAAATGGTCAGGAAATACGTTGGCCAAGCGGGCGAATGCGGCTTCGTATTGGGGACGCTGGCCGGTGGGAACAATCAGATCTGCATCGCCGATGCGGGCTTTCAATTGCAGAGCGGCCCAGCGCACGGCCGATTCCTGACCTAAGCCTGGGTAGCGGGGAATGGTGGGTTCTTTCAACGGTTCGTCGGTTTCATTCACCAGCGTTGCGGGTTCAAAATTGCGGCGATGGGTGGCGTACTGAAAGTGCTTCCAATTGATCAGTGGCGGCGAGTAGGCGCTTAAGCCTTTGACCACTGGCGCAGTGAATTGCATGGAAGTGTGGTTGCGAATGCGAACCACAAAATCGCGCATGGCGACGCAGGCAATCCGAAGTTCCTCGGCTTGGCTTTCGGCAGGCGCAGGCAGGGCCTTCCACATGGTTTGCAGCTTGGCGATAGGGCCGAAGACATCTTTTGGCTCTTCGAGAATTTGCCAAACCAGGGGCAAGTACTTTGCGCTTAATTTCGCTTCAGCAGCAATGGCGGCCAGAGTGAGCGTAGGCTTCCCCAGAGCGGCACGATTCTTGAAACGCCAGGCGGCTTGGAAGTAATCGGCGTAATCGGTAGGCTGGTTTTCGTAGAAATTCACGATGCGTTGGATGGCGTACTTTTCACGATCCGTTTCCACCAGCATGGGATGAGGTGAGAAATCGAACCCATCGGGGGTGAGCACCATGTGATCGCCCACTTCGCGCGCGGCTTGCAGGTACTTTTTGAGCAATGCGGGCGACATGGTTAGCGATTCGCCGGAGTTGTCGAAGCCGGATTGATTGGCGGGGTCGACTGGAAATTCACGGGTGGGGCGGATATCGACGCCAGTGAGGTCGCGAATGGTGTAGTTATATTCGGCGTTGCTCAAGCGGCGGATGAGCACGTTGCCAGGGTCACCGGCAGTGCGACGGGCTTCGTCCATGCGGACGGCTTGAATCCAATCGACCACTTGTTTACGAGCTTCGTCGGACGGCTGGGGCATCTGCTTGGGCGGCATCTCATTGGCCGTCATCCGTTCGGCGACAAGGTGCCAACGAGGATGGTCTTTGACGACAGAGTCTGTTGTTGAGTAAGGCTTTAGGTCGAACTGCGCGGCAGGCTGATCGCCAGTGTGGCATCCATTGCAGTACTTGGCTAAAGTGGGGCGGATGTTCTGTTGGAACTGCTTTTCAAGAGCCGGATTGGCAGCGGAAAGGATAAGCGGAAATAGGGCTGGGAGAAGGCGACGTAGCATCAGGATGTCATCATCATATCAAGGACGTGGATTGGGGGGACACTAGGGAGGACCGTTTTTGGAGGGAGGAGGTTACAGGCCGTTCAGCGCCGTTCGCCAAATTAGAGATAGCAAGTACGCCTGAGCCGTGGCACCCGCCCGAACGCTGGACCAGAGGTGGAACGCCTTGGTGACTTCTTCGATTTGATCGACTACTTCGGTGGTGGTCCATTCTTTCGCGGTGTTGTAATCGGCATCGTTGCGATACTGCTGGGCCTGGACGAATGCGTTACAGACAATCAGTAAACTCTCCGCAGCAACTCGCTCCTTACTTTCAAGCGGGTGACCTTTTAACAAAGATTTAAGCGTGGATGCCATCTCCACAGAGGCTGTTTTCATCCGGCCATGATTGAAAATCCGGCCAAGCTGGTCGCGCTGGTCGATTCAGTTCCAATTGAGGGTAGTCTCAAATATGAGTAGATGAAAAATCGCGTAGTATGCCGTAGAGACAGCTCTGCGGAGACTCGCTTGCCGGGGATTTTCCGGGTAAAGTGTAGCAAGGTGCTGGGCTATTTCAAGGAGATCTTCTGCAAATCCCATCCGTTATGCAGCACTTACTTCTTCGAGCTTCATTTGCTCGGACTGGCTACGGTAACTGAAATAGGGAAGAACGCCCCATTGCTCCAACGGCTCAACCTCTTGATCGATACTTCGCGATGCCTGACTGGTTACTATCTGCCGTTGGTCCCCATTGGCGGCGGAATCGGTGAGGATTACGACTAGGAATACCGCTGGGTCACCGGTCCAATCCGGGCGAAGTGTTGGGATAATTTTGACGACATTAGGAGCAAGGCTTTGCCCCGCTTTGGAAATGGCTTCTTCGAATTGAGATCGTTGGACGAACGCCCTAGGGAAGTTCATGAGCCTATTATCGCGCATCCTTGACGAGGGACGTGCGTTATATAAACCGGTTATTCCGGTATTGTTCATAGGAAACACTCGGTTCCTTTCGTCGAGATTCGGCCATCAGTCCGTCAAAAAAGTCTTCCCAAATTGCCTTGTACCTTTTGAGATCAATGACAACGGCTGTCTGGCGGCCTTTATGATCAGGAATGAACTGGATTCCCGTCATATTCTTTATTCTACATTTTCTTTGAAGGTTGAAGGTCGTGAGTTTGATGTTATGATGCTATTGATGCGAACAACACTCTCTATACCTGACGATGCTTACGTTGCTGTCCGATCTCTTTCTGAATTCCAGAAAATCAGCCTAGGTGAAGCTGCGGGGGTGTTGATTCGGCGTGGACTCAATCCCGCACCAGCCGTTGATGCATCTAAAGCATTTCCCTGCTTCATCTTACCCGAGGATTCCGAAGCTATTACGCTGGAGCAAACGTTGGAAGCTGAGGAAGAATGGTAGCTTCGTCAGTAAAGCCTAACCTCCTTGACGTGAACCTTCTTTTAGCCCTAACTTGGCCGAAACATCTGCATCATCACGATGCGCAGACTTGGTTCAAGCAAGCCCGAAGGGCTGGTTTTCGCACCTGCCCAATTACCCAGCTTGGCTTTGTGCGAATTTCCAGTAATCCGTCCTTCACCCCATCCGCAGTTTCTCCCCGAACGGCTTTAGCGATGCTGGCCCAAATTATCGCGCTGCCTGAGCATGAATTCTGGGCCGACAATCTCCAACTGCCTGCGGCAATTGAAGCATCTTGGCCAGTTACCGGATACAAGCAGCTAACGGACACTTACCTATTAGGCTTGGCCAAAGCCCGGGGAGGACGCTTGGCCACACTAGACCGCAGGATTGCAACCCTTGTGAATGATGAGGATTTGGTATTATTCCTCTAATTAAATCAACGCAGTGCTCGTCCGACCTCAATTTCAGCCAATAACTGGTCAATATCCCCAGTGGGTGCTTGAATACGTGCCAATCGGGCAACTGCGTCGTTTCCAAGTTGGGATGGTTCCGTTGTCCGCTTCCGGTTGGCAACTTTTTGCAATTGTGTGTCTACAACTGGCGTAATCAACACATCTCGAGGATGACGCATTTAGGTATTTTAACATTTCCACACTCCCTTTCCATCTGAAAAATAACTCCTACTCCCCTAGCCAGTAACACAGCAATGGAGCAGGAATCTGCATCAGCTTCGTCCGGTGTTCCTTCGTCGTCGGGACCTCTCCAAAATCACTTACGGACTTAGTCACCGCATACCCACGATTAATCTGTTTTTTCGTACATAAGTCCATCAGCCCCTTCAGTTCCTTCGAACCGGTCTGCATGTCGCGATATTTTATGGCGAACGGTACCAACGGTCCGCCGGTTTGCTCCACCAGATCAATAGGCCGATCGTTCCCATCACGCCAATAAGAAAAGCGCGCCTGTGCCCCATAGCGCAGGTGCAGATGTTTGAAAACAGCCGTTTCAGCAGCAATGTCCAATGCAGCCGGATCGTCCAACAGACTCTTTCCGCGCATCATCATCGCTCCCGCAAAAGCTGCATCCGTCAGGTAAATCTTGTAGCGGGCGCGCTGGACTTGCTTGCCATACCCATGTGGCGGCAAGCGGTGGATTAGATGGATGGCTTCCAGAAGCGTCAGGAAATGCTGTGCGGTGGGTCGCTTCACTTGCAGATTGGCACAAAGCGACAGCATATCCAGCAACCCTGGACGCAGACACAGGTAGAGAAACGTATGCTCAAGATCTTGAATGCGGCGCACGCCGAACAGCGTGGTCATATCCCGCTTCAGCAGCTTATCGGCAATTTCATCCCGCAACACGCGCTGCACTTGACTGATGCTTTCCACGTTCGCTGTCTGTGGAAAGCCTCCGCGCACCAGATATTCATGAAAGTGTCCGGAATAAGCCTTTCCAAATTCCTGTACTCGCAAGAATTCCTGTGGAGTCCAATCGAACAAGCGGGCCAAATCGCCCAGCTTTGGCAAGGGAGGAACACCCACTCGCTGCACTTGCAGATATTCATAAAACG
>JANMWO010000014.1:0-2162 GCA_031394025.1 Acidobacteriota bacterium
AGGCGGGTGATTCTTTCGGGTGTTGGGCATAGGTTCTCCTTATTCATTTTCCATGTCGCTCACCATCTAAGGAAGGCCTACTTTTTTGTCCAATAAACGGGGTCCACTTCAGGGCGGCCAACTGCGGATTCAAAGGAACTCGATATCGATGTTATTCTCGCTGCGCAGGCCCTATCATTCGGCGCGTCTGCAAGCGATGTTGTAGTCGCGACGATGAACGCCAGGCACCTAGCGCAGTTCGTCGCCGCAAAACATTGGACCGAGATTCTTCCTTGACCACATCGCTCGGTTTGCAGAAAAGCAAACATGAAGCGGATGACCGCCAGCTTTCGAGTTCATCTCTTTGCCAACATTCTCCCTTATTGTGCCCAGGCTCTTTGCCTGTTTCACATCATGGCTAAAGGGTAAGTTCATGCTGCCTCAGTTTTTCATAGTATTGCGGCTCGGCTTGAACTAGAATCAGAAGATCCATGAAATTGCCTCAAGAAGGAAAGCCCCGCAAGATTCGTGCGATCAAGGTCCATCAATGGCTATCAGAGTGGGACAAGGTTCAGTTCAACCCTAAACAACACCGCGCCAAACCTCAATCACATTTCTATTTGTTCAGTTTAAGTGCTGCTGAACTTAGAGCGCTCTCTGGAATTGAGCGTAGAGTAACAAATGAGCGCCTTAAGCACAAAGAAGATCTTGGTATCCAAAGAAGACATGACCCAAGTCGTTCTGACGAAATTCGGCAATTCGTAGAGTTTGGATATCCCTGGTCCGAACTAAGTAAGTCGAAACGAGATTCAGGTGAGTTCGATGATTTGAGAAAGCCTGGTTGGCTTCCAACTGCGGTAGTGGTAAACATTCTTGGCGAGAACGATAAACGTCGCGGATTTCAAGTTAATAAGGCAGAACTAATCAACGTTAACGATGAAGATGATGGGTCTGCTCTAATATCTCTACCAGCAGCTTCCGCAGGCCCAAAATGGATCCCAAGCGATTTGCCGCCAATTGAAGTGATAGATGGCCAGCATCGGCTGTGGGCGTTCGAAGACGGTGGACCCGATGGCAAATTCGAAATTCCGGTAGTTGCATTCGTTGGACTGGATGTAAGCTGGCAAGCTTATCAATTTTGGACCATTAATATAAAGCCGAAAAGGATCAACCCCAGTTTGGCCTTTGATCTGTATCCCCTATTGCGGACTGAAGATTGGCTAGATAAGTTCGAAGGCCACCCGATCTACAGAGAAACGCGGGCACAGGAGCTAGTGCAGCACCTTTGGTCGCATGAAAGCAGTCCTTGGTATCAACGTATCAACATGCTTGGCGAATCGGGGAATCCAGGAATGGTCAGCCAAGCCTCTTGGATTCGATCGCTCATGGCTACATTTGTAAGATCATTCGAGAACCCCAGAATCGGGGGGCTCTTCGGTGCCCCACCTTCGTCGAAGGGGGAAGTCCTTCCATGGAGCCGTACTCAACAGGCCGCTTTTTTGATCCTTTTTGGTACCTCTCTTCGAGAAGCAATCAAGAAGACGCGATCCCCTTGGTCCAAATACATACGTGATGCTGAACCGCAAGAATCGCTTCAGGGTACTGATCCAGCATTTGTAAGCGCCCAGTCATTTCTCACTAGCGATGTTGGAATTAGAGGTCTACTGTTTGTAGCGAACGATCTCTGTTTTCTACGATCAACTGAACTCAGCCTCTCCAGTTGGAATATTGACCGACCGACTGAGCCCGATCATCAGTCAATTTCAAACGCTATAGATTCTCTGGCGAAAACCGAAACAGGAAAATTTCTAAAACTTCTTTCAACCCATTTGGCAGATTTTGACTGGAGGTCATCCGCTGCACGTGGTTTGCTTCCCCAGGAGGTAACCGTTAAGAAAACGCTAAGGGGGAGTGGCGGTTATCGGGAAATGCGCCGATTACTTCTTGATCATCTTTCTAAGTTTACGGATGATGTCGGGACTGCCGCTAAGTCCGCACTGAAAATACTAAAGCTGTCTTGAGTGGGTCAAGATTCGATGCCAACCCAAATTGCTAACAGAGCTGCTATCGAATCCACTCTCGCGCGACTAAAGCCCGCGTTCGCTCGTCGCACTTTGCTTCCGGCCGGAAATCGGTATGAAACGAATACAGTCAGTAATATAAAAGCCGATCTTGCTTCGAAT
>JANMWO010000016.1:0-23945 GCA_031394025.1 Acidobacteriota bacterium
AGGTTAAAAGGAAAACTTCCCACTGAATTGGATTTGACGGCCAAGCATGCCGGCGCGTTGAGCGGTGATCTTTCCGAAAGTGGAAGGTGTGTTCACATCCGTGCCAGGATCTGCACCTGTGAAGCTATTCGTCAAATTGTAAGCTTCCACCTTAAACTCAAACTTGAAGTTTTCGCTGATCTTTTTGATTGGAAAAACTTTGCCAAGAGTAAGATCAGTATTGGCGTAACGGGGTCCTTTGACGTTGGGATATTGCAATGGATTGTCGCGACGGGTGAAGGCGGCAATTTTGGTGAACTTCGACGTGTCAAACCATTGGGCGTTAGTAGGCGTCGCAATCGATGGATCGCCGTTAACAATCATGCTGCCGAAACGCAGATAGTTGCCAGAGTTGATCTGGTACAAACCACTCACCGACCAGCCGCCCAATACTCCGTCAACCAAAGAATGCGAGTGCGTCATAAACTTCCTGCCCTTGCCAAATGGCAATTCATAAATAGCTGCGGCAGTCAATCTTTGGTTGGGATTGCGACCCGGCTGCCAGGTAAGTTTGTTGTCGAAATAATCTACGTTGTCGTAGTATTCCTGATTTTTCTCAGTGTTGTAGTTGTAACCCAACACAAAATTGAAGCCGTTGACAAAAGGACGCTGCACTTGAACCTGCAGAGCCTTGTAGCGGTTATCTAATCCGCCGATGAGACTTTCCGTCAGCGAACCATACTGCGGGTAGGGACGCAGCAGTTGGTCCGTTCCTATAGTGGCCTGTGTGCGCAAGGTGCCGGGCATCTTTTCAATAGGTAAAACGTTATAGAAAGGGTTCGGAACAGTCGCAGTGGTGGCGTTCTGATTCTTGAACCCGATTCTAGGATCGACTAAATTGTAATCCTTGGTGAATGGGGAATTCCGTCCCAGATTCATGAAGAACGTGACGTCGGCCAACATCTTACCCGGCAGTTGACGCTGCACGCTGATGTTGAAACGGTCGTTGACTCCAGCATCAAAATTCTGTGTATACCAAGTGGCCGGGCCACCCAAATTTGTATAGGCTCCAAAGGTTTTTCCAGTCACAGGAACCAGTCCGCCAGGAAATGGATTGGAGAGTGAAGCTTGGGGCACACCTTGCAGTGGTGCAACTACGGCGGTGGCCGCGTCGAACCCGGGCAGGTTTAAACTACCCAAAATGTTCAGGCCATCAGTAAGTGTGGATGGCACAATGTAACGAGCCCAGCCCGCGCGAATCGCCGTATTATTATCCAGTTTGTAGGCCAACCCAATGCGCGGCATCAGCAGCGCCTTTTGCGGATTCCAGGAACCCGGGTTCTTATCTGTAGTGAATTGCCATGCACCGTTGAAGATGGGCGCTGCAGTGCGCAAAGCGCTTACCGATGCAGGTAACACAGGGGTTTTCGCACCTTGAAATTCCGGGATCGGCTGCGTTAGATCCAAAAAGCGGGACTGGCGTTGATCGGGGTCTGTTAATGGGCTGAAATATTCATAGCGAAGGCCCAGGTTCAAAGTCAACTTCTGGCTGATCTTGAAATCGTCCTGGAAAAATAATCCGTAAAAGTTGCTGCGCGGACGCTGAATGGGAATAGACCGAATGTCAGAACCATTGTCCAGAGCACCCAATAGAAACGTTGCCCAACCGTTGCCATTGCGGGCAGTGTTGGGACTGTTGAATGTCTCCGCTGTCAGGGCCTGACCAAAGGTGTAGTTCATGAATCGTGGACGGGCAGCGTTCACAGCTTCCCTGCGAAACTCCACACCGAACTTGGTGTAATGACGTCCAATGTTTTTTGACATCTTAGATTCTAAATTGAAACTATTCGGTTCCTGAAACCAGTAGTTAGCTTTACCCAACACCGTAGATGTGAGCTGAGTGACGGTGACGCCAGGATAATAGATATCCGGCAAATCTCCTAAATAGCCTTTGTAATATGGGTTGCCAGGCCAAAAGCGTTCCAGATCACTGGCTTTCAATGTCTTGTCTGGTACACCGAAGGAATCCACAATGCCATTGTAGGCACCACGGAAATTGAGCAGTGTGGTGGCGTTCAAAGTATAAACAGCATCACCTGAAAAGCTGCGGGCATGGCGCTTGGAACCATCCACTGCCCAGGCCGGAGAACCGCCAGTGTAATCGTCGGAACGGGTGAATGTGCGGAATTGATTGTAGCGACCAAACACTTTCAATCGGTCTGAAATGTTCCAATCTAAACGATCAGAAAAGTTCCAATACTTAAACCGATTTGCGTAATCGGTGGCAAAATTGTTCAACCCTGAAAGATCACGGCCTGGATTATTTTGTTTGTACAGATCGCCCAGGATCACCTTCGATGTGGGATCAATCCGGCTGGCCGGAATCATGTTCCCGGCGAACGGGGTACGCGAAGCTACATTGTTCAAAACCTTGGTTGTGTAGGGGTCGTAAATGGTTCGCACAGAACCATCGGCCAACAGAGTCTTCGAAAAATCACCACCGCGTTCCAGCGAAGTAGGCAAGGTGGATTGAACCGTCAAGGGATTGATAGTGCGCCAAGCTTCATAAGAGAAGAAGTTGAAAATCTTGTTCTTCTTAATGGGCCCACCAATCACCCCGCCCCAAGTATGTTGCCTTGTAAGATTTGGAGTGTGGTTCAACGAATTCGCCGCCGCATTAATGGCTGGATTGCGGCCCAGATAGTAAGCCGTACCATGAAAATCATTGGTTCCTGACTTCATAGAAACACTGAGCACCCCACCCGCTGAATGGCCGAACTCCGCGTCCACCGCGTTCTGCTGCAAGTTCACTTCAGACACTGCATCCATCGGCGGTGTGTAGGAGGATTTCTGCGTAGTCATTGATGGCGAACCATCCATAATGATGTCGTTCTTAATTGTTGTATTGCCGCCCACGTCAATCTGCGAAGCCGCCCAGTGGTGAAACGGGCTCTGCTCTGTCGATGATCGCAAAACCGTTGCAGGGTTGAGAGTCGCTAGCAGAAAAGGATTGCGATGGATAATCGGCAAATTGTTCGTCATCTTCGTATCTAACGTCAGACCCATTGTCGATGTATTAAATTGCACTGCTATCGGCGTGGCTTCCACCGTGACCGATTCTCGCGTTGCTCCCAATTCCAACTTCGCGTTGACAGAAATATCGCCACGGGCTTGCACCAGAATGGATTTTTGGATGAACTTTTTGAATCCTTGCAGTTCCACGGTAACCTGATAGTTGCCCGGTATTACGAAGTCAAAAAGATATTGGCCAGATCCATTGGTGGTTGCAGTTGCCTGCACTCCAGTATTTTCATTTAGTAGTTGGATACTGGCTCCAGCGATGACGGCTTGTGAAGCGTCAGTAACGGTGCCTTGAACTTTCGCACGGGAATCCTGGGCGTAAATAGGCACTAAAAATAGTGCCACGCCGACGAGGGCTGCGAGACTTGAGCGCATGGAATTGCCTCCCTGGCAATAAAAATCGATTATATAGGGATATACTATTCACAGAGTTAAGTCAATCTGCCAATGATTACAAGGTCACTTGAGACAAAGTAAAATGACATGCACAAGAATCAAATCGTAGTCATTGTCACTGGCGGCACCTTTGACAAGGAATACAACGAACTGGATGGTTCGTTATTCTTCAAAAATTCCCATGTGGGCGATATGCTGGCCTTGGGACGATGCGGTTTAGATGTTGCCATTCAGCCGTTGATGATGGTCGATAGTTTGGAGATGCGCCAACAGGATCGGGAAGCGATTTTACAAGCCTGCCGGGATTCGGCAGCCTCGCGCATTGTGATCACCCACGGCACCGATACGATGCAACTGACCGCCGCCGTTCTTGGCCAAGCCAACTTAAATAAAACCGTGGTCTTGACCGGTGCCATGATTCCATACAAATTCGGCAGCTCCGATGGAATGTTTAATTTGGGTTGCGCCATGGCCTTTGCTCAAGTGTTGCCAGCGGGAGTGTTTGTCGCTATGAACGGTCGTTACTTCGCCTGGAATTCGGTACGCAAGAACCGCGATTTAGGCATATTTGAATCCATCTGACTCAACGGTTCTCCCACTAGATTGGTTTGTGCGTAAGCCTTCACAAACATCATTTGCGTGGTGCTGACATGCCGTTCCAGAAATGCACCTTCGCAATACGCCAGGTAAAATTCCCACATGCGCAGGAACTTTGCATCAAACCCCAGCCTGCTCACTTCATCCAGATTCAACAAGAAGCGTCGCCGCCATTCATTCAGGGTCATGGCGTAATGGATGCCTATGTCCTCAGCGTTGAACAAGGAAAGTCGCGAGGCACGTGTCGTCGATTTCAACATCTCCGTCATGCTGGCTAATTCACCGCCTGGGAAAATGTACTTCTGAATCCAATCGCTGGAACGGTGGTAGGCTGGGAATTTTTGATCCAGCATGGTGATGGTCTGAATCAGCATGGAACCGTTCGGTTCCAGGAGTCGATCACAAGCAGCAAAAAATTGATCGTAGTAATCCAAGCCAACCGCCTCAAACATTTCCACGCTGACAATTTTGTCGAAGGTGCCTTCTAAATTTCTATAATCTTCAAGCAGCAATTGAATTCGCTCACCCGCTGGATCAAAACTTCGGAACCGTTCTTCCGCCAATGCATACTGTTGTTGACTGATGGTCGTGGTGGTCACATGAGCCCCATATTGTGACGCAGCATGCAGCGCCAAGCCACCCCACCCTGACCCGATTTCCAGCAAACGATCACCCGGCTTCAACTGAAGCTTATGGCAAATCCGGTCCAGTTTTTGAGTCTGCGCACGCTCCAAGGAATCGTTCTGATTTTCAAACCAGGCGCACGAGTACGTCATGCTGTCATCCAGGAACAAACGGAAGAACTCATTGGAAAGGTCGTAATGAGCCCCAATGTTCTTCCTACTATTAGAGATGCTATTCGACTTCAAAACATGCAGAATTCGATTCCCGAATCGGCTGAGCGAGCTGAACCATTTGTTGCTTGTTTCCAGTGAATCTAGGTTGCGCACAGCCAAACGAATCACATTCACAATGTCTGGGGAAGTCCATTCTCCATCCATATACGATTCGCCAATGCCGATGTCGCCGTCCAACAGTGCCCTCTTGAAAAATTGCGCATCGTGGATTTCTATCACCGCATTCAGCGAATGGCCCTTCACTCCAAAGCGATGCTTCATCCCTTGGTAATTCAGTTCCAGATCGCCTATTTTAAGGCCCGTCAATGATTTCAAAAAGATCGATTCAAACATAGCTATCGAGCGGGCCTCCGGCTGGGATGATCGAACACTGGAACCTTTTTCCAAAGCAATTTTGCGGCTTGCCAATGGATTCGCGCCACAACCATTGCTGTGGTCAAGGGAAATTTCAACAGAGCTCGGGACAAATTCTGTGCCGTCCAGGGTTGCCGCGTCAGCTTCAAGTTGGCATTGAACTTCAATCCACCGTTTTCAAATACGGCGATGTTAGAAACCAGCGTTTCCTCAGGATTCGTAAACGTAAATTCATATCCAAGTTTCATTGGCAGGAATGGCGAAACATGAAACGCTTTGTCTGCCTTGTAGCGGAAACTATTTTCGGACGACATTCGACACCCGTCATGCAACCAATAATTGTGAGTTTCCCCAAAGGTATTGTTCACTTCCGCCAACACCATGGCCAGTTCGCCGTTGTGCTTGTAGCAATAAAAGTACGAAATCGGGTTGAACACATAACCCAAATAACGAAGCTGCGTTAAAAGAAAGATTGGTCCGTCAGGGAGCTCTAAACCCTGTGCCGCCGCGTCTTTCAGCAAGCGCTGGCGCAACGAAACAGCAGGGTCGCCAAAATGATCCCGTTCTGAAAAGGATGTCCAGTTGAAATGGTTGTAACTGGAAAATGGTGACACCTTCATCATTTCTGGAATGTGGTCAATATCCAGGAACGAGAGAAATACCGGATATTCAAATTCGTGCACGGTGGGGCTCAATCGCCGATGCCGTAACGTGCCTTCATAGATGCTTGGTTCCGGCATCAGCAATCCACTCCCAATTGCCGAGCCACACGCAAGCCGGAATTCAATCCGTCCTCATGGAAACCGTAAAACCAATAGGCACCGCAAAAATGGATGTGACGTTGTCCGCTGATTTCGTGCCAACGCTGCTGGGCCGCCACTGCTTGTAACGTGTAAAGTGGGTGCCGATATTCCAATGTCCGCAGCAGTTTCGTGGGATCGATCAACGCCCCGGCATTCAATGTGACACAGTACTGAACAGGTCCCGGAAGGTTTTGTAGACGATTCATATGATACGTCAGCGCAGCATCGCCGTCCCCACCTAAAATACAGTTCCACGACGCCCTGGCCGCCCCCTGCTTAGGCAATAACGCTTCATCCGTATGCAGGCTGGCGCGGTTTTCGGATGTCTGAAAATTACTCAGCACCGCGCGCTCCTTCTCCGTTGCATCGGGAAGCATGGCCAACGCTTGCTGGGCACTGCACGCAAACACAATCTCATCGAAAGATTGTACGTCACCATTTGCCATACGGATTTCAATGCCCGTCAACTTACTAACGATGGATTGAATTTTTGCATTCAGTACAACCCGGTCGCGATAAGAGCGTGTCAATGGTTCAATGTACGACGAACTGCCGCCTTTCACCGCTTGCCAAACATGGTGATGGCCGACACTCAATAAATTGTGATTGACAAAGAATCGAATCAAAGTCAGGGCAGGGAACTGACCAATTTGTCCAACCGAAGTGGACCAAATTGCCGACGCCATAGGATAAAGATACAGATCCTGAAAAATCTGACTATACTTTTCTCTCTCCAAATAATCCGCCAACGAGACGTCGTCATTCGTTTCCAGTAATCGTGGAGATTCTTTATTGAATCGTAAAATATCCATGCCCAGTCGATAGTGGCTGGGGCGAAACAAATTGCGCCGATCAGCAAAAAATCCATCTAATCCATTACTGGAGTAAACAAAACCCGTACCCGGATGGAAAACTGAAAACGACATGTCAGACGGTTGTGATGCCACCCCCAAATCAGCAAGGAGCTTAACCAGATTCGGATACGTTCGTTCGTTATAAACAATGAATCCGGTATCAATCTGATGTCCGTTAACGGCGTGGGTATGTGTATGCCCACCCAATCTGTCTTGATTTTCAAACAGCCAAACTTCGTGCTTGCGGCTTAAAAAATAAGCAGCAGACATGCCCGAAATTCCCGATCCAATCACGGCGATCCGGCTCATACTGGCAAGGCCCGATTGTAAAAAACGATGTAAGCTGATGTCAACAACAGGAATCACCTATCATGAAAAAATTACTACAAATCCTTTTTCTCGTCATCTTCGTATGGATGATTGTCATGACCACTCGCACCTGCATGGAAATCAGCTTATGGGACGCTTGGCCCAGTTACAAAGCCAATCCATGGGCCATCGCAACCCTTTGGGATGCTTACTTTGGCTTCCTGACTTTTTTTATTTGGGTCTGTTTCAAAGAAAGCCGTCTCGCCATGCGCGTGCTCTGGTTCCTGCTCATCATGGGCTTGGGTAATATCGCCATGTCCTTTTATGTGCTCCTTCAACTGCACAAGCTAAAACCAGATGAACCCCTTTCCAAGGTCCTGACTGCATGAAAGCATTTTGGAACAAGCGCATCATTCAACCCATCCTGCTGCTTTTGAAGCAAGGTTTAACCCCTGAAAAGTTGGCCTTAACCATCGCCATGGGAATTGCCTTGGGAACCATTCCAGTATTGGGTGCCACATCCATCGCTTGTGCCGCAGCCGCCGCAGCATTCGGCTTGAACCAGGCAGCCATTCAAGGCGTCAACTACTTTGCCTACCCATTGCAACTTACCCTGCTCATTCCATTTCTAAAGCTTGGTGCATTTCTATTCGGCGACACATCTTTTCACTTAGGACTCTCCGACATCACCAACTTAATTCAAACCGGTATTTTCATCACCATCAAAACTCTTTGGACGGCCACCTGGCACGGCCTCATCGCCTGGGGTCTGGTAGCATTTCCAACTGCAGCTCTTGTTTATTTCCTACTCCGACCAGTTTTCAAGCTGGCCGCAGCAAAGCAGAATTCCATATGACCATGATCTTATACGCCTGGGCCGCCGTCGCCCTGCTGATGTTCTTATTGTGGCTGCTGCACTTCCCACTAAAGAACGCATCCATCGTCGATGCAGGCTGGGCTGTGGGTATCGCCATCTGTGCCTGCTTTGCCGGAACCCTGGGGCAGGGAACTGAAGTGCGTCGCATACTGATCGCCAGTATGGTTGTGTTTTGGGGACTTCGTCTGGCCGCACACTTAGTGTTTGATCGCATGTGGGGCCATCCCGAAGAAGGTCGCTACGTCGAACTCAGGGAAAAATGGAAAACGAACATCGGCATCAAGTTTTTCTGGTTCTACCAATTGCAGGCACTCACATGCGTCATTCTGGCCACGCCGTTTTTCCTTGCCAGTCGTGATGCAGCCCCAATCCGTGCATCTGACTTTTTGGGCCTCCTTGTCTGGGTCATTGGGCTAGTTGGCGAATCCATTGCCGATCACCAATTGAAAAACTTCAAGTCCATTGGGGCTAGTAGCGGACTAACCTGCCGAGTTGGCTTGTGGAATTATTCCCGACACCCCAACTACTTTTTTGAGTGGCTTACCTGGGTCGGATACGCTATCATCGCCCTGCCATCACCATGGGGTTGGCTTGGTATGGTATCTCCCGCAATTATTTTATTCCTGCTACTTCGAGTCACCGGCATTCCTGCCACCGAAGAACACGCCGTACGAAGCCGTAAGGATTACCGCGAATATCAAAAAGTCACCAGCGCCTTTGTACCCTGGTTCAGGAAGACTTCATGAGCGACATAGATCAACCGTATTACTGGAAATTGCTGGATAAAGACGTAATTCCCGATTGGATCATCCGCATCGCCATCCGCCGATTCAACCGCATGCGCCTCCGTCAAGAAACCGAACCGACGCCTGATTTACAGCGTCAGCGACTGATGGAATTTGTCCAGCAATTGCGCTCCAGTGAAATCGCCATCAACACCGGTGAAGCGAATGAACAGCATTATGAAGTGCCCACTCGTTTCTACGAATTGGTGTTAGGGGCTCGTCGAAAGTATAGTTGCGCCTACTGGCCCCAGGGTGTCCAGAACCTGAATGCCGCAGAAGAAGCCATGCTGCAGTTAACCGCCGAACGCGCCAGGATTCAGGACGGTCAGCGCATTCTGGACCTCGGTTGCGGTTGGGGTGCATTGTCACTTTACCTGGCTGAGAAATTTCCCAACGCCAAGATCACTGGCTTATCCAACTCCCGCACGCAACGGCAATTCATCATGGATCAAGCTCAAAAGCGTGGTTTGACCAATGTTGAAATCCTCACTGAAAACATGGTCACCTTCGATACAAAAGAAAAGTTTGATCGCGTTGTCAGTGTAGAAATGTTTGAACACATGCGCAACTATGAACGACTGCTGGAAAACGTTTCCCGCTGGATGCAACCGCAAGCACTACTTTTCGTTCACGTATTTTCACACTATCGCTTCGCTTACCCATTTGCAGTGAAGGATGGTACCGATTGGATGGCTGAATATTTTTTCACTGGCGGCCTAATGCCCAGTGACGATCTGCTGCTCTACTTTCAGAAAGACGTCACCTGCGTGGATCATTGGCTGATGAGTGGCATCCACTATCAAAAGACAGCACGTGCCTGGTTGGATCTGTTGGACAAAAACAAGCCGGAAATCCTCAAAGAATTCCAAACAGTTTACGGCCAGGAAGCAGTGGCTCGCTTGGCCCGTTGGCGCATCTTTTTTATGGCAGTGGAAGAAGTATGGGGCTTCGCCGCTGGCAACGAATGGACCGTCTCACACTATCTATTTGAACGCCGAAAGTAGAGGAGCGCAGTCTACTGCCGCTGATAAATCTGTTTCCCGCCGAGATATGTTGCCTCTACCGCGATATCTTTCACCTCACCCAGCGGACAGGTCAGAATGTCGCGATCCAGCACAATGAAATCGGCCAGCTTACCAACTTCAAGCGAACCCTTTTCCTTTTCCTGAAACATCAGAAACGCATTGTTGATGGTGTACAACTGAATCGCCTGCGCTCTGGTAATTGCCTGTTCTGAATGCAGTGCCCCTTCCATCCAACGTGGTTGACGGGTGAGTGCAATCCACATCGCTAAAAAGGGATTGTACGGATTAATAGACCGCAGACTGCCGATTTTCTGCATATGATCCGATCCGCCACCCACCATCACACCCTGTTCGAACAGCGTCTTATAGGGCTGAAAGTATTTCATCCGATCATTGCCAAACTGCTTCAACAGAGTAGCTCCGTCAAGCCACAGCCATGCAGGCTGAAGGTCGGCCACCACTCCCATTCGTTTCATTTTCTGAATCACTTCTGGAGTCATGAAGTTGGAATGCGTCACTGACGGTCGCTTTTCCCGCAACGCAAAATCATGTTCGTTGATCCGTTCATAGGCGTCCACCAAAGCCGTAACTGCACCGTCACCCACAGAGTGCGCTGTAATCTGGAAATCATTTTGAAGTGCCAATCGGGCAATCTGGTAAAGTTTGTCCGGCTGAATATACTTCATACCTTGATAGTGCGCATCGTCAATGGAATATACCTTGCTGACGCCCCATGGCTTCAGCATGTAGGCGCTGCCCGTCAACATGCCGCCATCCAGAAAAAGCTTGATGCCGCGCAGCCAAAGCATGTTGTCGTAACTGTGTAATGGACTTTTGGCAGCATTCAAAATTCGAGTTTGAATCTGCTCCATGGGCAGTTGCGCGTCCACAGCATAGGTGAGAAACACGCGGCATGTCAGTTGCTGTTTGTCCTTCAACGCGCGGAATACTTCAATTTCATCGTCCTCTGCATTGCGATCAGCAACACTAGTGATGCCCACCGAATTGTAGTCCGCCAGCAGACGTTTCAGCCACACCTGCTTATCTTCCGCCGTAGGTGCGCGCATCTTTGATTCATAACGAACAAACCGTGCACAACTGCGGACAATGCCGGTAGGTTCTCCAGCAGCAGTGCGCTCCACACGGCCCGGTTTCCCGTCTGTAATGGCAAACTTGTTATCAATGCCACTCAACCGCAAGGCCATGGAATTTAGCGATGCGTCAGGGCCCGTGCTGAAATATACCGGATGGCGCGGAGCCGCTTTGTCTAACTCTTCGCGCGTGGGAAAGCGTTGCTCTTTCAATCGTGTAATAAAAACCTGCGAGACTCGAATCCAATCACCATCGGGAAGGGAAGTAGCCCGCGCCACAATGTAGTTTAAGACATCGGCCATGGTCTCCATATCAGGCACCGTGTGGTCGAATTCGTAGAGCGAGGCACCACCGGCATGGATGTGCGAATCCATCAATCCTGGTAGTACCGTCTTGCCTTTCAGATCCAAACGCGTTGCTTGAGGGCCAGCCAGACGAGCCATCGCCTGGTTCGACCCAGTGCCCAGAATCCTATCATTGCGAAGCACCATCGCTTCGACGATACGGAATTTCGCATCAGTGGTGACAATCTTCGCATTATGAACCAGCACAGAATTCTGCGCTGTTGCGAGTGAGAAGGTGACAAGGAGTAGACAAGAAAATCGCATCGCTACGATTATCGCGCGCTTCGGTCACCACGAAAAACAGGTCATCAGGAAAGAAAGTTAGAATCCACCCATTCCGCCACGCGTTGGAAGTTTGGAAAGAGCAATGGGCACCCGAATTTGTGCTTTGTCGGAACGTTCCAGATTCGGAAGATCACCCACCTGCAGACACATTGAATTTCCTGCTGAACTGGTAAGTTGAATCAATCTGCGTGCTTCGTTCCATTCTGATTCGGCTTCCTTCGGTGTCTTCAGAGCCAGCAAAGTGGCATAGCGCACCCTCGCCTGGATCAGGTTGCAGGTGGCATCTGTATTCAGGCTAGTGGCTGTCATCTGCACCCCTGTATTAATTGATTCCTGATATTTGGAAAGAGCCTCAGGAATGCGATGGGTGCCCTGTAACGCTAAGCCCGCCATATATTGCAGGTGGCGCAATTGTCGCAGCAGCAAATGGTTATTCGGATCGCGACTGACCATCTGTCGGATCTCAATTTCGCTATCCACAACCAGTTTCAGCACTTCATCATGACGTCCAGCTTCGCTATGAATTTGACCAAGCGATTCAATGGCTGTGAAATAAGCAGCCCGGCAATCCACACCATCGCCACAAGTTTGTCCCGCACTTCCATACAAGTTGACAGCCGTTTGGGCGGCGTTCAAAGCTTCTTGCGTTGGACCCTGTGCCGAACTGATTGCTGCCGATAGTCTTTGATATGCTTGCGCCAAATACTCTCTGCGATCCCCGTGAAGTCCCGTCGAAACTTCAATTGCCCGTCGCGCTGCGGCAAGCGATTCCTGTTTGCGACCAGTTCGTTCTTCAATGCTGGATAGTTCGCTCCAGGCAGCGGACAATTCAAGATCGTAGGTGTTGCCCTTCAATTTGGAAAGAATGGCAATGGATCTTTGGGCCGACGCTCTGGCCTGTTCATTCATTCCAGCCAATGACAAAACATTTGCCAGACGCTGTAACGAAATAGCCAGTTCTTTAGAGGATTGCGCGTCTGCTTTAGGCACACCATCCAGAATGGAAACTGCTTTCTTCAAGTTGACCGCAGCACTGGGGACATCTCCCCGATTCGAAAAACGCCCGTATCCTTGCACTTCGGCGATTTTCCGGTACGCCATGGCCGCTTCCCTCACAAACTTTTCGTTGGAGCCGGAACGCTTGGCAAACTGGTCCAGTTGTGGAACCGCTTCGCTTGCAATTTCAGAACGAAATGCTGTTGTGGTGGTAAGCGGAGAGGCTTGGAAAAGTGAGGATCGATTAAAATGCTGAATATCGGTGAACGCCTGATACGTTACACCCATCTGGGCCATCAGAGTAATAGCACCAAGTAGTATGACTATAGGTATAAGAGTAGTAGATAGCCGAAAAGACAATGGTCTTCGTGGTGGTCTTATGGGTGCGGCTGCCAGCAATCGCCTACCGAAAAGTGGAAGGCTGGGTTTCTTGTAACGCACAATGATGCGGTACCGTTGGCCAGGTTTAACGATCCGTGTGAGATTCTTCAAATTAAATGCAGCGAGAGTCGGCGTGGGGGCAGCTTGCAACGGTTGGAGTAAGACGGCTCCATCCATTGAACTGCGGCATAGCGCGACACTCAGGGGAGTGCTGTCGTGATATGACATCGTGTTTGTAGTGATTTTACTTTATCGAAATCTCCGTACGAATCAAGTGTTCTGGGCTTTCTATTACGCCGAGTATCTTCATTACTACAGTTACTACTCTATCCTCTCGTGAAACATAGAGTACCATAAGTGTTTGAAAAAGATACCCCTCGAATGGGGGTAAATTTGACTAAAAAAGCCCTATGAGTCCTGTAGGTGATTTCCCTTATGTCGAAACCCAAACATCTTCAACATGAAGTACAATCTTGAAGTGTCAAGAAGTTTGCTCACCCTCTGTACTTTCGTTGCTTTCGAAGCAATGTACTTGCCCAGCGCAGTTGCCCAACCCCTGGAAATCTACCAGAAAACAGTCCAGCCTTTTCTTTCCAAAAACTGTTCCACCTGCCACAACGACAAACAAAAAATCGCCAACCTTAGCTTCGACCCGTTCCGCGATCCGGCGTTTGCTCTGCAACAGAAGGATGCCTGGGGCAACATTCTTGACAAATTAATCACCGCGAAAATGCCCCCACCAGGCACTCCTCAGCCTTCCCGAACCGATGTTGCTGCAGTTACAAAGTGGATAGAAAATGTTCTGGGCACTTCCAACAAACAGGCTGCTCTGAATCCCGGTAGTGTAACTGCCCGACGCCTGAATCGCGTGGAATACAACAACACTATTCGCGATTTGCTGGCCGTTGCCATCCGTCCGGCAGATGAATTTCCGGTGGATGATTCCGGCTACGGGTTCGACAACATCGGCGACGTCCTCACTGTCTCTCCCATGCTCATGGAAAAGTACATGGCTGCCGCCGCTAGCGTTTCCCGACTGGCCATCTTCGGCGAACCTCTGCCAGCCAAACCCACCCGCTTGGCGCGCCTTCTCAACCGGCGCTCACCCGATGCCAATGATGTTCTCAACAAAGGCAACTATTTCCCATATTCCATCCGCGGAGCAATGTATGGGAACTGGGTGTTTCCGGTGGATGCTGAATACGAATTCCGCCTCCGTGTGGCAAATTTCCGACCGGATAAAGCTGCCGATCGTCGAACAACGAAACAGAATCGTGAACTAACAGCAGCAGAGTTACAAGCGTTTCTGGAAGCGGCGCGAAAGGCCGCCCCGCCGCGACAAGTTGTTCTGAGCGTAGATGGCCAGACGGTACTCACCGACGTTGTTGAAGGCACTGCTGCATTCGGCTATCAGCGCGGAGAATTTATTGCCCGCGTGCCTGTAAAAGCAGGCGAACGCAAACTACGTGCATCGTTCCCAGAACTGGCTGATCTAGGGGATCCGCGACAAAATATCAATCCCGATATGCGTCGTCAATTGTTCGTTGACTATCTGGAAATTGTCGGACCCTTCAAACCCAGTCTGGAACCATCCGATAGTTACAAGAAAGTTTTCATCTGCCAACACGCCCACGGCAAGCATCAGCCACAATGCGCCCGCAGGATAGTGGAAAATCTAACCCAGCGCGCCTACCGCCGTTCCGTTACCCGCCAGGAAGTGGAATCCAAACTTGCCCTGGTTACCATGGCCCAAAAAGATGGTGACTCGTTTGAAGAAGGCATCCGCTTGGCCCTTGAAGCGATTCTTGCTTCACCTAACTTTCTGTTTCGAACAGAAGTTCCCCCGTCTTCGTCAGCGCTGAAAAACCCGTCCTATCGCGTGAGTGAATTTGAGCTGGCATCGCGATTGTCGTACTTCCTCTGGAGCAGTATGCCCGATCAGCAGCTTCTTACCTTAGCCGCCAGCAAATCACTGCGATTGCCAGGTGTGCTGGAAAAGCAGGTTCGCCGAATGCTGGTCGATCCCAAAGCAAATAATCTGGTGGACAACTTCGCCGCACAGTGGCTGCAACTGCGCAATCTGGGTCGTACCAAGCCCGATCCTGCCCGCTTCCCAACCCTTGACGATGAACTGTTGGACGCCATGCGTCGGGAAACCAGCCTGTTCGTCGGAACCGTGATTCGTGAAGACCGCAGTATCCTCGATTTTATTGATGCACCATTCACTTTCCTCAACGGTCCACTAGCGCGCCACTACGGCATTGCTGGCGTAGATGGAGAGGCATTCCGTCGCGTCAGCCTGGACGGCGAACAACGCAGCGGGCTGCTCACCCAAGGGGCCATCTTGACCGTATCGTCGTACCCTACGCGCACCTCGCCGCCTGTGCGTGGTAAGTGGGTTCTTGAAAATATGATGGGTACTGCGCCACCCCCGCCACCTCCTGAAGTTCCTGTGCTGGATGAATCCAAAATGGCCACCACCATGTCCATGCGCGAACGTCTGGAACAACATCGGAAAGATCCCAGTTGTGCGCCTTGCCATAACGCAATGGATCCCATCGGTTTCGGGTTGGAACGTTACGACGCAGTGGGTGCCTATCGCACGCATGAAGGAAAATTGCCGATTGATTCCTCGGGAACACTTCCCGATGGCAAATCCTTTCAAGGCGTCAAAGACCTGAAGGTAATTCTTAAAAGTCAATCCGCCACCTTCACCCGAAACCTTACCGAAAAGCTGATGACGTTTGCACTGGGGCGCGGTTTAGAGCGTTACGATAGATCTGTCGTCGACCAGATCAGCCAGCAAGCCGCGCAAAACAATTTCAAATTCTCTACCCTTGTGTTAGGTATCGTGAATAGTCAGCCCTTTCAAATGCGAAGCGGCGACGGAGAAAAGTAAGTATGACCCAACCATTATCCCGACGAACTCTTCTGCGCGGTCTTGGAACCGCCTTGGCCTTGCCACTGCTCGATTCCATGAGCGCCGTCGCAAAATCGAAATCTCCCACTCGAGTGGCCTTCGTCTACTTCCCCAATGGTGTCCAAGTGCCGTCGTGGGTTCCCCAAACGCAGGGGCAGATTGCGGACCTGCCGATGTCATTGCCTCGTGTACTGGAACCATTGGCTGCCCATCGAAAAGACATTTCCGTGCTGGCGGGCTTAACCGTAAACGGTGGTCGCGCTTTGGGCGATGGCCCTGGGGATCATGGTCGCGCTGGTGCCAGTTACCTCACCGGTATTCACCCCAAAAAGACCTTTGGTAAAGACCTGCAAGCCGGTGTGTCCGTAGACCAATATATGGCTCAGAAGATTGGTGGGCAAACCCGGTTCGCCTCTCTGGAACTTGGTTGCGAAGAAGGGATTCAGGGCGGTAACTGCGATAACGGTTATAGTTGCGCGTATAGCAACAGCATTTCCTGGCGGACCCCAACTACTCCCAATCCGCCTGAAGTGCGTCCTCGGGCCGTTTTTGAGCGCCTGTTTGGGGGCGGGGAACTGGATGCCGATCCTATTCGACGAGCTCGTCAACAACGCTACAAGAAAAGCGTGCTTGATTCTGTTTTGGAAGATGCTCGCCTGTTGCAGGGTAAGTTGGGTTCAACGGATCGTCGCAAACTCGACGAATATCTATACGCTATCCGTGACATAGAAACCCGCATTGAACGAGCTGAAAAGCAGCCGCCGCAGTCGGCTCCTCCCATTGACCGGCCCGCAGCCAGCATCCCAGAGGATTACCAGGAGCACACGCACCTGATGTTCGACCTGATGACCGTAGCCTTTCAAACCGATTCCACCCGCGTGGCAACTTTCCTGATGGCCATTGAACAAAGTAACCGGGCCTACCGTGAGATTGGCATTCCAGATTCCCACCACGGCCTAACCCATCACGGCGGAGACAAAGAAAAGATCGAAAAATGCATTCGCATCAACCGCTATCAAATGGAACAGTTCGCCTATTTTCTGGGCAAGCTAAAAGCCACTCCAGACGGCGACGGCACCTTGTTCGATCACATGATGATCACCTATGGCAGCGGCTTGGGCGACGGTCACGAACATGACAACTTGCCCACCGTACTCACAGGCGGCGGTAACGGGTTGTTTAAGCTGGGGCGTCACATAAAATATAAACCAGAAACGCCGCTAGCCAATCTTCATGTGGTGATGATGGATCGTATGGGCATCCCGGCAGAATCCTTCGCCGATAGCAAAGGCAAGTTGGACTATCTTGGCGATTTGACATAATACATGTTATCGGTCAGAAGTGGCAGCCTGATTTGGCTGAGCCGTTCCCAACCCATTGCCCCTGACTTAACTGTTTGAGAAATCAAATAGTTGCCCTTTGGGCTTAGTCTTTCACCAAGCATCGACGTGCTAGAGTTTGCCCTGACATGGCCAAACCTGTACGAATTCTTTCTATTGACGGCGGTGGTGTCCGCGGTCTAATCCCGTCTCTGATTCTTTCCAAATTAGAACAGCTCACTGGTCAGCCCATTTGCGAACTGTTCGACTTGATTGCCGGGACCTCCACCGGTGGAATTCTTGCCCTAGGTTTAGCAATGCCTGGGCCAGAAGGTAGCCCAGCCCATTCCGCTGCTGACCTAGTCTCCATTTACGAAAAGGAATCGGCCAGGATATTCTCCAGACCCCTAGGCTATCGGCTCCGCTCCTTGGGGTCGCTGGCTGATCAAAAGTATCCAGCGGCTGGGATTGAATCCGTCCTGCGCGAGTACTTTCAAGATGCTCGTCTGAAGGACAGCCTTACCCATGTGCTCATTCCTGCCTACGAAATTGAACGTCATTTTCCGTTCTTCTTTAAGAGCACGAATGCCCGCCAGAACCCTGCCTATGACTTTGCCATTAGAGACGTCGCCAGGGCCACCTCTGCGGCGCCGACCTACTTTGAGCCTCACCGCATTGCCTCTGCAACAGACTATTTCGCTTTGATTGACGGTGGCGTTTACGCCAACAATCCCGCTGGATGTGCCCTTGTCGAATGCCTGAGCACGTTTCCTCACACTGAGGATTTCGTGGTCGTTTCACTTGGCACGGGTTCCAGATCGGATTCCATTTCCTACCGCAAATCCAAGTCCTGGGGGCTGGCGCAATGGGCTAAACCTATTTTGAATATCGTGCTGGACGGCGTCAGCGCCACAGTGGATTATCAACTAAAGCAACTTCTGCCATCGAATCGATATTTCCGCTTTCAACCCAACTTAGAACCAGGTTGCTACGCCATGGACAACGCCGACCCCGGCAACATTCGCCGACTTCGTATAACCGCAGAAACCTTGATTCGTGAAAAAGCTGAGGATCTGAAGATTCTCAAGGAATTGCTAATCCGCTAAAATCTTCGCAGCCAATCGGTTGCCCCGGGGGTGGTTCCACAAAGCTGACAGGAACCTGTTTCGGATCAGCCATAAAGCGGTCGATTTGCTTCAACGCAAAACTACCCTGGGCCAGTCTCGTCCCGGTCAGTGTCTTTGCATAGGTTCGCAATTTTTCCAATTCCAGAAATGCCTGCGCCCGAACCAGGCTGGAACTGGATTCCCCCACTGCCAATGCCATCAGCCGCTTCATCGCAATGGATTCAACCACTTGTTGCGTTAGTTCTTCCAATCCGCTCTTTCTAGGGGCTTTCCACGTTGCATTGATTAACTTCTCAGTAACCTCAGCGAACCCATCCACCTTGGGATTTCGGCCATGCTGTTCCATCAACCGGTGCGCTCTTTGGGGATGTAGAAGCAAGCTGAGGGTGATGTTGGCCGCCGCTTCCACCGGTGCCAGGGAATCAAAAGTCAATCCACTCGACCCTCGAAACGACTCCCGAGTAGCCGAAAAACCGAAGGCATTTGGCGGCAAAAGGTCCAATAATGGTGCTGAAAGTGTCAAATTTTGCGCATTTAACGTCGCTAAAATGGCATTTAAAGCGCTTTTTTGCTGCTCTGGAGGCACTATTTCGGCGATTTTTTGACCGTCACCTTTCACAGCATAGGCATAATCCACTCCACCAATCAGCTTCGAAACTGCCTCAGTCTGGTAGCGATGGAGCAGGTAAATGGGGACCAGTGAGTCTCTCAAAGTACTCCATGGCTCACCTTCGCGCACATTGGTTGCACCGAATCTTGCCAGTGCCCGATTGCGAATTGTCATGATGCGATTCAGCTCTTCAACCGCATTGGAACCGCTGTCCCAAAGGTGGGCTCTGGGGTGTGCCCCGCCTTCCGGCCGGGCGTCACTATCGGAGATGAATTCCAGTCCTTGCTTAAGCCCCTGCTCTAGAATTGAGCGCAGCTTAGAGTCTTCATCCATTAGATTTGGAAACTCGGCATAACCATAAGTAATAACAAGTTTATCCCAGGCACCAATACCGCGTTGATATCCCTTGGAAACGTCGGGGATTCCATTCGCTCCCAGTGCAATAAACGGGTGGGGGTAATCCATCACCGAAGCGTCTTTATTCGAGCTGGCGGCAAAGTTATGGGTGATCCCTAACGTGTGGCCAACTTCATGAGCGGCCAATTGGCGAATTCGGGCTAGGGCCATTTCCCTGCCCTCAATCGACTCTCTGGTTCCACCTTCAAATGGCGAAAGCAGTCCCACGGCGATCAAATAATCCTGCCGAATGCGCAGCGACCCCAGCGTCACATGACCTTTGATAATCTCGCCAGTTCGAGGATCTTCAATCGTCGACCCGTACGACCAGCCTCGGGTAGAACGATGAACCCATTGAATCATGTTGTAGCGGGCATCCATTGGATCAGCATCTGGAGGAAGCATTTTAACTTCGAATGCGTTGCTGAATCCCGCTGCTTCAAAGGCCTGTTTCCACCAACTGGCACCTTCCAAAAGGGCGGACCGAATCGGTTCCGGGGCACCGGGATCTAAATAGTAAACAATGGGCTTTATCGGGTCGCTCAGGGCGGCGGTGGGATCCTTTTTCTGCAGTCGATGCCGCGCTATGAAACTTTGCTTGATCGGTTCAGTGAACGGCGAAGCATAATCGAAGTATTCGATTCCGAAAAAGCCCGCTCGTGGATCTTGTCGACGCATGCGGAATCCGGGCTCTGGTAACGCCACCAGCGAATGGTGTTCGCGTAGCGTGATGGAGTCTGGCGAAGGGGTAACAGAACGCACGAAGTTACCTGGCGTATCTCCAAGGAAAGTAATAGTTACTTCTACTTCTGTATTTCGTGGAAATGCTTTGGTTTGATCCAGGTAAAACATAGACCTGCCCAGTTCTAAACGATAAGTTCCCTGCTTCGATTCCTTCAGCTTTTCAATGGCACCATGGGCATCTCGTAGAAAGAAGTTGGTTGCATCTACGAGCAGATGGCCATCGGTTTCCGCTTCCACGGTAAACCCAAAAATGGCTGATCGGGCAAAGGCTTCCTTGACGGCTTTGGCTTCCGCCGGATTGCTGGTGATAGCCCGAAAGCGGGTGTTATTTTCCATCAACAGCACCTTGGGGCCATTGCGTTCAAACTGCACCAGACGAGTATTGCCCACTTGACCGCGGTCCAACCCCACATCGTTTGAACCTAAACCAGAGGGCAATGAACTGTAGTAGAGGAACTCTTGTTCAAGAGCTGGAATCTCAAGAAACATCTTTCCCCCCTTTGCGTCCCAATAGAGAGGAAAAAATCCGTCGAGCTTGGTGAAGCCGACTGTTTTCTCAGCAATCGATGCGGCGCTTGATAAAGCACAAGTCAGGGTCATCAGAAAGAGGAAGCGAACCATTCTTCGATTGTCGCAAGAATTGAGCGAAGGGCTACACTGTTAAGACAGACTGTTAAGTAAGCTTATGCATATCTTCAGAGTGGGGTTAGTTGCGGTGTTGCTGGGTCCGATTTATGCGCAGACCATTTGTCCGCCCACTCCCATTTATCAGAGCTGTGATTTGGTTTTCGAATTGAACGATGCGGAAATGGCGGCGCATCCCAATCCTTACGTCTCGGTAAAGATGCACGCTGAAGTTCGTTCCCCGAAACACACCACTTTTAAGCTGCCTGCCTTTTGGGATGGGGGACGAAAGTTAATCATCCGATTTTCGCCAGTGGATCCGGGACAGTGGGATTTCCGGCTGACCTCAAATCTGGAACGCTTTGATGGCAAATTGGGACAAACGGAAGCGCTGCCATCCGATGTCCCAGGGTTCATTCGACCGGCAAATTTGCGCCATTGGGCCTACACTGAAATCAAGAAACCGCACCTGTGGATGGGCGACACACTGCTTGGTTTGGCGACGATTGAGCGGGCCAAATTTGAAGAAATTGTTACTGCCCGTGCCGGACAAAAGTTCAATCATATTCGAGCTCAATTGTTTGGGGAAACGGCAGCCGATGCGAAATCCGCATTCTCCGCCTGGGACAAACCCAATCCGGAATACTTCCGCGAACTGGACCAGCGCATCCAGTATGTAAACAAGAAAGGCATGACGGTTGACCTGATGCTGGGACAGAGTAAAAATCAGTTGAGGCAACTGTTCCCAACCTGGCAGCAAAGGGAACGATTCCTTCTTTACGTAATTGGCCGCTACAGCGGTATGAACATTACCTGGTTGGGTCTGGATGAATTTGAAAGCTATACCGATGGGCGCCCGCTGCTGAAGGAAATCGGCGATTTTCTTAAGATTAACGATCCCTACAAACATCCCCGATCCAGTTTTACGCAAAGCACTACATCCGGGCTGTTGGCCGATGGCTGGATGGATTTCTTAAGCTACCAGACTTCCAACAGTCAAATTGGCGGCGTAGAGAGGCAACTTTACATCAAGCCATTTGTGAACTTTGGAGTAGGTTCGGAAGACGCAAGCAGCGCGAAGAGTAGCGATGATTTCCGCAAGCATCTTTGGAATATAACCATGGATGGGCAGTATCCGACCTTTTCGGCGATGGACCCAATGATCACCGATTCCCCTGGTGCCAAAGCGATGAAGGCATGGTACGAGTTCTTCGATTGGACACGGCACTGGGAACTGGATCCTTACTTTGACCTGGATGGCGGCAAGGCTTTAGCGCTTGAAGGCGAGGAGTACATTGTATACCTGGAAAAACCTGGGTTGATTGAAGTGATTGTTGAAAAGCATTCCTACAACGTCTACTGGTTCAACCCCATCACCGGCGAAAGCTTGAAGCAGAAAGATTTCAAGGGCGAGAAATATGTGGGGGAGCCTCCATCGAAGACACAGGATTGGGTGCTGCATCTTTCCCGTGATGGTCATAAAGAACGCTTGTTGTCTTACAAGTTTGAGTCGCGACCGCCCTTTGTGCAGGAACTGGAAACCAGCATCGCAAAAGTTCCCTTTCAGATTGTGGCGCCGAAAGACAACGAAATTTCTTCGAAGAAGGAATATGCTTTTGAGTTGAAGATCAAGAAAGACACCCGGGCAACCCGGTCCATGATGTACTTGTGGACGGCGGAAGTGGTGGCCGATGGGCAAGGTAGCCGGGTTCTGGCAACAGGAGCGAAAGGCACCTTTCGCATTCCGGCGGGAATCATCAAAAATTACCCTGCGGTGTTGAATGTTCACGTTTCAGCCATTAATGCCAATGGCAAGGTGTATGCTGCGGATCAGGTTTATCGGGTGATGGATTGACCACTCGAATTCTGGCGGTGGACACAACCTGCGAGTACGGCAGCGTAGCCTTGATTGAGAATGATCGGGTGATGGAAGAGGTAGCTATCCATGCACCCGATGGCTTTGGGCAAGCACTGTTCGGATATCTGGAAAAATGGCGCTTGACGTTGAAGGATATTGATTGCTTTGCCTGCGCCCAAGGGCCGGGAACGTTCACGGGGGTGCGCATAGGACTGGCGGCAATGAAGGGTTTGGCATTTGCGCTATCGAAGCCGGTATGCGCCATATCAAACCTGCAGGCGATTGCGTTCTTAGGGAGCGAGCCTTTAAGGGCAGCCTTCTTGGACGCCCGTCGTGATCAGATTTTCGGCGCTGTTTATGATGCCCAATCGAACCTGATTTGCGGGGAGGTAGTGACTTCCCTGCCCCGTTGGATGGCAAGTCTGGACGGGAAGGAAGTGGAGTACCTTACGACAGATCTTGAACTGTGTTCGGTGGGTCCAATGTCGACCAAAGCGGTTGGTACCAGTCTTGCGGGGGCGGTAGGAGTTTTGGCATCCCGTAAATACGCTCAGGGACAAGCGGGGCATGCAAGATCGATTGACGCTAATTACGTGCGTCGCGCCGATGCTGAACTTTCTTGGGAAGACAAGTAGTTCAGCCGTCAATCGCTGTGCAGGTATCCAGCACGAGGCTGCGCAGCCAGCGATGCGCTGGGTCGGCATCCATTCGCGGGTGCCAGAGTAGGTCTTTGACAAAAGTGAACTGCCTGAGAAATCTGAGAAATGTCCACCTGACCCTATTTTATTTGAATGACTGGAGAGAGCACTTCGTCGTGGAACTTGTCACAACCGATGCATAGGTTTTGATATTGCTTGCCGGAAGGTAGTGTAGTTGTGGAAGCCTGGTAGAATTTTTCCACACTCCAACCGTGTTGGATGCCCATACGTTCAGGATGCCCCATGGAAATTGCTTCGTAGACGGGATTCCCGCGCAAACGCTGAAGAATGGAAGAGAGCGATTCCGTACGCAGATTTCCAATCGCCTTTTTGGTTTTCATGCAGCAGGGATAAACGTTCCCATTCGGTTCAATGGAAACTTCACTGCCGCCGTGGGCGGAATCGAGAAAGTTTAGACCTCCGGACCAGGCGTTGCAGAAGTTATCGGCGAGAGTGGCGGTGGAAAGTTCGTTGGTATGGGCTCTGCCACGGGGCCAGATCTTGCCGATCCAGGAATCTTTGGTTGCTCCAAAGAAGTTGTAGAACGGGCCAATTTGCGTGCTTCTGCCCACGTCAGTTTGAAATTGGCGAATGCCATTGGTTTCAAATAGCTGGGTCAGTTTGGCTCGCAAAG
>JANMWO010000264.1:0-15621 GCA_031394025.1 Acidobacteriota bacterium
AGAAGTGAGCAACTAAATAAATTGTCGCCACCACGATCACCGCCGTAGAAATCGGGCCAGGGATTGCCGGTGGTCCAGTAGAGGGTGTTGGTGTCGGGATCATAAGTGCCGCTGAGCCAGGTGCCGCCGCCGCCGTAATCGACGTACTTGCCCCAGGATTCCGACCCTTTTTCGCCCTTCGCTGGAATGGTATACGTGCGCCACAACTCTTCGCCAGTGGATGCTGAAAGCGCTGAAATGTATCCACGCATTCCGGTATCGCCGCCGGCTACGCCGACCATCACTTTATCGCGCACCACTAACGGGGCGGCTGATGCGAAAATGCCTTCTTCAATCTTGCCGTACTTATGCTGCCACTGCACTGCGCCGGTTCGCCGATCCAGCGCGACGAGGTACACGTCGGAGGTGACAAAATAAACGCGATCCCCATATATTGCCGCCCCACGATTGACTGCTTCCTTCTTTGCACGGGTGTCTTTGTAGGCCCAAATCAACCGCCCGGAGGCGGCATCGAGGGCACGAATTTCATTGGTGTTGGTGACGTACATCACTCCGTCATGAACGATGGGATTGGTACGCAGGCCACTAGCTTTGGGCATGCGGTAAACCCACTTGGCAACCATGTTGGCGGCGTTGCTGGTGTTGATTTGGGTTAGCGGACTGTGGCGCTTGCCTTGATAATCGCCTGCCACAGTAAGCCAGTTGGCTCCAGGGCTTTTCTTCAAATCTTCAAAGGTAACTTGGGCTGAGCTGATTGACGCCAGACAAGCAATGGTGAGGAAACAAAAACGTGTCATTTAGTTCTTCTTCTCCTTGTCTTTATCTTTTTCATAAGGCCGAACACTTTGGCGGGAAAGGTAGGCCACCAGGTCGTCCAATTCCTTGGGGGAAAATCGCTTGCCATAATCTTTAGGCATGGGCGACCCCTTCGATAAGGTCATCTGAGTGACGTCGGCCATGTCAATCAAATGCAGGTTGCCGGTGCGGTCTTGCAGTTGCAGTGAATAATTGGAGCGATTGCGGGCAACACCGCTGATGGTCTTGCCGTTCTTCAAGGTGACAGTAACGGCATGATAGCCGACGGCTCCATCGGCATCGGGGTCAACAATAGACTCGCGAATGGCCAGTGTTGCTTGCACGGAAGCGATGTTCGATAAATCTGGCCCCAGCTTGCCTCCCTGATTGTTGATGGCGTGGCAATTGGCGCAGCCGCCCTTGCCGATGAAGAGTGTGCGGCCATTTTCAACATCGCCACTAATTGGATTTTCAATGGCAGGAGAAGTTAGGGAAACTACAAAGGCGACCACTTGCCACGCCTGATCTTCAGGAAGATTGGCGGCAGGCATAGCACCGCCGACGCCCTCTTGAATGGACTTATACATGGTCTTTGGATCCAGCGGATGCCAGAACACGCGTTGCCGCAAATTGGGTCCGCGTCCGCCTTGACCATCTGGTCCGTGGCAAGCGCCACAACCGCCAGCGAATATTTTCGCTCCGGCTTCAATCGCCTTGGGATCTCCAATAGCGGGGTTCTTCGATTCTTCTCCGTCTTTTTCGTGCTGGCCGAATAGCGGAACCAGCAGGGTGGCTGCAATCAAGAGTCGTCGCATGATCGGACTATTATATGTCGGTCAGGGGGCAACTGAAATGGTCACTTGTTCCTGGCTGGGAATATCGCCCACTGTGATCAGCACTGGCAAGCTACCCACGGCGGTAATGGTATCTGGAATCCGGACGTTCACTTGGAGCAATCCGGCGATAAGATTGGGGGCTGCCCCGGCGTAGAGAACTTCTGCCAATTGGCCATTGATGATTACGTTAACCGGTAATTGCGGTTTTGGATAAACGTCAGTTGCCAATTTTCCACTGATGCCGAAAGGATCGGTTTGACCTTCCCCGGTGGCGTAGAGCACCACAATGGAACCGGGCTTAGCGGGATTCTGCGGGCTATTGATGCGACCATCGCTATTCAATGCGGCGGCCTGCCCTTTGCCAGACGCATCGGCAGTGAATATTCCCGGAGCCGATGCGGCGATGTTTACCCGGATAGGTGCGGAGCGGAGGTTTTTGTATTCCACTACAACATTCACCGATGGCCGTCCCGCAATTTCATAAGGCACCACCAGGCCAACCTGATTCAAGGTAGAGAACAGAAGCGGGGCTGCGATTTCGTCGAACAAAACTCGAGTAGAGGCCAGTTGAGTTGCGGCAATTCCATTTTGAATTTGAATCGCGGCCAATTCGCCAGGTCCGAATCCGATGCCGAAGATATTGATGATGGCTCCGGGTGAAACAGCGCCGGCTTTGAAGCTTGCACCGTTCAACACACCAGTGCTGGAAAAAATGGGAACGGCTGGGGAGATGGTGAGTGAGTAGGACGCTTGCGCGGATCGATTGCGTGCGTCGGTCACTTTGACTGCAAAGAAATAATCGCCGATTGCGGTAGGAGTGCCGGAAATGGTGCCTGTGGTTGGATTTAGAAATAGACCTTCTGGAACAGGGTTACCAAAGGGAGTCCAAAGGTAAGGGGCGGTGCCGCCTTGCACGACAAGCTGCTGGCTGTAGGCGACGCCGATAATGGCACGGGCAAGGTCTGTTCTGACGATGAAGATATTGCTGCGCACATTGATGCTGAAGTTCTTGCTTGCTTGCAGGCCCGATGCGTCTACGGCCAAAACGGTAAAGCCGAAGGTGCCATCGACAATGGGGGTGCCACTTAACCCGCCATTCAAGCTGAGGGTGATTCCAGCAGGCAATGCTCCCGAAGAGATGCTGAAGGTGTAAGGATCGCGACCGCCGCTGGCTTGCAGGAGTTGGGCGAAGGGAAGTCCGACGGAAGCGTCGGCGATTGTGTCAGTGAAGAAGATGATGCCCGAAGAGAATTGATCGACTGGTAATGTGTATGTTTTATCGAAGTAGGCGCCGACGGAATCGGACACACGGATTTCGAAAGTGTAGGTTCCGGGGACGAAGGGTGTGCCGGTTAAGACACCGGCTTGGGTGAGAGAAATTCCTGGAGGGATGGGACCGGTTTTCACAGACCAGGAATAGAGTCCAATGCCACCAATGGCGACAATACCCTGGTTATAAGGCTGGTTGACGCGGCCGGGTGGCAAGCGGTCGGTAATAATTGTGGGTCCATCGATGCGCAGTAAGAAAGGCTTTAGAACGGAATTATTGGATCCGTCGGTCATCTTGATGGTGACGTTGTAAATGCCAGGAGGGGGCAGGGGAGTGCCCACAATGTCACCGGACAAAGTGAGGTTGAGGCCTGGTGGCAGTGCACCACCGGCCAGCGCCCAGGTATAGTTTCCGAATAGCGGCAAGAAGCCGCCGACACCTCTAAGGGTTTGTTGATAGGGAGTAGCGACGCGGCCTGTTCCCAATGTGTCGGTAACAATGGCCAGCGCCTGCACGATTCGAATTTGAAAGGAAGCTGTGGCGGTGCGGCCATCGGCATCGGTTGCTTGAATGACAGCGAAGGAATCGCCGAAGATTCCTGAAATTCCGGAAAGAGTTCCGACGTTATTGAGAAACACGCCCAAGGGGAGAGTCCCGGATTGCACGGTGAATTGATAGGGTGGCCGACCACCGGTGACGCCAATGTTGGTGGTGAAAAAAGTTGCTTGGGGAATGGTGATGAAGGTGGGGCTGCTGATTCGGAGTGGGTCAGGAGCTTGCGCCCAACTGGCGGCGACTGAGGCGAAAAGGGTGATGCCTAAACGGAGCAGGTGCGATTTAAAAAGCATAGGGGGTGCTCCATGCGGTAGACTGTAAGATTTGGCTGACATGAGTAATATTATTGTGCTTGGTGCCCAATGGGGCGATGAAGGAAAAGGCAAGATGGTTGACCTTTTCTCTGAGAAATTTGACGTCGTTGCCCGCTATCAAGGAGGGCATAACGCGGGGCATACGGTTTACATTGGCGAAACCAAATATGTCTTGAAGCTGATCCCCAGCGGCATTTTGCGTCCTGGGGTGAGGGCTGTCATCGGCAATGGGGTGGTGGTTGACCCTGGCGCTTTGCTGGCGGAGATGGCAACTTTGGAGGCCGCAGGCATTGCTGTGGATGCACAGTTGCGGATTTCCAATCGTGCGCATGTGATTTTTCCATTCCATCCATTGATGGAAAAAATGTCGGAAGCGAGGGAAGGTCGCACGGCCATAGGAACCACTTCGCGGGGTATTGGGCCGGCCTACGAGGATAAAATTGCCCGTCGCGGAATTCGCATGGCGGACTTGATAGATCCTGATTGTTTCGACGATATGTTTGAAGCGTTGCTGGCCGATAAATTGACCATTGCCAAAGCCTTTCATATTGCCGTTGACCAGGATTGGGCGGCGGTTCGCAAGCTGTACCAGACCTATGCCAATCGACTGCGTCCGCTGGTTTGCGACACGGCGGAGTTGCTTAGCCAAAGCATGCGGGAAGGCAAGCGAATTTTGTTTGAAGGTGCGCAAGGAACAATGCTTGATATTGATCATGGCACGTATCCGTTTGTAACGTCGTCCAGTGCGTCGGCTGGTGGAGCTTGCACTGGTACGGGTGTTCCACCGACAAAAATTAACGGCGTGATTGGTATTTCCAAAGCTTATATTACCCGAGTTGGAGGCGGTCCGTTTCCTACCGAAGCGCATGGTGACGAAGGCGAGCGCATTCGACAAGCGGGTAAGGAGTTTGGCGCGGTCACTGGACGTCCGCGACGCTGCGGCTGGTTCGACGTGCCCTTGTTGCATTTCACTACCACGGTAAATGGCTTTGACAGTCTGGTGATTACCAAACTGGATGTGTTGGACATGTTGACGGAAATTCCTGTTTGCGTGGGCTACAAAATGGACGGCAAAGAGACATTGGAAATGCCCGCAACCTTTCGAGGGATGGAGCGGATTGAACCAGTGTATGAAGTGCTGCCTGGTTGGCATTGTTCAACTAAGGGTACCCCTACGTTTGATGGCCTGCCCGATAAAGCAAAGAAGTATTTGGATTATCTGGAACGGAAAACGGCGGTGGAAGTGGGTTGTGTTTCCAATGGCCCGGAGCGTACGGAAACGATTATCCGCAAGGGATCGAAACTGGAAAAGCTGCTGGGCTAACGTCCCATGACCAACCGTCGTTTCTTTGTCATGGTTGCCGTTTTATTGGGCGCTATGGCTTGGATGATGCTGGTTTCTGTTGAAGCGGAATCACAAACCTGGGACGAAGCCATGCATTTGGCGGCGGGCTACAGTTACTGGAAAACAGGCGACTACCGGTTGAACCCGGAGCATCCTCCGTTAGGAAAATTGTTGAACGCAATTCCGCTGCTGTTTTTGGATGTACCCTTGCAAGTGCAGCATCCTGCCTGGGTTGACAACGACGAGTTCCGGTTTGGCCAGCAATTCCTATATAAAAGCACCTATTCGGCGGGAGATCTATTGTTCCGCGCACGGATGGTGACGGTAGCAATTACACTTCTGTTTGGCCTTTGCCTGGCGCTGTGGACGCGCAACTATTTTTCATCGGAAATTGCGATTGCCGCTTTAGGGTTCTATTGTTTTGATCCGACGGCGATTGCCCATGGTCGCTACATTACTAGCGATCTGCTGATTGCGTTCACCAGTTTTCTGGCGGCGATTGCCTGGCTTTGGTGGATTGAAAAGCCGGGAGCAAAACGGTTGCTTGTGGCAGGCATTGCGTTGGGACTGGCCATGGCCAGCAAGTACAGTTGGCCATTTCTGCTGCCGGTGTTTGTATGTGTTGGACTGTGGCGAAAAGTTCCCGTGAAGCGTCTGGTGCTGAGTATGATGATGCAACTGTTGGTGGGCGCGATGGTGGTGGCGCTTGTTTACGCACCGCAGATATCAAAACTGATTCCGGCGACGCAGGGATATAGAAAGGCTCATCCAGACACGGTGTTGTTGAGCAAAGCGTTGGAAGGCACCTACGAATCAAAGACGATGTTGGGTCGTGCGGCAACGGCTGTTTCGGGGAGGTTGGGCATTCAGGCGCATCCTTACCTGCTGGGCATTGTGAAGCATGCGGGTCATGCGCAGTTGGGGCACTCGGCGTACTTGTTGGGGAAGGTTTCCGACTTCGGTTGGTGGTACTACTTTCCAGTGGCCTTTCTTGTGAAGGAACCGGTTGGGTTGTTGCTTGCGGTGGCATTTTGCGTGGCGGCTTTGTTTAGGGATCGAATTAAGTTTGAGCCTGCTCTGCAACTGGCTGCGGTGGTGATGGTCATTTATTGGGGAATGGCGATGACGGCTAATATCAACATTGGGTATCGGCATCTGCTGCCAGTTCTGCCGTTCTTGTACGTGGCTGTGGCGGCTCTGTTGCATGGACGATGGCCGTCTATTCTGGCCGCCTGTCTACTGCTGCAAGCCGGGGAAACGGTATGGCGGCACCCGTATCCTTTGGCATTCTTTAACTTACTGGCTGGTGGACCGGAAAAGGGCGGCAATTACCTTGCTGATTCCAATATTGATTGGGGTCAGGATCTGAAACGGCTGAGAGCCTGGAAGGAAACCTATGCGGCGAAGGACAACCTGTGCATCGCTTACTTTGGCGGGGCGCCGCTGGAATATTTCGGGATGACGGGCATGGCAGTTCCACACAGTGACGACGTGGCAGGGAGGGATACGGTGGATTGCTTTGCTGCGGTCAGCGTGACGCTGCTGGTGGGGGCCTATGAGGGTCGGGAAGCCTATGCCTGGTTGCGGGGGAGGGAACCGGTTGTGCGTGTTGGGTATTCTATTTATGTTTACGATTTGCGAGGGTTGAAACGCTGAGGTTGAATGGGGCTGGCATTCAATGCCGTGATCTGCAGCGGGCGAAACTGCCCAATGTCATATAGTTTTACAGTGTTTGCGTTATCGGCGTTCATCGGCGTCCATCAGGGGCCCAGATTAATGGCCGCTGATGGACGCAGATGAACGCTGATAACAAGAATTTAGGACAGGGAACTACGGGTTATCCCGACAAACAATGGAGATTCTAAAGGGAAGCAGGAAAACTAAGTGGCATTGAGCAGTTTCGGTTTCAAGATCTTGGTTAAAATCCTGAAGGGACGATCCAGAAACTTTCTCGCCAATCGCCCTGGGCGGGGATGCTTTGCAACCCTTTATATTTTCCGGCTTGAGCCAGATTGAAGGCGTTGGTGATGGCCGTCATTGGCTCAAAGCAGATGAAATCGCGACCTGGACCGGTGGGTGCATAGATTACAGAAACGGGAAATTTCTCTCCGAACAAAACGGTAATCTTTTGTTTTTCGCCTTCAATGGAAAAGGACGCCTTGCCTTGGGCATCACGGGTCAGATTGGTGAAAACATCGTCGAGCATGGTGGTCCCTAATTCCATGGGGTTGGGAAATGGATTGGGCTTCACTTCCCCGGTGGGAGTCAATTTATCGTTGAGAACTACCTGATCTACGGCTGAGGAGGTCAGCTTCCACTTGGTGCGTGGGGCGTCGTGAATCTGGTAATAGGCATGGAAACTGATGGAAACCGGCATGGGCTCCATGGAGTGGTTGATGATGTAGGTTTCACACTCCACCATTCCTTCCACCAGCCGATAGGTCATTTCAATGGTGTGGGCGAAAGGGAACTGGGCCATCCATTTGGGATATTTGTAGAAGTCCAGCCGACTGGTGACGCGGGCACCTCGGGCATCGGCCTCCACTTTCACAACCTGCCATTCCGAGGCGAAAACGACCAAGCCGTGGATGGGTTGGCTGAAGCCGTCGTTGCGGTAATTTTTAAGATCGGGATTGAGGTGATATTTGTCGCCGTTGGCGTAGTAGGATGGCTGATCAATGCGATTGGCCCAGGGGGCCAGGAACGGGTTACCCAGTTGCGTGGGCTTGGCTTTAAATTCGGCCAAGGTCTTGTAGGGAGACCAGAATACATCTTTGCCGTTCACTTTGAATGAATAGGGATTGTTGCCGATGGAGGGCACGACGGACAGTTCTGTATTTTTAGTGGAGTCGGTGAGGCGTACTACTTCAATGCCATCAACCTGAACTTTTTGGGCGCTGTAGCGCGGTGCGGCTTCGACGATCATAAATGGAAATAGAAAAATGAGTAGGCTGTGTTTCACGAGTCGTATCGTTCCCGGAGGTCGAGTTCTGTTTCTTCCTGGCAGCACCAGCAGATTCCTGGAGTGTAAGTTCGGATTGAACAGATGTCACACCAATATGTCACAAAGAGCTTGCGGGCGTCTTTTAAAACGACCATGGACTTGGTGTGAATGGGACCAACCTCAAAGGTTCCGGACGGTTCGAGCACGCCGGTTAACTGGAAGGTGAGCCCACGGACTCGCTGATCGAGGAAGACACCCATGGTGGATTCGTCTCCGTGAATGGGTAGTGTGCGGTCGGTTGATTGAAGCGCAGGCTTGGTGGGGCTGGGAAGGATCAGGACGCCGCTAATGGTTTGGGAAGTGGAAGCGACAGCCGCGGAGGCGCAAAAAGGTAGATAGGAACTGGCCACGAAAAGAAAGTTTCTTCTACGCACGAGTTTTCAAATCTACCTTTGTACGATTAGGCATTGTACAGATAAACATTGTGCAGATAAACGACAGCCCAGGGGCTATTCGTCGTCATCGTCATGATCTTTTTTATGTTTACGGGAACTGGATGCCTGTTCCACTTCTTCATCTTCCGGTACTTCTGTTGGCGTTGAGTAGTAATACGAATGATAGTAAGTGTACTTGGAATAGAGTTCGCCACGGCGCGCACCATTCACAGAGATACCCAACACATTATTTTCACAAAGCGATTGCAACGCGCGGGTAACGGAATCAATGGTGGTTGTCCCGATGCGGACCACCAGTAAAGTGCCATGACACATGGTGGAAAGCAAATTCGCATCGGCTGCAAAAAGCAGTGGAGGACTGTCTAAAACAACCCAGTTGAACAGTTCTGGCAAGCGATCCAGAAGCACTCTCACTTCCTGAAGATTAAGCAGTTCCAACGGATTCAAAACCGCTTCACCGGCGGGCATCAAAAACAAGTTGGTGCCTGCCACCCGCTTAATGATTTGGTGCAATTCAGCCCGACCCAACAAGTAATCGGTGATTCCCGGGGAGCGATCAATTTGAAACAGGGAGTGGACAATGGGGCGGCGAAAATCGAAATCGGCAAGCAGGGTGTTGTTCCCAGCCAAATGGGATTCTGCTAAAGCGAGGTTAACGGCAGTGAACGATTTCCCTTCGGCAGGAGAGGCGCTGGTGACCACGCAGGTATGAATGGGTTGCAGCGTCTGCAAATGATTCAAACGGGTGCGCAGGGTGCGGAACTCTTCACTGGGGGCGTCGTGCGGCTTGGTTGCGTCGATGAGATGGGAATCGGCCAGTGGTTGGAAGGGAACTTCTTCGATCCTATCGAGCAGGTGTTCCAAACTAATGCCTTTGGCCTGGGGCATTTGAAAGGCCACCCTGCCGCCGTTAGAAGCCGTTGGTGCCTGACCATAGGCGTAATCGGGACCGCTGCGCTGCAGCACTGCCGGGCCATGCAATTCCTGACGAGGTTGAGGTTCGTATCCAGGTGCATTGCCTGGATTGGCCTGCGGGGGCGGCACGGGTGGGTAGGCGGCCAGCACCTGCTCCAGATGACTGCTTCCTTTCGCGTGTGCATCGGGGCCCCTTGAAACTGGTGGTTTCGGAGGGGGCGGTGGGAATCCGGGCCGTTGTTCGGCTTTCTTAAGTGCGTCGTGTACTCTGCTCATTCCAATGCCTTCTATTTGTAAGATTATCAGGTTGCGATCGGGTCGGGGACCATTCCAGTCTTTTTAAGGACGAGTCTGGGTATAGTAAAGCACCGAAGAGGCCATCACCAGCAATCCTAAGATACTGGCAGTTGACCAGGCGAGCATGGTCAGACGGCGACGGCGACGAACCACCAAATCGTTTTCCAGAAGAGGAATGCAACCTAGAATCGTCAATTGTGTATATGTGCGAACGTCCTTCAAATTTTTCAAGGCCGTGTCTTTCAGTTCGCGAGCACCGGCCAGAAACAGACCAAGCATTAAGCCGGCCATGGTACCGCTGCCGATGATAATGGCCCGGTTTGGTTCACTGGGGCTGAGCGGAAGCGAGGCTGGATCCAGCATGTCTAACGTCTCACCCTGTTTGCGACCAGTGACGATATTGGCCCGTTCGGAAATAGCTTTCTTCTCGCTCATTTCCTTGTAGCTGGACTTCGCCTGATCGTAATCGCGGGTAAGCTCCTGATACTTCTGATCGGAAAGTGGAGTGGCGTCCAGACGGGATTGAAACTGTTTTACCGTTCCGTTCATGCGAGCGGTTTCCTGGTTGTATTCGTTCAATTCCTGATCTTTAGCCTTTAGCAATGTTTCAATTTGAAGCACCTGAGCATCCAGCGCTTTCGCTTCTTTACTCATCGGTGCAATTTTCTTCACTTCCACCTTGGGGGCGGAAACAATCTCACGGGCTTTGGCCAGTTCATCTTCTTTCATGATCTGGTCGCGCTGCCGTTTTGCCAGAGCTAACAACCCTTCAAAGCGCTTCACGTCGGGATGATTTTCAGTCCAATGTTCCTTCGCTTGAATCAGACCGTTTTCCAGACCTTGCACTTCCCGTTCCTTTTCTACCAATTTTTCATTACGCTTTTCCATTGCGGCCATGGCCTGTGGGGATTCCACGGGACTCTTGGCTGACGTCAATTGATCCCTGGCAATTCGTAACTGCGTTTCCAGCATAAGCTTTTCCTGATTCACCCGGTTAATGGCCGCGTTCAGATTTCCCATCCTCGATTCAATGGATTGCAAAGTGGTCAGATTGGCGGTTCGATCGTCAGGCAGGCGGCCAGCATTGGCGATTCGGAAACCGGCCCAATTGGATTCAATCGATTCCAGTTTCTTGCGTGCTGATTCCAGTTCCTCTTTCAAGAAATCGGTTGCGGCCAAGCCCTGGCTCAAAGATTCGCGAGAGTTTTCTGAAAGGAAGCGACCCACCAAATCGGAACAGACTTTCTGCGCAATGTAGCGATTCTCGTAGGAAAAGGAGAGAGAAAATGCACCGTAGTTCTTCTTTTCGCCGGAGCTGTTCGGGGTCATGGAGCTGACTTGGCCGATCCTGATATGTTTACTCTTCATATCTTCAATCAGATCTTCAATGGGCAGCCGCTTAATATCTTTTGGGTACAACCCGTACGTCTGAATAATATTGGTGAGCGTGGCCCGGCTCAGAATGTTCTGCGCCATGGAACTGATGCGTTGCGACATGTCCACGTTGATGCTGGACATCACCAATTTTTCAGAAATTTGGGGCGGAGTCACGCGGATTGCGGCTGTGGAGATATAGGTATCGGGCCACAAGAATGCGATCACAACAGAAACTACCAGACAGCCAAACATGGGGCCAAATATCCAGGCTTTGTGTCGTCTGGCGGCATCCACATAATCGTCCACTTCCATTGCCCGACGATTCACAGGAATAAAATCAGAACCTTGCATTGTACTTTTCTCCGAGATTTTTTAGTTGGGGGATTTTAGTTTTAACTTTGAACTCAAACCGCGCTTAAGGGACAATCACGTGATCCCCTGTTTCCAGCATGATGTTTTGTTCCAACTTCTTACCATTGATTACTTCCGAGTAATTGAACTTGATTCGATGACCGTTGCGTAATATAGCGATTTTCTTCTTGTTGGCGTATTCCTTGAACCCGCCAGCGCCATTGATCGCTTCCAGAATGGTGGTAGGAACCACTAGGGGATACACTCCCGGACGGTACACTTCACCCACCAGATAATATTTTCTGCTGCCTACTTGCCTTAAACCAACCAGAACTTCGGGACGCTGCACGTATTTGGAGTAGGCCTTGACTACTTCTTCTTTGATCTCATCCAAACTCTTGTTGGCCACTTCCATTTCACCAGCCAGTGGCAACGTGATTTTTCCGTCCGGTCGAATGGCAAAAACACCTGATAAATCGGGTTCGCGCCACACCTTGATGTCAATAATATCTTCCGGTCCTACTTTGAAAGATCGCGGATCCACCGGCGCCATCGCTCCGCCAGCGGTTGTGCCATCGGGACGGATAATGCTGGCTTCCTTTTCGGGAAGTTTTTGGGTGTCCTGCTTGTCTTCTTTTTCCTGACGCGCCTTGGCCGGGTCCGGTGCTTGCGCAAACAAAACACTAGCCATTAAAATTGCGGGAATCAAGTTCATTGTGGTTTTCAAAAAAGTACAGGGACGCATTCAATCCATTCCTTGGCTTCTAACAGCAGCTTTTTACAGCTTTGGCCTTAACTTCTACAACTTAGAGCGACCATTGTCTGAGCTGAGCAAGCTCCAAAACGCAAAAAACAGCCTTTACTCGTCGCAATTGATCCCACAATAATTGTATAACAATAAGGCTGACCCTATACTGAACGTCGTAGTACTCGGCAACCACATCTACTTTGTAGTATAAACTACTCGGAGAATAAATGCAATACTTTCTAGCGAAGACCGATCCAGACACTTACCCTATCGACAAATTTGAACAAGATAAGAAAACTTGTTGGGATGGGGTGCGCAATGCGCAAGCAGTTCGATCTATTCAAGCCATGATGCCAGGGGATAAGGTTTTCATGTACCACAGCATGGGGCAGGCGGCTATTATGGGGATGGCAAAGGTGATCTCCACCCCTCGGCCAGACCCCAATGACGTAAAGAGTTGGGTTGTGGATCTGGAATATTTGCATCGCACAGACCCCCCAACCACGCTTCGAGAAATCAAAGAGTGCGGATTATTTGCCGATTGGTCGCTGGTCCGTCAAAGCCGTCTTTCAACCATGGCTGCGCCGGAAAAGTTTGTGATCTGGATGCGTGCACGCTACCCGAAACTGAAACTATAGGTCATTGGATCATTCCCCGGGCAGCGATGTTCCACACGGATTCCACCATAGATCCGCGAATTCCATAGATCCGGTCATACAAATTAACGGTAGGATCACAGTGGGGAACCAGGAATTCCAAGCGATCCCCCAATTCAATGGACTGGGTAGCCTGAGTCAGGTCTAAGTTGCCGTGTTCATCCCCGGCCCAACGGAACGGGACATTGCCGCATCGTAATTGCGGTGGGAATGGTCTGTCTGTAGAAAAGGCCTTGAATCCAGCGTCTACAATGGCCCACTTGGCCGATGGTTTGCTGAAAACTGTGGCAATTACGGAAAGGGCAAAACCGAAATCAGTGAACTGTTGCGGGTCGGACTGGCCACCGATAATGCTGTAGTCAATATCCATGAACAGAAAACTGCCCGGTTGAATTTCCGTTATCCCTTCAATTGCTGAATCTATATTGTAGGTGCCAGTGGACCCTCCGCTGAGCCAAGGGCAAGGGATGCCAACCTTTTCAATTTGCCAACGAGTTTCTACAGCTTGCCCCATGGAATGTTCACTAGCCTTCTTGCGCTCTGGAAAGCCCAGCGTGTGGGCACAAGGTCCGGCAAAAGCCTGAATTCCGAAAAAGTGTAAATTGCTTGCCTTGTGAATTTGTTGGGCTAGTTTTACAGATTTCTCACCGGGGGTGCTGCCTGTACGGCCCCCAACCAATAAATCAATGGCGATGTTTAATTTAATTCCAGCGACACTTGCTGCCTGATTGAGCAGCTCTACGTTGCTTTCATTGTCGGCACAAAAAATGGTGTCGGGTTGGCTTTTAGCAAGTAACACAGCCCGTTCTATGCGCCATGCCCCTACCAATGGAGTTGTAACCAGCAGACCCTTGAGTCCGGCGCGGCTGAACACTTCCGCCTCCGATATTTTGGCTGTGCATGTGCCAATGGCTCCGGCGTCTATGCAGGCCTGGGCAATTTCAATGGTCTTGTGCGTCTTGGCATGAGGGCGGAACGCCTTGCCTGCGGCCACCAGATGGCAGGCCATCTTTGCCAGGTTAGTGTCAAAAATATCCAGATCAAGAATCAAGGCTGGAGTTGGCAGGTCTTCTTTGGAAATCTTCCCTTTCAAATTCCTCGAAGAAATTAACTTTTCGAATTCGAACCAAGCCATACTCATCGTGGTGGTCCAGCCATAGCTGCGGTCTTAGCAGAAGTTTCCACGGCTCGCATCAACTGCAACAAGTTGCCTCCGTAAATCTTGCGGATATTTTCAGCAGTGTGGCCGCGTTCTAACAGGGCGCGGGTCAGGGCAGGGAACTTGCTAACGTCGTCAAGGCCCACTGGGACGCAGCCCACGCCATCGAAATCGGATCCGATTCCTACGTGATCGACGCCAGCTATTTTGATTACATGTTCAATGTGCGCCACCACGTCGGCAAGCGTCGCTGGTTCGGTTTTATAGCCTAGTCGAATGGCAATGGCTTCCGATTCCGCGTCGCGTTTTTGTGGAGATAATTTTCCTAACTTGGCCAACTCTGCGGTGATGGCGGCACGGCGCGTGGGATTGGTCCAGGTTGAGGTGTTGGCAGATTTTTCCGATAGAAACTCACAACCGAAGTTAATCTGAATTACTCCACTTTTGGCGGCCAAGGCCTTGATCATGGCATCGGTCATGTTGCGGGGAATTGGGCTTAGCATTTTACAGGACGAATGACTGGCAAATACCGGTGCCGTACTGGTGGCAAGGACATCGTAAAACGTTTTATCGGAAACGTGTGAGATGTCCACCATCATCCCCAGCCGATTCATCTCCACAACAACTTGTTTTCCAAACGGCGTCAGCCCGTTGTGACGCCCGGCATCGCCGCTGGAATCGGCCCAATTGTTGCTATTGCTGTGGGTCAAGGTCATGTAGCGCACGCCTAGATCGTAATAAGTGCGCAGCAAACGCAGACTATCTTCAATGGCGTGGCCACCTTCAATGCCCAACAGAACGGCAATCTTTCCATCCCGTTTTGCGATTTCAATCTGCCCAGCGGTTGTCGCCAATTGGAACTGGTTGGGATAGCGCGATGCAATGTCGTGCTTCACGGTGTCAATCATTTCCAGTGTCCGGTGGGCGGCATGGTTGCCTTCCACATAGCCGGCACCAACGTACACGGCGAAGAACACAGCGCCGACGCCCCCTTGTTTCAACTTTGCCAGATCGGTATGACGCTTGGGCTGTGGTTTGCCAATGTCCATGCCATCCACAGTGAAACTGGTTACATCGTTATGGGTGTCAATGAGCAGTGCCGATTGATGGACGCGGGCGACCTCGGCGTCAGTGACAGTGCGGGGAGTTTGGGCTGTGGCGACAGCGATTACGAAAGTCCCTAAAAGCAATTTGTTCATAGCGAATAGTATCGCAGGATCTATTTTTCAATGAGAGCTTTAAGGCGGTAAAAATCGGAATTCAATTGCTTTTCAATGGGTCCGCGCATAAAAATGGAGGCCATACGCAGCCATCCTTTGCAACGTACTTGTTGGATGTGTTCCAGGCCACTGGGCTGAAAGCGGAATTGGCTGACAGCTTCCATATCAGGACTGCTGATGCGTATAGAAAGGAGCTGGTTGGGGATCAATTCGATTACTTGCGATTCCATCACAATGCGTTGGCCATCCACTTCGACAATGTCCTGACTGCGGCTGCCAGGGCGCACTGGGCCGTCGGTGAGTGGCTTAGATTCCACCAGGCCGCCGATCCACATGCGAACTTTGGCAGGGTCGGTAAGGTAGGGGAAAACTTTTTCCGCTGGC
>JANMWO010000275.1:0-2448 GCA_031394025.1 Acidobacteriota bacterium
ATTGGTCGGGCAATTTTGGATACCGAAAAGGAAGTCCGCATTGTGGACCTTCCGGGTGTGTATAGTCTGGCCCCACGTTCGGAAGACGAACTTGTCACCCACGACATTCTGCATGGACTGAATGCCGATGTCGGCAAGCCGGACGCGGTCCTGCTGATTCTTGATTCCACCAATTTGAATCGACATCTGGTGCTGGGTTCGCCTATTCTGAGTCTGGGTTTGCCGACGCTTGTGGTCCTCAATATGGCTGACGATTTGGAGCGGCGTGGCGGGGAATTGGAAGTGGCCATGTTGGCCAGTCAACTCAATTGCCCCGTAGCGTTGGTTAGTGCGTCAACTGGTGCGGGCATTGAGAAGGTGAAGCAGTTTTTATCGGGCGCAACTGCACGGCCTGCGCATTTCGCTCAGCGCGTGGAACTCCCCATTTTGCAGGATGTGCCTGGTCGACGCCAATGGGCAGGGCGCATGAGTTCGCTGTCCGGCTACCGGGCACCGGCACCTCCGTTATGGACTCGCCGGATTGATTCGGTGGCGCTGCACCCCATCGCCGGTCCAATCTTGTTTTTCTTTGTAGTGCTGGTGGTCTTTCAGTCGCTGTTTTTAGTAGCACCGCCCATCATGGACGCCTTCAAGGAAGTGATGCGGATCTCTGGCAATTTCCTAGGGTCACTGCTACCGGCTGGATTTATTCGTTCGCTCTTAATTGATGGCATTTGGACTGGCGTGGGCAGCGTGCTGGTTTTCCTGCCGCAGATTCTTTTCTTGTTCCTGTTCATTGGCATTTTAGAGGATTCCGGCTACCTGGCCCGTGCCGCACTGATTGCGGATCGAACCATGCGCTATTTCGGATTGCAGGGCAAATCGTTCATCCCATTGTTGAGCGCCTATGCCTGCGCCGTTCCCGCCATTATGGCCGCGCGCACTATTGAAAATAAGCGCGACCGGCTGGCGACCATTTTGATAGCACCGTTCATGACCTGCTCTGCCCGGCTGCCTGTATATGCGCTGATTATTGCGGCGTTCATCCCCGATACGCCCGTGCTGGGCCGCTTCTTAAGCCTGCGGGCCGTGACCCTACTGGGACTGTATGCACTGGGATTTATTGCCGCATTGCTGACGGCGCGCATGCTGAAATCTTCCATCCTGAAGAGTGAACGAACGCCATTTATCCTGGAGATGCCGCCGTATCGCATGCCCGGTTGGCGCTCGCTGTTCATGAGGCTGGTGGACCGTTCCTGGATATTTGTGCGTCGCGCTGGAACGGTGATTTTGATCGTGGTGGTTTCCATCTGGTTCCTGTCCAACCTGCCTCTTGAAAATGGCAACCCGCCGAAAATTGAGAATAGTATTGTCGGCAAAGTGGGTCAGTTTATTGAACCGGTGATTAAGCCGCTGGGCTTCAACTGGAAAATTGGGATCGGCCTGCTTACGTCGTTGGCGGCGCGGGAAGTGATTGTGGGCACGCTCGGCACGATTTACGCAATTGAAAACCCTTCCGAGAAAAACCCTGGCTTGCAGGCTGCTTTGCAGAAGGATTTAGATTTGGGTGGGGCGCTGGCATTGGTCGTATTCTTTGCCTTCGCGTTGCAGTGCTTTTCAACCATCGCCATCGTGCGCAGGGAAACAGGTGGCTGGAAGTGGCCCATCGTTCAGTTTACTTACATGTTGGTGGTGGCTTTTGTCAGCGCATTCCTGGTGAACAAACTCACGCACTGGTTGACGTGACTTTTCCGACCAGTACTCATTTGTAGCAACTAGTTACTTATCAGTAGGTTGAAGATATGGAATAGCCGTCGAGTACTTTTTAAGTTCTGTCACAGTACGGAATAGAGGTACCGATTCAATTGAAACTACATAGCTATACGTCCTAGCAGTCCTGGACCGCATTCTTGGTTCAGGACAAAACAATGAAAAACTTACTTTCACTCGCCGCACTTTCCATGACCTTGGTAGCACCTGCTTTCGCTATAGTTTTCCCAGCCAGCTTCACCGGTGCATTGGGTTCAGGAGGGAATCCGGCAGGATTTCAGATTCACAGTTTTGTCTTTAGCAATTTCAACACAACCACAAATCAGTTGACGGTGCAGATAGACTACAACCACAATGGTGGATTTTCCGGCAACTTTGGCGACATCTTCTTCAGCAACAATTCCGTGCGGTACGACCTAGCGATGAGCGGGCACAATGGCATGCAACTTGGCAGCCTGTACAAGGTGACTGGACATGACGTGAAGATTGGAACTGGCTCCGTTACTACCCATAACCTGGGTGCCCATCACTTCGACACGGTTGTCACAGTGAATACCGATGCGGCGTTCCGCAACTTTCTGAATGGGAACTTCAGCTTCGGTTTCGAGTCAGCAACACCTTGCGGTAACGACGTAGTGTTCGGTTCAGTGAATGGCAGCGCAACACCAGAGCCAGCCAGCTTTCTAATGCTAGGGGCAG
>JANMWO010000320.1:0-2541 GCA_031394025.1 Acidobacteriota bacterium
CCTGGGGATTAGGCTTTTAAATTTTTTAAAAAACAACCACGGCCCAAATTTTTTGTTAGCTTTGGCATTGGCCGCCCACCCGCGCCCCTTATTATTGGCCGCTTTTGCACGCCGATGGACGCTGATAACACTTGAAGCGAAACTGCCTGCCCCACCCGATGCTACTGAATTTTGTCCTCATGCTTCTTGAACATGACGCTGAGTTCCGGGAAACTCACTGCATCTTCCGCAAACGTAAATGTACCGTGTTCGCGCATCTCCTTTGCAGCACGAAGAAAGGCTCCCAAGGCGCTGCGGGATAGGGCGCTGCCTACACTGACTCGCTTCACTCCCATTGCCGAAAGTTCTTCCAAATTCAGATTCATACCTTGTAGTCCCGTCAATACGTTCACTGGGAGATCTACAGAACTGACCACGGCGGTAATCTCCTCCTTGCTGGTTAATCCTGGAGCGTACAAAACATTTGCGCCCGCTTCCTGATAACTTTGCAGCCGCTTGATCGTCTCTTTCAGGTGCGGCCGACCCACCAGATAGTTCTCAGCACGTGCGGTCAAAGTGAAAGGGAAGGGAAGCGCTCGCACCACTTCGGCAGCCGCGCGGATTCGCTCCACCGCGTGTTTGTGATCATAAATAGGATGATCTGATTGCTGGGTTGCATCTTCAATGGAACAGCCCACCAGTCCCGCTGCTACCGCAAGTCGAATCGTTTTTGCCACCACGGCAGGGGCATCGCCAAAGCCATTTTCAAGATCGGCACTAACGGGCAGTTCCGTGGCCGCCGCGATTGCCGATACGTGCTCCATCATCTGCTGACGATCCGTTGTGTTGTCTTGCTGCCCCATGGAAAATGCAAAACCGGCGCTGGTGGTGGCCAATGCTTCAAAGCCTAAATGTGCCAGCAATCGCGCCGTTCCAATGTCCCACGGATTGGGAATGAGGAAGGCCCCTGCGCGTTGATGCAAGGCACGAAATATGTGTCCCTTTTCAGCCTGAGTGATCATTCAGATTTCCCCAGCAGAGAAGGAATATCCATCGTTCCATCCACATTCTCTACAAAATTTCTTTCCTCTTTCAAAATGAGCCGATTGGTTTGCGCCATGGCAAAATTATCACGCCCCTCGGGGTCAGATTTCAAGCGAGTGCGGTACGCCTCATACTCGGCAAGGCTATCGAACGCAATCAACCCCCAGGCCACATTGTTGGTGCCTTCATGCGGTAGAAAATATCCAATCAAATGTCCCCCACAGCGGGGAATAATGCGACCCCAGTTTTGCGCGTACTTCTTGAATAGGTCGCGCTGAAACGGATCGATCTCATAGCGGATAATGCAAGTGATAGCCATATCAAATAGTATGCCCTCTACCAAACAAGAAGCTCGGTTACGATTAGGCACTTCTTTGATCGCACTGGCGCAGGATTCCAGAGGTACTGTTGCTCCATCAACAAGCGTTGGAAGCTGAACGAAAAAAGTGCTGAGGTCCAATTGCGTGGTGAGGGTCTGAATGCCTTCAACCACGTTCTGTTCGCCGCCCCCACCACGGATCAGTTCAACACAGCGTTTGGGCAGATCAATGATTCAGCGAACTATCCTCGTCAAATTCAGGCCGTGCTGCGGATTAGCTTTTAGACTCGCCTGTTTCAACTCCACGTAAGGGATCGCTAATCCAATCGGACCAACTGCCAGCATAGAGTTTGGCCCCTTTCACACCGGCCAGTTCCAAGGCGAACAGATTCGCGGTGGCGCTGATTCCACTGCCGCAATAGAAGACGATTTCCGCATTTTGTTTGATGGGCTCAATACGGGCCTGCTGCGCTTCCGGGGATTTCCAGTGGCCCTGTTCCATAGCACTTGCCCAGTTGAGATTGATTGCGCCAGGTATATGCCCAGGTTTCCAATCGAGCGGCTCCACGTCACCACGAAAACGTTCGGGGGCTCGGGAATCGATCAGCACAGTGCCCTGTGGGCGATGCTGCACGTAGTTCGCATCTACCAGCATTTCGGCTCTAGGTTTGGCGATGAAGGTTGCGGGTACATGGGTCGGGATTTCGGTAGTGAGTGATCCTCCAGCGGCGATCCAGGCAGGAAGGCCACCGTCCAGTACGCTGACCATGTCATGACCCAGGTAGCGCAACATCCACCAAAGATGCGTGGCACAAAAGGCGGCACCAGTGCTGGGGTCATCGTAGGCGATTACGTGATGGCGGTTAGCAATCCCCAATTGTGAGAGCGTTGCGGCGAGGGTTTCCACTGCGGGCAACGGATGGCGTCCGCCCACACGATTCGGGAGTACAGGGGCGCTAAGGTCACGTTCCAGATCGGCGAACCTCGCACCAGGGATATGGCCAAGCTGATAAGCATCCAGCCCGGTTCTGGGACTGCCCAGGGTGAAGCGCGTGTCAATTAGCACGACATTTGGATCGTCAAAGTTTGATAGCAGCCAGGAAGCGGAAACAAGTGCCATGACACTATTTTACAAGGTGGAATTGGTGGAATCCGAACGCAGTGATGCGCCAATCCGAGCCGTGACCGCGAGGGAGCGG
>JANMWO010000331.1:0-2470 GCA_031394025.1 Acidobacteriota bacterium
AAGCCGAAGTCCGGCAGGATCGCCGTGAAAGTGATCAATCATTTGGGAGATGAAGTAATGAAGGTATTCAAGGTGGAGTAGGGGGTCGACAAGATCCACAACATTGAATATTACACATAGTGTAATTCTGCATGTTGACATTTTCAAGACTAAAGACTAAGCTTAACTATAGATGGAGGCCAAATTCATTGATGCCATCTTGGACCGGCTCGAGACCGATCCCCGATTCGACGGCGGATATCCTCCGGCAGTTGTGAAGGCCTATCGAAAGAGAATGCAATTGATCCGGGGAGCGCAAGACGAACGTGCCTTCTATGCCTTGAAATCCCTAAGATTTGAAAAATTAAAAGGAGGCCGAAGCCATCAATTTTCAATGCGGCTAAACGATCAATGGCGGCTGATTATTGAACTGGATGGTTCAGGAAAAGAGAAAGTGGTTCAGCTTGTTAGTATTGAGGATTACCACTAGGAGTCGGCATGGAACGAAGAACACCCGCTGAGGTATTCGCACCAGGCGAGTTCATCAGCGAAGAGATTGAGTCTCGTGGATGGACCCAAATAGAGTTGGCGGAAGTGCTGGGACGCCCTGCACGCCTGATTAGCGAGTTAATTGCTGGAAAGCGCGCAATTACACCGGAGACTGCGAAAGGCCTTGGCGCGGCATTTGGCACAGGTCCAGAGCTTTGGATGAATCTTGAACGTGATTATCGGCTGGCGCATGCGGTGCATGACGATACGACTGTTGAGCGTCGTGCCCGTCTTTATGCTAAAGCGCCAGTTAAAGAAATGGCAAAGCGCGGCTGGATTGAACCATCAGAGAATATCGATGTCCTGGAGAAACGAGTTCTAGATTTCCTGCAGATCGAAAATCTAGACGCCGAGCCATGGTTGGCCCATGCTGCCAGGAAGGGAACAGCTTACAGGGAAGTGACCTCGTCACAATGGGCATGGCTGTTTCGGGTAAAACAGTTAGCGAAGTCCATTAGCGTTCCGAAGTATTCCCGGGTGGCATTGCTAAAAGCTATTGTGTCTTTGGAGCCGTTACTGGTTGCTCCAGAGGAAGTTCGAAGCGTACCAGGAATACTTGCTGGTTGTGGTGTACGGTTCTTGATCGTTGAAAAACTTCCACAAGCTGACATTGACGGGGCATGTTGCTGGCTTGACCAGCACTCTCCTGTCGTAGGCATGACCATGCGTCGAGATAAGATCGACAATTTCTGGTTCGTCTTGCGGCATGAATTAGAGCATGTTTTGCGCGGACATGGCCAAGACCAAGCAGTAATTGACGATCTGGATGGTGACAGGGCTGGCACGGGGAGTGGACTGCCTGAGGAGGAAAGGATAGCGAATACGGCCGCATCTGATTTTTGTGCAGCATCGGATCGCCTAACTACATTCATGGCGCGGAAACATCCTTTCTACTATGAACGCGATGTCCAGGCGTTCGCCAAAACGATTGGGAGGCATCCCGGCCTTGTGGTTGGCCAGATGCAGTTCCGTCTTGGGAATTACGCTTACTTGGCTAAACACCTTGCGAAGGTTAGGAGTTTCATTCTGCAGGGAGCAATTTTTGACGGATGGGGACAGATTCCATCGTTGTAACTAAAGCAAGCTTTGGAGGTATCTGGTGTTGACAAAGAACGAGCGATTAGTCGATGGCGTATCCACGGCCTCAAACTAATTTTCCCAGTTGTCAGTCCGCCAATCGCTTCTCCATCCTAATTTGGCATTTGGGGGCATGTATATTGCGCTCGCATCGCAAAAACGGGGTACCTCGCGCACTTCAGAGTAAGGTAAGATCGAGGCTGGAGAAGTGAACTCATGACGATTACTGTTGATATCGGACCGAGGTTGAGGCTGAGCTTACCCGCAGAGCGGCTGCTAACGGGAGTCTGGTCGAAGCCTACGCCGCAAGCCTTCTCGAAGAAGCCGTTCGCATTCCGGCACAGTACCATCGGATGAGTGAGGATCGAATCGAGAATGCCTTGCGCAAAATGGCCCAATTCTCTCACAAAATACCAGCCCTGCCCCAATCGTCTTTTACCAGGAAGTCACTCTATCAGGATCACGATTGATTGAATTTCTTCCGGGCACCCGCGCGGTGCATGATCGCTGGCGAGGCTTACTGGAAGAGCACGCAGTAAAGGGTGTCCAGGTCCACGATGCCCGGTTGGCCGCTGGAATGTACGTTCATAACATTACCCAATTGCTCACCTTCAACGTTCAGGATTTTCAGCGGTTTACAGGACTCCGGGCCATTCATCCCGCTGAAGTAGTCCGTCAGGCGTAACGCTGTTGAGCCTTATCCGTTGCACTAATTTAAGGAACCAATGGAATTCCGCATAGCTGACACATTCTCCGATAGTCTCACCAAACTCACCAGCGAAGAGCAGAAAGCGGTTAAAACCACTGCCTTCGACCTGCAACTGAATCCCGCACAACCTGGACTTCAATTCCACAAATTAGACAG
>JANMWO010000344.1:0-21055 GCA_031394025.1 Acidobacteriota bacterium
CACAATTTCCCTCACGCTGCGGTCAAATATTCTTGCACCCTTGGTGTTGGTGAATACGGCCATCTCACCGGGTTTGGCGATCCGATCCGCAAGATAGGCTTCCAGTGCTGAGGCGGCTTTGGTTGCATAAGGAACTTGGCGCTCCTTCTTGCCTTTTCCGCGCACCCGCAGCCATCGTTCCGATCGGTCGATATCTTCCAGATTCATTCCGCACAACTCGCTAACGCGCAGTCCGCAACCGTAGAGAATTTCAAAAATCGCCAGATCACGCTTCGGAAACGGACGATCCAGCGTGTCCGCCTGCACCCCGTCGATCAGCTTGCCTGCTTGCTCTTCAGAGATCACTTTCGGTAAATGCTGCGGAGCTTTAGGGGTCCGAAGTTGCCTGCTGGGATTCACGGCCAGCAGCTTTTCTCGCATCAGGAATTTGAAGAAAGATCGGATACAGGCAATTTTGCGACGAATGGTGACCACGCTCAGGTCTAACTGGTAAAGGCCGCCTAACCATTCGCGCAGCGCAATGTTATCGAGCTGTTCCACCGCCGGTGTGGAATCTGGTGTGGGCGTGAAATAGGTGTGGAACTGGGCCAGATCTGCAGCATAACTTCGAAGCGTGTGTTCACTGGAATTGGTGCGTTTTAATTCAGCCAGAAACCGGTCAATTTGCTGGCTCAAAATCATGTTGACGTCACAGCAACTGCCCGATACTCTTCCAATGCCTGTTGGCCGATTCGGCACACTTCAGCATGTCGTGCTTTTTTGTCGCGCTTCAATTTGGCGCGGGTCTCTTCATCCAGTTGCGGAAGAAGGTCAAAAGTGATGTTTGCAGGCTGGTAATTCTTGGCGTCAGCTTTGGAAATGTAATGGCACAATGAGCCCAAGGCGGTAGGGCGGGGAAGTGGCCTGGGTTGTTCTCCGCGCATTTGGCTGATGGCATGCATTCCGGCCATGAACCCAGTGGCAATGGATTCCACGTATCCTTCCACTCCGGAAATTTGGCCAGCAAAAAAGATGCGCGGATCAGTGCGCAGTTGCAGGCAATCCGTCAGCAGCGATGGCGCGTTAATGTACGTATTGCGATGGATTTGCCCATAGCGAACGAACTTGGCATTTTCCAAGCCTGGAATCAAACGCATGACGCGGGCTTGTTCGGCGAAACGCATGTGGTTTTGAAAGCCCACCAGATTATAACTATCGGCGCGCAGATTTTCCTGCCGCAATTGGACCACGGCATAGGGGCGTCGACCAGTTCGCGGATCGTCCAGACCCATTGGTTTCATTGGTCCAAAACGCAAAGTATCACGACCGCGTCGAGCAATTTCTTCCACTGGCAGGCAGGCTTCAAAAAATGGCGTCGCATCTTCAGGAATGTGCGCTTCGTAGCATTGCGCTTCCAGAACCGCGTCGATAAATACGTTGTACTGGTCTTTGTTGAAAGGGCAGTTCACGTAATCATCGGTGCCATCAATGGACTTGCCATAGCGCGAGGCGCGGAAGGCGATGTCGTAATTAATGGAATCGGCTTCTACAATGGGGCTGATGGCGTCGTAAAAATAGAGCCGTTCGGAGCCAGTGATACGGGCGATGTCAGCGGCCAAAGCGTCGGACGTAAGCGGTCCGCTGGCAATAATCACAATGCCGTCTTGCGGAATTGTTTTCATCTCTTCGCGGACAATGGAAATTTTAGGATGGCTGGAAACACGTTCGGTAATCCATTCGGCGAATTGCACGCGGTCAACAGTAAGTGCCTGTCCACCGGGGACGCGGCAGGCGTCGGCAGCCTGAATCACCATGGAACCCAGTCGTCGAAGTTCGTTTTTAAGCAGCCAGGGTGCGGAGTTTTCGGATTCGCTTTTTAGGGAATTGCTGCAAACCAGTTCCGCCAACTTGTCGGTTTGGTGCGCAGGGGAAGCAACCTGTGGTCGCATTTCATACAACGTCACTTCAAAGCCAGCTTCGGCGATTTGCCATGCTGCTTCCGATCCGGCCAGTCCGCCGCCCAAAACAATAATACGCTTACTTGTCATTCTACTTTTAGGATACGTTTTCGTTCAAAAAAACGCTGGAGAATTTCAGTACACTGGGCACCCATCACACCTTCTATGATTTCTACTTGATGGTTCAGCAGTTCAGAATCGGCTAGGCGGAACTTGCTGCGGACACCTCCAAAGCGCAGATCACGCGCCCCGAACACAAGCCTGCCAATGCGCGCGTGGACTAATGCCCCGGCGCACATCACGCAAGGTTCAAGGGTGGCATAAAGGGTGACAGCTTCCAGACGATAGTTGCCCAGAGTTCGGGCGGCAGCGCGCATGGCATGCATTTCGGCGTGGGCAGTTGGGTCGCAAGAGGCAATGGGAGTATTGAATCCTTCTCCAATGATTACGCCATTGTGGACGGCTACCGCACCTACCGGGACTTCACCTTGCTTTTCAGCTTCTGCGGCCAGTTCCAGGGCTCGCCGAAGGAACTTTTCGTGGCTTTGGTTCGTTGTATTCATTCCGTGCCAACGCCATAATATGGAGTCGCGCTTGTGAGCAAAGTAATCATTGTAGTTTAAACTAGTAGAAACACTGTGAAGTATCTATCCCTAATCCTTAAGAATGGAATCCGCAACAAGCGCCGTAGCATATTGACCATTCTCAGCGTCGGAGTTTCATTATGTCTGCTTGGAGTGCTGCTGGCTGTTTACGCGGTTTTCTATGTGTCTGAAGCACCACCGGAACAGGCGTTGCGGCTGGTCACACGCAACAAGATTTCGTTGACAGTTACAATGCCGGGTTACTATCGCGATCAGATCGCCAAATTGCCTGGTGTGCAAAACATCATGACAAACAATTGGTTTGGAGGCGTTTACAAAGACACCCGCGATCCTAATAACTTTTTCGCGCGTTTCGGCGCTGAGCCCGAACGGTTGCTGCTGGTGCGACCTGAGTTGAAAATGCCTGAAGATCAGAAGCAAGCGTTTGTTAAGGAACGCACGGCGTGCATTCTGGGCAAGCCGCTGGCGGACAAGCTGGGCATCCAGTTAGGGCAGCGCATTCAGTTGAAGGGCGATATTTATCCAGTGACTTTAGAATTGATCGTACGTGGCATCTACACGGCCAACACCAATGATGAAGTGTTGTATTTCAATCAGGAATATCTGAATGAACTTTTACCCGTTGCGCGGCGCAGCAATGCTGGCGCATTTTATGTGATGGCGGATTCCCTGGAATCAGCAAGTCGTTTAGGGAAACAAATCGACACCATCTATTACAATTTTCCTGTCCAAACCAAGACCGAATCAGAGCAGGCGTTTTCACTGGCGTTCGCTTCATCTTTGGGCAATATCAAGAAATTCCTACTCAGTATTTGTGCTGCGGTAATGTTCACCGTCCTTTTGGTAAGTGCCAATACCATGGCGATGAGTGTTAGAGAGCGTATAAAAGAAGTGGGCGTTTTGAAGACGCTGGGCTTCACTACAGAAGCGGTGATGGGAATCATTCTTGGCGAAGCTGCAGTGATTTCCTTGTTAGGTGGCTTGGTCGGATGCTTGCTGGCTTCGTTTCTATGCGTCGGACTGCGGGCTGCTGGCGGGTTCCTTCCGCAGTTAAAGCAGGCAGCGATGACCCCAGGAGTTGCCGCTACAACACTTGGTGTCGCCCTTGGTATTGGATTGATCAGTTCCTTTATTCCTGCCTGGAGCGCTTCGCACACCCCCATAGTGGATGCCTTGAAGACCAACATATAACTTATGCAAATTCCGATTGCCTACAATCTTAGAAACCTTGTTGTCCGATGGGGAACCACCGTCATGACGGCCCTGGGCATTGCTCTGACCGTGGCTGTATTGGTGGCCATGCTGGCCATGGTCAACGGTTTGGAAACCTCGTTTGCTACAACTGGCCATCCGTTGAATTTGATTGTCACCAGGAAAGGCAGCGAGTCGGAATTGGTTTCCAACCTTGCTCGAACCGTGTTTCAGGATCTGAAAGTAACTCCGGGCATTGCAAAAAATGCCGGAGGGGAAACCATGGCGTCGTTGGAACTGATCACCATCATCAATATCCCAAGTGTGGATCAGCCCGATGGCATCAACGTTACCGTGCGTGGATTGTCAGCAATTGGGCTGGAACTTCGTCCCGATTTGAAGCTGACGTCGGGGCGCATTTTTGAAACCGGAAAACGTGAAATCGTAATCGGGAAAGCGATTGCCGTCCGTCATCCAGATGTGGCCATCGGCAAAACGCTTCGATTTGGTCGCGGCGAATGGACCGTGGTGGGCGTCATGGATGGCGGCCGTTCGGCGTATAACAGTGAGATTTTCTGCGACCTGAACCAATTGACTTCCGATTACAATCGCAATGAAGTGGTCAGTTCCGCAGTGTTGCGGGCCACCGACGAAGCGACCCTGGCTGCTTTATTGAACCGGCTGGAAAGCGATCAGAAATTGAATGTCAGCGTGCGAACTGAGCGGGCATACTATGCGGCGCAAATGACGGCTGCGCGACCATTGCAAATTTTGGGATCGCTGATCGCGCTAATCATGGCGGTGGGTTCCAGCTTTGCGGCGATGAATACAATGTATGCAGCGGTGTCCAGACGGGCAAAGGAAATTGGCACATTGCGCGTGCTTGGATTTTCGCAAGGCAGCATTTTGTTCAGCTTTTTCCTAGAATCCATTGTGTTGTCGTTGATTGGCGGCGTGCTTGGAGTCTTACTGGTTTACTTCACTCTGAACGGCGCCACAACCGGTTTATTGAGTTTTCAAACATTCAGTCAAATTGCATTTGACTACACAATCAATCCAAAAGTTGCCGGGATGGGCATTCTATTCGCTCTGTTCATGGGCGCTTTTGGCGGGCTTTTTCCGGCGCGCTCTGCCGCCAAAAAAGAGATCCTGACAGCGTTGAGAGAAATCTAGACAGGAATATATGGAAGGCGATTTGAAAAGTCTGCGGATTGACCGCAGTCAGAAACAAAATACAGGATCGTCCACTTGGGCCAAGTGGTGGATCATCATTGGAATCTCCCTTTTCTTATTGGTAGGTGTTGGCAATTTTGTCTATTCAAAATGGAATGCTGCCGTGCCTGTGGAATTGTATCGGGTAGAGCTGCCACAAGCTGGAAGCGCAAATGCTGGCGCCGCCGGATCGCAGAATGTGATTTTGAATGCCACCGGATACATAGTGGCTCACCACAAAATTCAGGTGGCTTCCAAAGTGTTAGGGAAAGTGGCTTGGATCGGCGTGGATAAAGGGTATTTCGTTAAAGAAGGGCAGGTGATCGCCCGCCTGGAAGATGACGAATATCGGGCGCAATTGCAACAGGCTACTGGCAACTTAAATAATCTGAAAGCGAAATTGGCTGAACTGGAAAATGGTTCACGACCGCAGGAAGTGGCTTCGTCCAAATCGAATTGGGAAGTAGCCAAGGCAGATTTGGAAAACGCTCGGGTCAGCTTGGAACGTGTTCGGAAACTGGTTGCCGCCACAGTGGCTCCACAGCAACAATTAGACGACGCAGTGGCACGGTTTGAATCGCAAAAAGCCCGTGTCGATTCACTGGAAAAGATTTACGATCTGGTTCGTGTTGGTCCTCGGCGCGAATTGATGGATGCAATGCGCGGGCAGATTGAGCAGGCTCAAGGGAATGTCTCTTTCTACCAAACGCAGCTTTCCAATACTGTAATCAAGGCCCCATCTACGGGAACAATTTTGGAACGCGCCGTGGAGAAAGGCGAATTCATCACCACCAGTTTTGTAGGCGATCGTGGGGCGAAGGGTTATGTTGTTTCGCTGGCTGATTTGAAAGATTTGCAGGTGGAGTTGGACATCAACCAGAACGACTTCCGCAAGCTGAACGCCAAGCAGAAGGGTGTTATCACCACCGATGCATTTCCCGATAAAAAGTATGAAGGCATCATCGACGAGATTTCGCCTGAAGCGAATCGGCAAAAAGCTACCGTACAAGTGAAGGTGAAAGTATTGCAGCCGGATGAGTTTATGCGGCCAGAAATGAACGCTAGTGTAGCGTTTTACGATGAGGCATCGGGAAAGCCAGCAGCAGGCGGCAGCGCATCGGCGCCAGCGATTATTATTCCAGCGGCGGCGGTGAAGAACGGGAAAGTATTGCTGATGGTGAACGGCAAGGCCATGGAGCGGGCCGTCAAGTTGGGGGCAACTTCCAGCATGGGAGTTCGTGTGGAATCGGGATTGATTGGCGGGGAGGATATCATTATGAACCCTCCCGCCGATGTGAAAGACGGTGTGAATGTGACGAAGAAGTTATAGTTTCAGGTCGCCGCGGGGCTTCTTGGCTTTCAGCTCTTCGTAGGTATCGCGAACTTGATCAGCCAACCCATCCCCCGCCCAGTTCTTGACGCTGGCAGGAAGCGTGATGGAAGTTGCGGTAGATTTACCATTCTTGGTGGTCACCAAATCTTCCACTTTCTTGCCTGATTTTTGAGCAGTCTCTACTGCTTTGCGCAGCTCCATAAGAAAGGCACGCTGACCGACAAGAATTTCTGGTCCTCCGTATGGGCCATGACCGGGAAGGATGGTGGTTGGGTTGAATTTTTGAGCCGCTTCAATTACCTTCGGCCAGTTGCCAATGTTGCCATCAGCGGTGTAGTTATAAGCACCGTTAACAACCGCATCGCCCGTGCAAAGGATTTTTTCAGCGGGAAGCCAGGCAAAGCCATCGCCTTTTGTATGAGCCCAGCCTAAGTGATGAAATTCAACTTTTCGCTTGCCGTCAGTAATTTCGTAAGGCTTTTTGTCGAAAGTGATTTGCGGTGGTTCAGCGGTTTTAAGGTTGAGTTTAGCAACGTCAGGACGTTCCTTGGCGGCATCCAGCCAGCGCTTCGGTTCACGGTCTTTCATTTCGTTCACTACGCCAATGTGGCCAATGGTGGTTGCGCCAAGTTTGGTCCAAATGGGATTGCCGTAAGCGTGGTCACCATGATGGTGCGTGTCAAACACGTATTTTATGGGCTTTTTAGAGATTTTCCTGGCCTCAGCAATTACCAGTTCGGCACCGCTGGGGAAATTGGCATCAATGATGATGAGATAATCTTTCATCTCTATGATGGTGTTGTTACAGTGACCTTTCTTCAGGTCGCCTTCGCGGAACCAGACACCGTCGGCGATTTGTTTGGTTTCGTCAGGAGCACCGTTAAGAAAGTAAGTGGTTGCAAGAAGTCCAAGGAACGGAACAGCGATAATAGTTCTTTTAGCAAGCATGTTTGATTACGATACCAGATTTTAGGAGTTGGTCCAATGAGTGAAGTGGTAATTGAAACCCGAAGTTTAGCCAAAAAGTATACACGCGATGACTTTACAGTTGTTGCGCTGGATCAGGTAAACATCCAGATCAAGAAGGGTGACTTCGTGGCGCTGATGGGCCCTTCCGGCAGCGGGAAATCGACATTGCTTCATCTGATTGCGGCCATGGACAAGGCAACCGATGGAGAGATCCTGGTGTTAGGCCAAAACCTGCGACAGATGAATGATAGGGCCTTGGCCAAGTGGCGCACCGCGCACATCGGCTTCATTTTCCAGTCCTTCAATTTGATTCCTGTACTCTCTGCGTTAGAAAATGTGGAGCTTCCGTTGAAGCTCACCAATCTATCCAAACAGGAACGATTGGCGCACGCAACTACAGCGCTGCAATTGGTGGGATTGGGCGATAGGCTGGGGCATTTGCCACGACAGTTGTCTGGTGGTCAGGAACAGCGCGTGGCCATTGCCAGGGCGATTGTTACTGATCCAGATTTAATTTTGGCTGATGAACCAACGGGGAATCTTGATTCCACTTCGGCTGCGGATGTGTTGAATCTGTTATCGCGATTGAATAAGGAATTCGGCAAAACCATCATCATGGTGACTCATGATCCGCATTCGGCGCGCTGTGCATCTACCATTCGATATTTGGAAAAAGGATTGTTGTTGCCAGAAGGGCAAGCGCCTGAAGATTGGGCTTTAATGCAATCCACGGCCTGAAACATTGGCTAATGACCGAAGGCGATCCAACATCCCAATGCGCCAACCACCGCCATGGAAAATCCCCAGGCCATCATTTTGTTGAACAGCGCCCTGGGATCTTCACTGGCGGGAATGGCGGCGATGCACAATGCTCCAATGGTCGAAAGTGGCGATACGTCCACCAGGTGACCACCAATGTTCATAGATGTGGCAATGGCCATGGGGTCGGCTCCCAGGCGTGCGGCCAGGCCTGGAACGGTGGGTAGGAATGCTGGCAGAACCACTCCCGACGTGCTGCTGTAAACGGAAATTGCGCCGGTTAGAAACGCGATAAATCCGGTGATGGTGCTCTTGGTTGAGAATCGTGCCAACAGATCAGTGAACAATTCCATACCTTGAGTTTTTTCAAGCAGGCCGGTAAGGATGCTGACGCCGCACACCATTACGATAACGCTCCAGGGCATCTTCTTAATGGCTTCACTGGTATCGCCAGCCTTGGCCAACGCAAGCACAACGGCACCAGCGAACGCGCCCATGCCCACGTTGACTTTGAAGAAAATTACGGAAACAACCAATGCAGCAATCACTGCTGCTGTTAGAACATTTTTCCAATGAAATGGTTCCTGATCATCCTCTGCCTGTTCATAGACGCGACCGAATAACTTCAAGCCTCCGAACAGAAAGTATCCACCGAACGCGACCATGGCGTGTGCTGCCAGGTTGTAGAAATACGTTTCCCATTCGCGACCCGGCAATCCGTTTTTGGCCATCAGTCCACTGACAATCAGGCCTGTTGGCGCAAAGGGCGAAAGTGAACCGGCATTGGCACCATTGCCCACCATGATGGCCATAAGGAAGGCGGGGATCTTGGCGCGTCCAGCCACGCTCATGGCGATGGGAGCCAGCAATGCCGATGTTGCAATGTTGCCTGGTCCAATGGAAGCCAGCGCTGCGGCGACTAGAAAAAACAGGATCGGAATCAGGCCAGTATTGCCCTGGCAAATACGAACGGCGTGGTGGGCCAGCTTGTCCAAGGTTTGATTTTGTTGGGCCTGAGTGAATAGCAACGTCATGCCTGCAAGCGTGAGGAACAGTGTTGTGGGGAAGCCGGAAAGCACGGCGTCCAGCTTCATGCCGCCCAGATAGACGCCGACAATCCAAGCCATCACAATGGCCAAAACTCCGACATTTAACTTCGATACGCAACTAACAATCACAGCTAGGAAAAGTGCCGCCAGCGAAATTGCTGCTAAGTTCATGGGATGTCCTTCAGTAAAGAATTGAGCAGGACGGCGGGATGTACCGCGTTGCGATCACCGAAATCTTTGATCTGATGACGGCACGAAAACCCCGGTGCCACCACTTCGGTGTTGGAGTTGCAATTGCGAAGGGCTGGCAACAACCGCTGCTCTGCAATTTGGCGCGATAGTTCAAACTTATCTTTGTCGTATCCGAACGAACCGGCCATGCCGCAGCATCCGGCTCCCGAATCCATTACATTTGCACCGGGAATGCGACTCAGCAGCGCTGTTGTGACATTGCCAAGGGCCATCGCTTTTTGATGACAATGGCTATGCACCAGAATGTCTTGTGGACCAGAACGGAGTGCAAGATGGGCACGGCCTGCGGTCACTTCGCGCAAAAGATAATCTTCAAATAACAGGCACGCATCGGCAACAACATCGGCCTGCTTGCGAAGGTCACCACGCAGCAGTCCTGGCACATCTTCCTTGATGGCGGAAAGGCAACTTGGCTCGCAGAAAATCAGCTTCTGACCACGTGATGCGGCTGGAAACAATTTCCGTGTATTTTGTTCAGCAAGCGAAGTGGCCTGCTTCAGCAGCCCTTGGGAAATCAGCGGGCGTCCGCAACATACGTTAGGGGCAAGCGTCGCGGGTAGCCCTGCTGCCGAAAGAACCGCCGCTGCTGCTACTCCAGTTTCCGGTTGAAAAGAGTTGGTGAAAGTATCTTTGAAGAGCAGCGGTCCACTGACGGCGGTTGCGGCTTTTGTACCCATCGCCGATTCCCAGGTGGTGCCAGCAAGTGGCGGCAGGCTGCGGTTTGGATGCACTCCGGCTAGACTCTTCATCCAATCCATAGATGCATTGGCAAGCCACGGAACCAGGCTTCCCCAGCGGGCGAGTTGATTCACGTTGCCAAGCAGTCGGGCTTGCAGCGGTGTGCCGTGCTGCCCATAATAGGCAGCCAGGAATTCGCTTTTGTATTTGGCCATGTCCACACCAACCGGACATTCCGCTTTGCAGGCACGGCACTCAAGGCATAGCCCAAGCGTTTCCTTCACACCTTGCTGCGTCAACCCAGCTTCGCCCAACTGGCCGACCATGGCCAAGCGCAGCACGTTGGCACGGCCACGCGTGGAATCAGCCTCTTCGTGAGTGGCCATGTAGGACGGGCACATAGTTCCGTCTAACTTCTTGCGACATGCACCCAGGCCACTGCACATATCCACGGCACCGCCAAAGCCGCCGTACTCAGAATAATCGAAATAAGTTGGCGGATTGGGAGTCTGGTAACCTGCGCCGTAACGAAGGTTTTGCGTCAACGGCGGAGGGTCGACAATTTTGCCTGGGTTCAAAATACCTTGCGGATCAAAAGCATGCTTAATGTCGCGAAAGGCCTCGTATAGCACGTCGCCAAACATTTTCCTCAGAAACGGACTGCGCACCAGGCCATCGCCATGCTCGCCGGAAAGAGCTCCGCCGAATTCCAAAACAAGATCAGCAACTTCATTGGCAATTGCCTCGAACTTGGCCACTCCCTCGGCTGTCTTCAAGTTCACAACGGGCCGCACGTGCAGGCAACCAACCGAAGCATGGGCATAGATTCCAGCAGTGGTTCCGTGACGTTTCACAATGGCCAGAAACCTTTCAATATAATCGCGCAGCTTTTCAGGGGCGACGGCTGTGTCCTCCACGAATGAAGCGCTTTTTGCTTCCAGCTTATTCGACATGGAAAGTCCCAACGCCGCTTCGCGCAAGCCCCAAATGGCTGCCTGGCCTGCCGCTGTGGTTGCCTGATGAAAGTGATAGCCATAGCTATGCGAGCGAAGATCCGCTTCCAGCGCTTTCATTCGTGGTGGCAATTCTTCGGCTGTGTCAGCATAGAATTCCACACAGAGCAGCGACGCCGGGTCACCCTCAATAAAGGTCGCCCGCTTGGCTTGCAGTGCAGGGGAATTCTTAGTGTTGTCTAAGATGGCCTTGTCCATCACTTCCACCGCCGATGGTCCATGTTTCAAAATCAGCGGCGTGGCTTCCAGTGATTCGAGTAAGGAATGAAAATGAATGGCCACCACGGATTTGGCTTTGGGCAAGGGGACCAGATTCAGCTTGGCCTCCAATATCACCGCCAATGTACCCTCTGACCCAACAATCATTTTTGCCAGGTTGAAAGGCTTTTTGGGGTCGACAAACTCGTCCAGGTTATAGCCACCCACGCGACGCAGCACTTTGGGAAAACGTGCATTAATTTCGTCTTTGTGCATCAGCGCAAGATCGCGCACAGCGTCGTAAGCCTGGGCCTCGAACGTGTAGCTTAATGGTTCGGGGCTATTCGGCCCAAGCAACGCCACCGTTCCATCGGCGAAGGCAACTTCCAATTCCAGGACGTGATCAATGGTCTTGCCATACAGCACGGATCGCGCGCCACTGGAGTTATTGGCGATCATGCCGCCAATGCAAGCTCGGCTAGCGGTGGAAATATCTGGAGCGAATCGCAGGTTGTGCTGCTTCAACTGTGCGTTCAATTCATCCAGAACAATGCCGGGTTCCACGCGCGCCCAGCGCTCTTCCGCATTCACTTCAAGAAGCTTGTTGAAGTATTTTGAGGTGTCCAGTTGCAACCCTTCGCCTACTGCTTGCCCTGCTTGCGAAGTGCCGCCGGCGCGCATGGTTAAAGGACATCGAAGCTCTGCGCAAATTTTAACTACGGTAATTACATCTGCGCGAGACTTGGCCACCAACACACCCAGCGGCTTGATTTGGTAGACGCTGGCGTCTGTGGAATAGAGAGCGCGGGAAACTTCATCGAAGCGCACCTCCCCTTGGAACGATTTCGCCAGGGCCACCTTTAACGCAGCAAGATCCACTTGAGAAGCGCGCGCCTGCTTCACCGGATAGCCAGTTTCTATTCCAACTAAACTCATGGAAGAGGCTCCAGTAAGCCGTTGCGAAGCCTGTTGAGCCCTTCTTCAAGCACTGCGCCACTGGAGAATGAAATGCGCAAAGTACCTTCACCCTGACTCCCATAAGCCGACCCGTGGACCACCACCACTCCATGCTTTTGGAGCAATCGTTGGCGAGTTTGATCGGAAGGTTCATTGAGCCCGCGCGTATCGGCCATCACGAAAAAGCCGCCTTCTGGTGCAATGGGCTGCACGCCAGGAATTCCAGAAAGTCCCTGCATCACAATGGCTCTGCGTCGTGAGTATTCCCGCTGCATTTCGGCAACGCACTCTTGAGGCCCTGACAGGGCGGCGGTTGAAGCATCCTGAACGAACATAGCTGGGCCACGGCTGGATTGCTGCAGCACCAAAAACATGGCATCAATAATGGGATTGGGCGCGGCGCAATAGCCGGATCGCCAACCGGTCATGGCGTAGGTCTTCGATAGGCTATTCACAATTACAGTACGTGCCTTCAATTCCGCTGAGAGCGATGCAGGGGAAACGTGGCGGCACCCATCGTAGGTGATGGCTTCGTAAATCTCATCACTGATCAGTGTCAGGTGGTGACGCAACACAAAATCGCCGATGGCTGCCAGCTCCTTTTTGGTGAAGACAGTCCCCACCGGATTCCAGGGAGTGTTGAGTAGCAACACTTTGGTTGCGGGAGTGATGGCCGCTTCAAGGGCTTCCACTGAAAGCGTGAATCGGCCATCGGCGAACGTTGAAGCGACGGGCTTGGAAACGGCCCCTGTCAAGCGAATGGGTGATTGATAGGCGTCGTAAACGGGGTTGGGCAGCAGCACTTCATCACCAGGATCAACCAGCGCGGTGAGCGCGCAATACAGTCCCTGTGTGGCACCGGTTGTAACCAGTACTTCGGTTGCAGGGTTGTAGGATGCTTGATTGTCGCGCGAAAGTTTCGCGGCCACCGCTTCACGCAGTTTCAGTTCGCCGCGATTGTCTGGGTAAGTGGTCCGACCCTTGGCCATTGCTTCAGAAGCAGCGGAAACAATATGCGGGGGCGTCGGAAAATCAGGCTCGCCGCGCATTAGAGAAACAATGCTGCGTCCTTGCGCTTGGAGTGCTTTCACTTCAGCAAGAACGGAATTGACGGCAGTGGGTCGTAGTGTGGAGACAATGCGGCTGGGCATGAGGGAATTGACTATTACATCAAACAGGACCACTGCTTTGCTGCCAATATTTGTAGAAGGGCAAGCCCAGCAGCATTACTGAAATTCCGGCAAGTGTGGGAATAGGTGCTGTATAAAGCGTGTTGATCACAATCAGCGTGGTCACCGCAATGAACAGCAATGGCGTAACGGGATAGCCCGGAACACGAAATGCTGTTTCTGTTGTGGAGCGCTTACGACGCAGAATGATCAATGCCCCGGCGGTTAGGCCATAGAACAACCAGAGCGAAAAAATGGCCCAGTCCGTTAGCTTATCGTAAGAACCGGTGAGCGCCAGCACGGCGGACCATATCGCAATAAGCAACACGCTTCGCACGGGCACCTGCGCTGCGGATAGCTGCCCGAACCAGCGGAAGAAGACGCCGTCCTTTGCCATAGCATAGGGCACTCGTGCGGTGGCGGCGATACCGGCATGCAACGCACCTAGTGAAGAGATCATCATCACCACGGCCATCCAACGTACGGTCAAAGGTCCGAAAATACGGCCTAGAACAATTGTGGCAACTGAGCCGCTGAGGGGAACCGATGCGATTTCCGTAGGGCTGATGGCATAAAAGTAACTGGCATTAGCTAGCAAATAAACAGCCGCAACAAGCAGCAGGGCACCAGCAAAGGCACGCGGAATGTTCCGTTGCGGATCGCGCACTTCGCCGGCCATGGTGGTAACGTTTGCCCAACCTTGAAATCCCCAAAGGGCTCCCAACATGGCCGCACCCAAGCCCGCTAAGCCACCTTGGGCATTGGCTGCAACGCCTTCGCAGGTGCCACCGGTATTGGTCAGAAAGTAATTCGTCCAATCGCCTTTGGTGTAAGTGAAAATGATCATACCGAGTCCGCCGACGGCTACCATCTTGAAGATGGCCATGGCTGTTGCAGAGCGACCAGTGGATTCTACTGCGGTGCAATTCCATAAAGCTGTTACGACGATGGCCACAATCGCCGCGGCGGAAAGCTGCCATCGGCTGAGGTTGGCACTGGTGGCGATGTTGAAGAAAATTGCCGTGGAAACAGCTTGTGCAGAAAGCGAACCACCGCGGGAAACCCATAGGTAGGACCATCCATACAGAAAGCCCCAACGACGTCCGTAAGCTTCGCGAAGGAATATATATTCGCCGCCAGCTTTGGGCATGGCTACGGCCAGTTCAGCGTAGCTCAGCGCCCCGGCCATCACCAGCATTGCAGCAGCGCACCAGACAGCCAGGACGATTGCGGGTGAACCCACGTTGCAGGTCATCACACGGGCCTTCAGGAACACCGCTGTGCCAATCATGTTGGCGATGTTCATGGACATGGCCGCGCCCAGTCCTAATCCGCGAACCAGCCCTGCAGGTTGCATTTTGCTATTAACCGCGCCAGCGCACGCCGAGGTCAAGAGTCTTGCGGCAGTATGCCAGACTGCGTTCCATATGTTCCAACTGTTGCGGCTTCAATGCGCTCATATATTTTTCGCGAGCATCGGCAACATCGGCGGTGAGGTGTGGCTTGTTGTAGGGGCTTCCTTGTTTTGCAAGTGCAAGGAACCGGCTGAGGTCACGCGAGCGGCCTTTGGGGAACCATTTCGTCCAGAACTCATCCGTGTAAACGGGTAGCACTACGGGAGGACGTGCAGCGATGGGCTTGCAGTAAATGAAGACTCCAGCAGGCATCAATTGCGCAGCGCGATCCACCAGCATTTTGAAATCAAGAGTGCCTTCGCCTAACGGCACCCATTGCACGGCGACGCCCCCTGGTTGCTCGTAAACTACAGAATCTCGCAAGTGGAAGCTGACGGCAAGCGGACCCAACTCTTCAATAGTTGTCAGCGGATGTTCGGCCACAAACACCGGATTACCGGTATCCAAATACGAGCCTACAAATTCTTTGCCAGCGGATTCAATCACCTGACGAGTTTGAAATGCTTGCAGCTCTTTATGGTTTTCAATGCCAATCTTCAAACCAAGGTCCATTGCCTGCGTTCGCACTTCGCGCAAGACTTTGATAGCCGTGTCCATATGCTTTTCCACTGGACCATCATCGGGCATACTATAGCGATCACTAGCCAATAGCGCCCGCACAACTGGCGAGCCCATGGCTGCGGCACGATCCAAATTCTTACGCAACACGGTGACTGATTGCGGGACACTATCCACCGTCTTCGGCAAGATGACACCACCACCGGTTTCAATGCGCATGCCTGCGCCCGTTACCCATGACTTCACTTCGGCCCAATGTTTAGGATCCATGGCGGCAGGGTCTAGCGAATCTTGCAGGAAGATGGCGTCCAGCTTTTGCGCGGTGCAGTAATCGAAGAGTTGGCGATCATTCCAACGTTGGAATCGAAGGCAATAGGTGTTGATGCCCAGCGCCCATTTGCGGCTGGCGGCAAGAGAAGTTGAAGCGGCGGCTAGCCCCAATGCAAATAAGTGGCGACGTGTCATTCCTTTCGAGTATATAAACTAGCTATGCTTGTTGCATGAGCTTCCTCGACAATCTGGAAAACAATTTGAAGGCGCTGGAGTCGCGCGAGGAGAATGATCCGACGCGGGCCGGTAGAGAGGCCGCTGCCAGAGAAAAAAATCGTATTGAAGCCCTAGCCCGTGCGCCCCATGCGGAAGCTTTGAAGACCAGCGAGTTTACGGATCAATTTTTGACTGCGTGCCGTGTGCTGGGTCATGGTCAACGGACGCTAGTGCAATTTACCTGGCTAGGTGAAGTGTTGCGTCTGGATGCCAAGGAAAAACGTCTGGAACTTCGTCCAACGATCAAGGGTGTGGAAGCGGTGTATTTTGTAGACGGTCAGGAAACGAAACGGAGTCCGCTAAATTTAAAGGGAAGTGCAGAAAAGTTAGCCAAGACGTGGTTATCGGAATAGTCTAATTTAATTGAGCTGAAATCGGCCTAAAACGTTGCTTCTGTTGCTACCCCTACGCTACTATATTAGTGCGGGGTGGAGCAGCCTGGTAGCTCGTTGGGCTCATAACCCAAAGGTCGTAGGTTCAAATCCTACCCCCGCAACCAAAGATACATTTACCTTCCATTGCTCGGACTGGTGCCGACAGTCTACTTTTCTCGCCTGAAGCAAACTCTCATTCAGCTTGGCGGTATTCAAAAGCACATTAGGTATGTCTGAAACGGCGGAACTAGCGTCCCTTTTGAACGGACCTCCATATGCACGTGGTTTGGGATGCCCGGATACTTGACACCGAGGTTCTCGGCATACCCTACAATCGATCCCGCCTTGCATGGACCACACATCAAACCATCGACATAGAAAATTTTGACTTCATAGCCAGCGTACTCACCAGTCCCTCGAATCAATAGACCCGAAAACGGCGGATATGGAACCGCTTCCCTTATTACTTCGCCGTCAATTGGACTAAACACGGGCTCTCTTGCAGCCGCTAAGACGTCTAACCCCGAATGATGACGTTTCCCGTGATCTCTTGACGCTCCGAACTGCCCTGATCCGTACTTCTGATCGAAGCCTCGGCTTTTCATTCCACGAACGATACTCTTGAATTGCATCTTTTCCTCCCTTCAGCGACTGAGCTTATCACGTCACAATACCTCTCGCACTGAGGTGAGGCCACTGTAGCGCACACGGCCCGAAGTGGAGGCTAACGGCAGTTTCTAACGCTCGGTGATGAAGGAGCAGACGGAAAGGCAGCCTAAGCACATTCGGCGTGTCCCTCTGTGCCAACATTGATGAGACAATCCCCCGCAACCAAAATTTATTTTGGTTCATCAATCCTTACTTTCTTCCACAACTTAAACCTCCCTTCTTTCGTCAAGGTAGATTCATGAATCGTGCCCAATACTCGGCTATTTCGTTGATTTCCCAGATTACCTAACTTCGGGGAAATTTTCGTGATCTTTACAAGCACCTGACAAGCGGCGAAGTTCAAGGAATCCGCAGAGTAGCTGAACTGACGGTTGAATGCAAATTCGTCAGGCACGGTGGCACGGTGGGAATCGGCTTTTCCCAAATACCCCGTCACCGGGAAGTCAACGAGTTCCTGGCTTGCGTGGATAGGGTTTGTCCAGGTAATCCTTTCCCGAGATGTTTTTAACGGGTCTTTCCATTTTTTATCAAGAGTCGACCCGGTTGAGCTTGTGAGAATTCTAAAGTACAAGTTTAAACTTCTCATGAGTTGTCTTGCTGAAAAGTGCTCACAAAGACGTTAAAAAAGTTGAAAAGAAATGTTGAGAAGTTTAAACTTGTACTTTAGAATTCTCAAATGCGGTTCTCTCATAGAAATATCCAAAAAACCATTACGATGGCCACGAAAAGCTTCCCTGCGGTAGTTTTGACGGGTCCGCGTCGTACTGGGAAGACTACTGTTCTCCGTCGTCAGTTTCCGAAAGCTAAATATATTTTGCTGGAGGATCCGGACATTCAGGCTCGCGTTCGAGCTGATCCACGTAGTTTTTTGGAAGAGTTGAAGCCGCCAGTTTTGTTCGATGAAATCCAGAATACTCCACAACTGTTCGATTACATTCGCACACTGATTGATCGGAATCCGCGGAAGATGGGGCAGTGGCTGTTTACTGGTTCTCAAGAGGCACCGTTAATGCAAGGGGTCAGTGAATCGATGGCTGGCCGGGCTGCCATTCTGCAACTGTTGCCCATGAGCGTTTCGGAATCGGATCGGGTAAATGTGCTGCTAGGAGGTTATCCAGAGGTGCTGGCTCGCCCTGCGGCACACCATCTATGGTTCAGTTCCTACATTCAGACTTACTTGGAACGCGACGTCAGGGCCATCACAAATATCCGTGACCTGGGTACGTTCCGGCGTTTTTTTGCATTTATTGCGTCCCGCCACGGGCAGATGTTGAACCGCTCGGATCTGGCGGGACCACTCGGGGTCAGTGTTCCCACTATCAACGAGTGGCTTCACATTTTAGAAATTACCGGGCAGATCATGCTGATTGCTCCCTACTTTGAAAACTTCGGCAAACGGTTGATGAAGTCACCGAAAGTGTACATTACTGATTCCGGTCTTGCTTGTCATTTGTTGGGGATCAAGTCGAAGGACGAGTTGGATCGGTCCCCATTTCTGGGTACGCTGTTTGAAGGGTTTGTTGCTGGTGAGATTTTGAAGAATCAAATCAATCAGGGTAGGCGGAAAGAGCTGTACTATTTCCGCGATCATCAGGGTCTGGAAGTTGACTTTCTATTTCCTGGAGACGAAGGCATACTGCACATGGTTGAGTGTAAGGCATCAAAAACAGTTCATCCGGGGATGGCTGGCCCGATGAATTCTTTGCGAAACGCCATGGGGGAAAGTGCCAGAGTGAAGCGGACGGTAGTTCATCAGGTATCGAGAAATGCGCCGCAAACCCGGGTACTTTTTCCTGGGGTGGAAGCACTGGACATTAACCGGTTTGTGGCTTCGTTGAGCTGAACGTCAAATGCCCACTACCGGTTTTGCTCCCATTGCTGATAGACATCCCGTTTAGACAGCCCCATTTCGCGGGCCACTGCTTTCATGGCATCCATGCGTGACAATCCCAATCCTAGTTGCTTTTCCATGCGTTCGGCGAGCGTGCTGGTGCCCACGTCCTCACCTGGTTGAAATCGATCCAGCAGTAATGTGAACTCACCTTTGATGGCGGGACGGGCTGCCAGATTGGCGCGTATTTCGGCGGCTGTGCCAATGTGGAACTCCTCGTGCAATTTGGTAAGTTCACGGCCCAGCACGACGGTGCGTGCCGGGTAAAGGCTGGCGATCTCATCTAAAGTTTCCAAAATTCGATGAGGCGATTCGTAGAAGATGAGGGTGGATTCCATTTCCCCGGCCTGTTCCAAAACGCGGTGGCGTTGCTGCGATTTCGAAGGAAGAAATCCGCCGAAGTAAAATGCATCGGTGCCCAGCCCGCTGGCCGAAAGAGCAGTGATGGCGGCGCAGGCTCCAGGGATGGGCACCACTGGGATCCCGGCATCGCGCGCTGCCTTAACAATACGGAATCCGGGGTCGGAAATCAGTGGTGTGCCAGCGTCTGACACCAGTGCAATGGATTCACCATTGCCTAACCGCTCTAGAAACTCTTTGGTGCGTGCCGCTTCGTTGTGGTCGTGATAACTGACAGCAATGGTGGAAATTCCGTAGTGGTCCAACAGCTTACGGGTGCCTCTGGTATCTTCGCAGGCGATGCGGCTGGATTCCTTCAGAATACGAACCGCACGGAAAGTCATGTCTTCCAGATTCCCGATTGGGGTGGCTACAACATAAAGAATCCCGGACATTGTGAACCCCACTTTAGCGCACAAGCGGAGTATGGCGCGCTATAATGACAGAAGTCCATCTTTTCTTAGGAGATCCACGTCAATGTTTGAGTTTTTCCGCAGCCGGGATAAATCTGTCCGGTATTTGCTTACTGCCCTTTTGGCCATGGTGGCTCTATCCATGGTTACTTATCTGATTCCCGGTGGACCGGGTGGCGGCAACAGCAATGGAAGTGATCAGAAGGTGGCCGAAATTTGCGGAGAAACGCTTACTTCGCGCGACGTGATTGGCGCAATTCAGAACGCTACGCGCAACAAACAAGTTCCACCAGAAATGATTCAGAACTATATTCCGGAATTGATCAACCAAATGATCACGGAGCGGGCATTGGCCTGCCAATCCGGGAAGATGGGATTCAATATCACCGATGAAGACCTGGCGGAAAATATCCGCACCATGCTTCCGAACCTGTTCCAGGGCGGCAAAGTGAGTTCCGAGGATTATGAGCGATTCCTATCTCAGAACGGACTGACGGTTCCAGATTTTGAAAAGAATGTTCGCAAGCAAATGTTGCTGACCCGTTTGCGCAACGTGGCTCTGGAAGGTGTGATTGTGACGCCTCAGGAAGTTGAGGCGGAATATCGTCGTCGCAAGGAATCGGCCAAGGTTGAATACTTTGCTTTTAATGAAGATAAGTTCCGTCCCATGGTGAATGTTTCGGCTGAAGATGTGCAGGGTTACTTCGGCAAAAATCGGGTGCTGTTTAAGCAGCCAGAGCGGCGCAGTTTTGATCTGTTGGTACTGGATCAGGAAAAGGTGGCTGCTAATTTTCAGGTAACGGATGCTGATTTGCAGAACGATTACAGTGCGAATAAAGATCGCTTCCGGACGCCGGAGCGCCTGCGGATTCGCCACATTCTTTTGAAGACTGCGGATAAGAAGCCTGCGGAAGTTACGGTTATCGAAAACAAGATCAAGGATCTGTTGAAGCAGATTAAGGGTGGAGCGGACTTCGGCGAATTGGCGAAGAAGAATTCTGAAGATGTGGGTTCAGCCGTGAAAGGCGGGGAGTTGGAATGGGTTACCCGCAGACAGACGGTTAAGAACTTTGAGACCGCAGCATTTGGCCTGAAGCAAAATGAGATGTCCGATGTGATTAAGACCGAATACGGTTTCCATATCCTTCAAGTGCTGGAAAAGCAGGATGCGCGTCTGCGTCCTTTTGACGAAGTAAAGGCGCAATTGTTGGAGGAACGAAAGAAGCAGGGTGTGATTGAAAAATTGCAGGCTTCAGCCGATCAACTGCGCGCAGCGTTGGCTAAAACACCGGCGGATGCGGCGCAAATAGCTCAAAAGTTCGGTGCCAGCATTTATCAGGTGAAGGATGCGGCCCCCGGTGATCCGCTGCAGGAAATCGGACTGAATAGGGACATGGATGATGCCGTTGCCGGTCTTCAAAAAGGCGGAGTTACCGCATTGATCCCAGCCCCAGGCAGCAAACTGGCA
>JANMWO010000358.1:0-10031 GCA_031394025.1 Acidobacteriota bacterium
GCGTTCCCATCAGCCGGGGTATTGAAACCCTATTTGGCACTCGCGATGAGAATATCCAACTGTTGGAATCCATCCTTTCCATAAAAACTTCGCTCGATAGCGGTAGCGTTGTGGTGGAAGGGGACCGTGCGCCAGTGGAACGGGCTGCGCGGATTCTGAGTGACTATTCCGAGCTTGCCGGGGCGGGGGCTGTGTTCACCAATGGCGACTTGAACAGTTACCTGCGGGTGGTTGCCGAAGATCCTGAAGTTACGCTCAAGGCACTTGTGGAAAGCGGGAAGCAACGCAGCTTTGGCAAGAAAGTGCTGGCCCCCAAGACCATTAATCAACGCCGCTATTTGGAAGCGATTGAACGCATGGATCTGGTATTTGGTTCAGGACCGGCGGGCACCGGGAAGACATATCTTGCCGTGGCCATGGCCGTCAACGCGTTGTTGAACAAGAAAGTTTCGCGCATCATTTTAACTCGTCCGGCGGTTGAGGCTGGCGAACGTTTAGGCTTTCTTCCAGGCACGCTACAGGAAAAAATTGATCCCTACCTGCGCCCACTCTACGATGCGCTTTTCGACATGTTCGACGTGGAAAAAGTGGAAAAGTTACTGGAGCGAAATACCATTGAAATTGCTCCACTTGCCTTTATGCGCGGACGGACATTGTCGGACAGTTTCGTTATTCTGGATGAAGCGCAAAATACCACTTCCGAGCAGATGAAAATGTTTTTAACCCGGCAGGGCTTTAATACGAAAGTGGTTGTTACCGGGGACGCCACGCAGATTGATTTACCCAATGGCCGTCGCAGTGGATTGCTGGAAGCGCTGGAAGTTTTAAAAGGCGTGGAAGGAATCGGCTTTATTGGATTTACTGAAAAGGATGTAGTTCGTCATAGCTTGGTGCAACGCATTGTGAGGGCTTATGAGCGACACAGCGAGGCATCAGGTGCTGGTCGTCAATCAAGTCTGAAACTGGATGCTCAGCCAGCCGATCCAAATTTTAAAATGCATGTCTAGCAGCGGTAGTAAACCCTCACTCTTATTTCGAAACGCCCCCCGTGGGCTGGATCGCAAACAAATCCGCGAGTTTGCCAAATCACTTTGCACTCTTGTTTCTCCTGGTCGTGGCTTCACAATTCTGGTCACCAATGACAAGGAACTACAGCGCTTAAACGGGGCATTTCTGGGGAATGACTATCCCACCGATGTACTTTCATTTCCCTTTGAAGGTGCCGGGGTCGAACTGGGGGAAATCGCGATATCGGCACAGACGGCGCGCATTCAAGGAATGCAATTTCGTCATTCTACGGAACAGGAAATCGCCATCCTGATGCTGCATGGGTTGCTGCATTTGCAGGGGATGGACCATCACAATGATCGCGGTAAAATGCGGCGAGTGGAATCAAAATGGCGGCTGGAACTTGGCTTGCCTCATGGCCTGATTGAACGGGTCAAGAAATGAATCCTGCGTTAAACATCTTATTTCTGGCTCTGTTGGTTGTGCTATCGCTGGTCAGCCTGGTGCAATTGCTGTATTCAGAATCGCTCCGACTGCTTGCCAAGAAGACTCGCTCACTTACCTACTTTCAAGAAAATCTGCAGCAGGATTTAGGGCAGGAACCGGAACGCGGAGTGCAGGCATTTTCTTTGTGGAAGCACGCCGTCATGCTGCTGCTTGGTTCGCTTTCGCTGGGCATGGTGTTGACGCGAGGGGCTGAGCACCTGATTTATTTGCCAGTAAGTGCTCTGCTGGAAGCCTTTCTGGTGAGTTGGATTTCGGTTGTTGTATTTGGTTATTTAGTACCGCAGGTGTTTTATCGTCGATCCCGTTGCCGCTGGTTGTTTGCTGTCTCTCCTTTGATTCGTGTGATGTCTCTGATCATGGTTCCGGTGATGATGGTTCTGCACTTTATTCATTCCCTTTTTGAATTAGGGCAGGAAGCACCCACAGAAGAGCAAAATGAAATCACCGAAGCAGAGCAAATGGAGGCGTTCATTGAAGCTGGTGCGGACGAAGGGATTATTGAGGAAGAAGATAAACGTCTGATCCAATCTGTAGTGGCTTTTGGCGATAAGCGCGTTCGCGAAGTGATGACCCCACGGCCTAATATTGTTGGTGTTGAACGAAATGAACCACTGGAAGAACTGCATCGGTTAGTTGTTGTAGAGCAATATTCGCGCATCCCTGTTTATGAAGAAGTGATTGATCACATTGTTGGATTCGTCCACGTCCGCGATCTGTTTGAGTTGAGCGAAGAGAGCAGGCGTCACAAGAAGGTTTACGAAATCATGCGCCCCATTCGCCAGATTCCGGAAACTAAACTGGTAGGCCAACTGCTTCGTGAAATGCAGGAAGATGGCATGCACATCGCCGCTGTGATTGATGAATATGGCAATATGGCTGGTCTTGCGACAATGGAAGATCTGGTGGAAGAAATTGTTGGCGAGATTCGTGACGAACATGAGCCTGCACGGGATGTTGAGCAGGACGGTCCTGGGCGGTGGATTGTTGCCGGGAGTTATGATGTGGATGGGCTGGCGGAACTAATGGGATTCCGGGCTTCAGATAGTATTGAATCCACCACGGTAGGTGGTCTGGCCGCCGAATGGCTTGGCCGGGTTCCAAAAGCGGGTGAGCACGTGGAAAATGACGGTCTCCGCATTGACGTAATTTCGGCCAGTGAACGCCGCGTAGAACAGGTTTGTGTTTCCGCCGCTCTTGAAAATCCTGAGCCCGATTCCGCAACAACAGCGGAGAAAGAGAAAATTTGAAAGTAGGAACTGTTTCCATTATCGGACTGCCGAACGCCGGCAAATCCACTTTGTTGAACGCCTTGGCAGGCATGAAGCTGGCCATTGTCAGCTCAAAACCGCAAACTACACGAACCTTGGTTCAAGGAGTCCTAACCGAACCAGAACTGGGTCAAATTGTTTTTGCCGATACTCCAGGAATTCATAAATCAGATTCCATGTTCAATCAACGGATGATGCGCACTGTGCGGTCTTCGCTGTCGAACCTGGATGCGTTGATCTATGTGGTGGATTCCCGTCGCTACATTGACGACGAACAACGGCAGGCTCTTGACGTACTTAAAAATGTTGAAGTGCCCGTGATCCTGGTGCTGAACAAGATCGATTTAATTGGCAAGAAAGTGAAGCTGATTGAACTGCTGACCGCGTATCAGCAGATTCGTGAGTTCACTTCCTACATTCCAGTTTCCGCAGCTAGCGGTGAACAGGTGGAAGTGTTGAAGAAAGAAATTTTCAAACACCTGCCGGAAGGGGAATTGATTTTCCCTGAGGATCACGTTACGGATCAGCCTTCGCGCTTTCTTGCGGCTGAAATGATTCGCGAAAAATTACTGGATGCAACGGAACAGGAAGTACCCCATTCGGTGGCGGTGTTCGTCGAAAAGTGGGAGGAGACTCCGAAGATCACTCGTGTGGCCGCTACCATTTATGTGGAAAAAGAAGGTCAAAAGCGCATTGTGATTGGGAAGGGCGGTTCCATGATCAAGGAAATTGGAACTTTGGCTCGCCAGGAAATGGAAACGTTTTTTGAACAAAAATTCTTTCTGGAACTGTTTGTGAAGGTTCGTCCCGATTGGCGTGAGAATGTGGAGTTTCTGAATGAGTTAGACTGGCGAAGAATGGCTAGTGGTGCGTCCTTTGATGAGAAATGATGGTGTGATGATTATGAAAAAACTTGCAAACTTTACAATTTTCCTGTTGTTGACCCTGGTTTTGAGCTTGTCACTGATTGCTGCGGACAAGAAACTTCCTGCTTCTGACGATTCTCTCTATGATCAAGTTCGTCGCAAGTTGGCTAACGATCCAGACGTGCGTGGTGGCGCTTTTGAAGTTGCCGTGAAGGACGGCGTGGTGACAATTCGCGGAGTGGTTGAAAAAGATAAAATCAAGTCCAAAGCCACAAAAGTCACCATGAAAGTGAAGGGCGTGAAGAGTGTGGATAACCAACTTCGCGTTTCCCCCACTAGAACTTAAAGTGGAAATTGATTCTAAACTTGCGGCCCAGTCTTTGGAAGTGGCTTTAGCTGAATCTCCGCAATTTGCGCAGTTTCAGCCACAGTTGACTTGGCGGCCCCTGGCCCAGGGCGGCGCATTCTTTCTGCATTATGGGAACCAGCCTCCGGCTGCGTTTGCTGGACTTTGGGAATTTCAAAACGCGGTTGTGAAAGGGTACAAACGGATGTCTGGAATATGAGCATACTCACTCGTCGCCAAGCAATTGCCGCCTTTGCCGCCACCGCCACACACGCGGCCACGAAGATGCCTGCGAATAAGAATCTAAAGTGGGCCTGCAGTGCCGCTTTATGGGGACATTTCAAGCGCGTCCCATTGACTGAAATCCTGGACATTATGAAAGACACCGGTTTTGTCGGGATTCGTGTAACCGGGTTCCCCACCTTTTTGGAAACCTACGGCATGACCGTTGGCCAAATTGAAAAGGAAGTTTCCAAGCGAAATTTGAATGTGGTCACGATCAGCTTCAATGGTCCAACGCATGACCCTAAGGCTCGTGAAAAAGTTTTGGCCGACGCCAAGCGAGCTATGGAGTTCCTGAAAGTGTTTGGGGCCAAGGATTTGGTGGTGTTCTCCCCATCGCGTCCGAAAGAAGATTTCGAAACAGCTTTCAAGCATATGTGTGAAGGCATGAATCAAATTGGGGAACTGGCGGGCACCATGGGATTCCGCGCTGGTTTGCACAATCATTTAGATCAAATGGCCGAATCGCCTGCGGAAGTGGATCGGTGCATGGCCATGACAGATCCAAAGTTATTCTGGTTTTCGCCTGACACAGCGCATCTGCATTTAACTGGCTATGATGTGCCCACGGCTATTGAAAAGCACAAAGCGCGCTTGATGACCATCGATTATAAAGATGCCAAGTGGACGGCTCCAACTGAAGATTGGGTGGAAGGCAATGGCAAGGTGCAGCCAAAGGATTCCAAGTCCGCAAAATTCTTGAATTCCATTTACGATATGGGAGATGGTGAAGTGGATTTCCCAGCCGTGCATCGCATTTTGAAACGGATTGAATGGAAGGGTTGGCTGATCAATGATCTGGACACAGCTCGCCTGGGTCCACGTAAAAGTTACGAACGGGAAGCTGCTTATGTGGTGAGCAAACTGGAACCAATCTACAAGTAGTATGAACATCACAAGAAGGAATTTGCTTGCCGGAAGCGCCCTTGCCATGACCACAGAAGCTGCTGTACCGACCTACAAAATCATTGATCCTCACGTTCACGTTTGGAAGAACGACGCGCAGTTTCCTTGGGCGAAAGAAACGACTAAGCCTCCCAAGGAAGATGCTCCGGTGGAAACTCTGCTGGAATTGATGAAGGCCAACGGGATCTCGCACACGGTGCTGATTCAATACATCGGCTATCGTTGGGACAACAGCTATACACTGGATTCTTTCCAACGTTTCCCCAAACAATTGCAAGGCGTGGCCCGTGTGAATCCGAATGATCCCGAAGCGCCAGATCACGCTTCAAAGCTGGCAGAGCAAGGGTTCAAAGGTATCCGAATTTCCCCAAGCGCAGATGCCAGTGGCGATTGGATTCGTGGTCCGCTGATGGCTCCGCTATGGAAACGCGTTGAAGATTTGAAGATCCCCATGCTTTTGCTGGCACCAGTGACGCGCATGCCTGACATGGCTAAGTTGATTGAAAAGCATCCCGGCCTGACTATTGTGATTGATCATATGGCCGATAGTCCGATTGACAAGCCAGAGCTTTTGGACAAGCTGCTGGATCTGCAACGCTATCCGAAAGTGTTTGTGAAGATCTCTCACACCTGGCAGCTTTCTAAGCAGCAATATCCATTTGCCGACACCTTTGCCAACGTGAAACGACTGTACGATACGTTCGGCCCTAAGCGTTTAATGTGGGCCACCGATTGGCCGGTTTGTCTGCCACATGCAAGCTACGCACAAACATTGCAAGTGGTTCGTGATGAAATGAAGTTCCTCAATGAAGAAGATAAGCGCTGGATTCTTTCGAAGACCATCGAACAGATCTGGAAGTTTTCTTAAGGAGCTTCCCATTTTCCGACGTCTCCTATTTCTACTGGCTCCACTCCTTTCGGCAGAAACCTGGAAGGAATATCATGCTGGTCCTGTTTCCGTGCTGGCAGTTGGTATGGACAAGGAAGCGTCGGAAACTTTGAACGCATTGGATCAATACCGCTACACGTTAGGACAATTGCTGGGGGCACCGCTGGATCCTGTTTGGCCCATCAAAGTGGTTCTGCTCAAAGACAAGAAAGCTTCTTCCAAGCCTCAACTATTTGCACTTCGTCGGGATTCCTATATGGCTGTGCTTCCCTTTGGCTTGCCTGTGGAACCAAGGCTCTATCCATCCTACGGCCGCATTTTGCTGGACGATGGAATCAGCGGCATGCCGCTTGAAGTGGAAGAAGCGATCCTGACCTTGTTCAGCACTTTGGAAGTGAATGGAGTGAAGGTTACGCTTGGGGCTTTACCTGAAAAGAAGCTCCAAACCCGCGCCTGGGCTCGTTTGCACTTGCTCGCAGTTGATCCTCGCTACAGTGGCAAATTGCGGGTCATGCTCACCAATATGCGCAAAGGTGTGGAACAGGATGTGGCTCTGCGGAATGCATTTGAGATGACGCCCGCTGCCTTTGAAAAGGAAGTGGATGCTTACATGGAGGCTCCCATCACAGGGACTCTCAAGCTGAGTGGGCATGCGGTAGAAGTTCGTAGGTCGGGCCTGGGTCGGGAATTAAATCCGCCAGTTGGTGAGCTTGCTCTGGTTGATTTGGAACCTACGGAACTAGGCTACAAGGCGATTCTGGAAAAGTTTCCACAATCCAGTGAAGCGCAGGAAGGGTTGGGATTGTTGACGAATGACAAAGCGATTTTGGGTAAAAGTCAGGGGGCGCGAGCGCAAACGGCATTGGGGACTTACGAATCGCTACGCAATGCTGCTGGCAAAAATCCTAAATGGGGTGAGCCCGCAAAGAGGCTTGCCGAACTGGAGACGGACACTGGTCGCAAGCTGATTCTGATGAAGAAGTACACTGAGCTGGTTCCGCGTGATTGGCAATATTGGGGCAAATATGCCCAGGTGCTGCAAGATGCTGAAAAATTCCCAGAGTCTGCCCGAGCCTGGTTGATGGCCGAAAAAGCAGCCCCTAATTCTGAGATCAGGCAACAACTCCGCGACGGTCGTCGGATGAGCGTGGAGCAGCGTTTGGAGCTGGAAGCCGCTGCGCGTCGTAAGGAACAGGAAGAGAAACGTCTGGAACTGGAACGTTTGAAAAATGAGGCCATAGCGAGGGTTCGTGAAGCGGAAGCCAAGGCCAACAAGGGATTTGCACCAATGGATACCAGCAAGCTGGAACAGTGGTGGGATGGCACGCAGGCCGATGCCCACATCACTGGAAAGCTGGAAAGGGTGGACTGTTTGAAAGGCTTGGTACGCGTGGTGATCCGAGGTCCGGACAACAAGTTAATACAGTTTGGCGCTCCAGATATGTCCAAGATTGGGCTACTGGGCGCGGCGACGTTGAGTTGCGGCATCCAACGTCCAATACGTAACGCCACCATCGACTACGTAAACAAACCCAATAAACCGCGGCAAACCTCCGGTGACATTGTGCGAGTGGAACTGCAGTGAACCGGACCCGCTGGGTTGCCATTGCAATCTTCGTTTGCGCGTCCATGCTGAACTACCTGGATCGCCAATTGCTGGCCGCAGTGCAGCCGGACTTGCGTGCGGAATTCCACTTGAGCTATACCGATTTCGGTTGGCTGCTATCGCTATTTTCCATTATCTATGCGCTCAGCGCGCCGTTAATGGGATTGTTCATTGACCGCGTCGGACTCAACTGGGGCATCACCGTATCGCTGGGGTTGTGGTCATTGGCCACCATCGCTACGGGATTCACTGGTAGCTTCACTGGTCTGGTGATTTGCCGTGCACTCCTGGGCATTGCGCAGGCTGGTGGCGTGCCCAGTTCTGGCAAAGCCTTTGCCATGTATCTGGCTCCTGCTGAGCGCGCGCTGGGTAACTCGCTATCGCAAACCGGGATCAGTTTGGGAGGCATGGCCGCTCCATTGTTGGCCGCCCATTTCGATTGGCGCACTGCGTTTTTAATAGCCGGATCATTGGGCTTTCTTTGGATTCCCATTTGGTGGCTGACGTCTTACCGGGTTCCTGCGCCGCCAATTTCCCCGCATGCCCGCCAGACTTCTATCAAAGACATGCTCTCTGACAAACGCTATTGGACATTCATCGCCGCTACCATTCTGGGCATGACAACCTACAGCTTGTGGACCAATTGGGTCACACCCTATTTGGTAAAAACCTGGGGTCTGAGTCAGTCTCAAGCCAATGCGCAATTCGCCTGGATCACGCCGCTGATGGGGTTGTTCGGCGGATTAACTGGCGGATACTTGACGCTGCGTTGGAGTGGCCAGGGAATGCCCATCCAGCAAGCTAGGATGCGGGCCATTTGGATAGGATGCGTGGGCATGACTTGTACAGCCGCCGTGCCGTGGATGGGCTCTGCAGGCGGCGCTGCATTGCTAATGGCTATCAGTTATTTTTGCGGTACCATCTTCACGGTGAATCTCTACTCCATGCCTTTGGAAGTGTTCGGACGCAAGCGAGCCGCATTCGCCGTGGCGTCACTCACGTCGGCTTATGGATTCCTGCAGACTGTTGTTTCGCCAGCGGTGGGTTGGACTGCGGATCATTACGGGTTTGCACCAGTGTGCCAGGCAATTGCGTTTTTGCCCTTGTGTGCCGCGTTCCTGTTGAGCAGGGTGAGAGTGGATTCGAGCGAGGCCGCGTGAGTTGGAAGACTGCACTGTTTCGGCTAGTGGGTAAAGAGCCTGAAGCCGTAGTTGTTTCCTTTGCGTCTGGTGACTTGGAACGGTGTCGAAAAATGGTCGCTGAAGTTCGCGACCTTGAGCCGAAGCGTCGCCACTTTTTGATTTGCCTGGGGCAGGGAATTGAAGTCCCCGGTGTGGCTACTATCGTTGTCTCTGCGCAAGACCCCTTTCTGGAATCCCGCCGTGCTCTGCGGCAATACCGCGTCGGACTGGCCCCTGTTCTATTTGACGGTTCTCCACATCCGCTGCATAAAGTAGCTGCCCTTCTTGCTCCAAGGAAAATTCTCGCTTTCAACATCCGATTAGAACGTCACCACGCAAGCCTTTGGTCACCCATCGCGTCCGCTCTGTTTCTGAAGGGTGTTGAGTTGGACCGCATTTGGTTGCGGCCATGGTCCAATGGCGATGGGTTCCGATCCAGTAAATACGTGACGTTGGAGGGTCGTCCTTGGCGTAAGGGTCGTCGTCGAATTGGAATCCTTTCGCCATATTTTCCCTGGCCGCTTTCCCATGGTGGAGCCGTCCGCATTTACCATCTTCTGAGAGAAGCGGCGAAGGAATTCGATATTGTTCTTTACGCATTCGGTGAGCCCGACGCTGCCTCGCCGATCCTGGAATTTGTTTCGCTTGCGTATTTGTTCGAATTGCCCCGCTATCGCAAACCCCGGTGGGCTTCGCTTGCTCCGTCTGAAGTATGCGAATACGAATCGCCAGTTTTGCAAAAGCTTCTTGCAACGAGCCGACAAGAATTGGGGCTGTCGTTATTGCAAGTGGAGTACACCCAACTGGCCCAATACCCTGGCGATGTTCTGGTGGAACACGATGTGACGTTCGACCTGTATGAGCAGGTGGCCCATCGCCAGCAAACACTCAGTTCGAAGTGGAATGCCTGGCGTTGGAAGCGCTTTGAGCAACGTGCGGTCCGCCGTTTTCCGTACGTCGTCGCCATGAGCGAAAAAGATTCGGGCACTCTGGCTGTTCCAAGTTGCCGAGTGATTCCCAATGGTGTGGATCTAACTCGCTTCATACCCACGCTGGAAACGGCGGGACACAAAGTTCTGTTCATTGGGTCGTTTCGACACTTCCCCAACATTTTGGCCTTCCGCTATTTTGTTGAACAAATCTGGCCGCTGGTGCGTCGACAATTTCCCGAT
>JANMWO010000373.1:0-3196 GCA_031394025.1 Acidobacteriota bacterium
CATCCCTTGCATTGTGCCAGTGGTAATGTGCAGGGGTACTTGCATCAGTTGCTCTGAAAAGGCGTTTGCCGACGGCTGAGCTATTGCTTCTAACGTCACGAGCAAGAGTCCAAGAACTCTGAGCATTCGTTTACTCCGTTATGGTCAGTTGACCCTAAGCTTGCGGCTTAAAGTACAGCGTCATCCCAGCACCAACCGCAGCCATGATCATCCCAACAAACAGCAGTGGATTCGGGGAATCCTTGGGCGGATGCTGATACATAGAGAACAACACATTAATCACCGGAGCGCCGCCAAAAACAATGGGCATTACGTAGTTAGGAATCCCGCCGTTGCGAAATGCAAAGATGATGAAAATCGCACCTAGCGCACCCAAAGTGCCGCCCAGAGTCGCCGCCGTCACACCGCCGGAATTGAAATTGTTGAGCCCACCTTGGGACCCCAACATGATCACCGGAACAATCACGCCCATCAGGAAATAGGCAACTCCAACGCACAACAACGCCTTAAAGGGATTCCCTAGCGCAGCTTGGCCTTTATGCAGAATCGGGCCGTAAATGCCCCACGAAAGCGCCGCTCCTAGAGCGAATAGCATCCAGATCATGGAACGTTTTTTCTCCTTATCAGCCATGTAGAGTCGATTGTAACATCCTTACCGGCGTAAGGACTTTTCTGCCTTGTTCTCTACCTGTTTGAATCCCGCTGGAACTGCCAGCTTTGACACATCCGCTGTGGCTGAAATCGAAGTGGTGGTGAGTGTCATTTCCGACATCACACCGGCTTCAGCATCTGGAACCTTGGCAGTTGTCGCTTGCGCTTTGGGGGCAGCGGCATCCGCTTCCGCCTTTCTGCGACCTCGTGACAAACCACCCAAACCGGCTGCACCAATTCCACCAAACTTCCCTAACCGGCTGGCAACAGCGCTGGCAACGCTTTGTTCAGCAGCGTCTTCTGTGGATGTTTTCACGTCTGTACCCATATCGGCTCTGGCTTTTGCGCCCGCTTCAGAAGCTTGCGCCATCTGCGCGGTCATCTCTGGCGACATCATCATTTTTGTCACTGACATTAAATGAAAGCCTTCCATTGTGCCCGCCTTGCTAGCCATTGCGGCCATCGCTTTGGCGGTTTGTGGATTTGCCTGAATGCTGCGGAATGTGTCTGCCGAAAAACCAATTTTGGTAGCCATACGCCGATGGAAATCCATCAACTCTTTACCTGCGGGGACATCCTTTGAAAGCCAAATGTGATTTTCCATCTTGGTATCAACACCCTGCCCCGATTTGGGATCGGCCATCTTCATCACAATGGTCATCACTACCTCACGAGCGGAGTAACCCGATATTGTTTTTGTATTGCCCGTCTCGTTCACCTGCACGTCGTAGGTCATGTCCACTTGATTCTTTTTCCCGGCATCGGAAACGTTGTTGAGCATTTTTTCATACATGGCTTTCATCTCGGCAAAAGTCATTACGGAATAGGTGCTGGATTTGTAATCGACATTCGTGATGGTCTCTTTCTCCAGATCCCAAATCATCCCGTTGTCTTTCGAAATGTGGGCCATACGGTTTCCCTTGATCACGGTGGTTGATTCCATGGGTTGCTTCAATCGGCCAGAGAACGGCATTTTCAAAAGTGCCCCTCCCGTCATTTGAGTGGTCTGTTGATAAGTGATTTCGGCGTGGGCGGTAATGGCCAAAACGGTTGAAAGAAAGGATAGGGTAAGGGTTTTCATAGGTTTGTCCTTGCTACCTTGCAGTTTATCCAAAAACGGTGCCGTCTGGTGCTATACAATTATTTAGAACTACGAATGAACGACATTACCGTCCACCCCAGTATTAAGCCAATCCTGCCGCACTACCTGTTGAGCGCTGTGCTTTTCATAATCGTTGTGGGCTGGTTAAGTTATAGCGGATTACCTTATTGGTGGCTGGTGATTCTGCCGCTTTTGGTTGCCCTGTGGGCAGTAGCCAAGCATATTACATTGCGAACCACCCGGTTGGTAATTGAAGGCGACCTGATTAAATATGAATCCGGTTTCGCTTCCAAACAACAACGGACCATTGTGATTCAGAAGCTGCAGGACGTAAGGGTGGATCAATCGGTAATGGAACGCATGTTTGGAATCGGAAGTCTGACGTTGGAAACAGCCGGGGAAAGCAGTCGGCTGACAATTGAAGGGATTGATAATCCCGGACGCATCGCGGAAATGCTTCATGAGAAAATGCAGCATCACGGACAACCGTAATTAAAATTTCGCTACTTCGCGAATGGAAAAAGGAAAAATGGCAAAAACCCTGGAAGGTAAAGTAGCAGTAGTGACTGGCGCAAGCCGCGGACTTGGACGAGCTATGTCGGTGGCGTTCGCGCAGGCAGGTGGCAAAGTTGCTATCGTCGGTCGGGACAAAGCGATGTTGGCGGAAACCGTAAAATTGTGCGCCGAAGCGGGTTCCGAAGGCGTCGCCTTCACCGCCGACGTCACCAGCGAAACGGACATGGCGCAACTGGAAAAAGACGTCATGGCCCATTTCGGTCGCGTTGACATTCTGGTGAACAATGCTGGCATCAACATCCGTAAAAACATTGACGAGTTCACACTTGACGAATGGAACTCCGTGCTTACCACCAACCTGACCAGTGCCTTCTTGTTGTGCCGAGCCTTTGTGCCGCACATGAAAGGCAAGGGATGGGGACGCATCCTCAACATGACTTCCATCATGAGCCATGTGTCGCTGGGTGGTCGCGGAGCTTACTCATCCAGCAAGGCAGCGCTGCTTGGACTGACCAAAGCACTGGCGATGGAATTAGCCCCTGAGGGCATCTGCGTTGTGGGCATCAGTCCCGGACCCTTCGCCACTGAGATGAATATTCCCTTGATGAACAACCCGGAGTTGAACAAGCAGTTCCTCTCAAAAATCCCCGCAGGCAAGTGGGGCCAGCCGAAAGACATCGGCGCGTTGGCTGCGTTTCTTTGCTCCGATGCGGCTGATTTCATCACTGGTACCGATATTCTGATTGATGGCGGCTGGTGCGCTCAATGATGTTTATGGATCAAAGTAGGCAGGCTGAAGGCCCAGTGCCACTTAGTTTTCCGCAATCGGAGAGCTTAAAGTGTTTGAGCGCCTCTGAAAACCCGCTCCCTCGCGGTCACGGCTCGGTTGCGTCAACAAGTTACCGAGCCGTGACCGCGCGGGAGCGG
>JANMWO010000404.1:0-3286 GCA_031394025.1 Acidobacteriota bacterium
CATGGCCTTAAGAAACTTCACCTTCCTTTTGCTTTCACCTTTGGCACTTTGCCAAGCTGCCGATTACTTTCCCAAGCCCGATGCGAAGGGCGGCTGGCGAACGTCGAAGAATCCTACAGGCATCGACAAGAAAAAGCTGGACGAGACTTTTGAGTATGTCCAACAGACCAGCCAACACGGCGGTCTGCTTGTAGTTCATCACGGGACGCTGGTCTATGAACGCTACTTTGGACGGGGCAATCGTGAGGCACTTCCAGAACTGGCATCCTGCGGAAAAGCCTTCACCAGTATGGCGGTTGGCATTCTTCTCAAAGAAAAAGCGGACATGATTCCCAATGGCCTGGACGAAAAAGTGTTCACTCCAAAATATTTGGGCAACGAAATTCTGCCATTGGACGACCCGCGCAAAGCTGACATTTCCTTGGGTCAATTGCTGGCCATGTCCGCTGGAATTCGTGGCACCAATCCGGTGTACGTGAAGGGTGTTAAACAGACCTGGGAAAATCCCACAGAAGACAATGGCCCCTACTCCACCACCGATGGCTTCGCGCTAAAACAATCCCTGTGGTGCGCCCCAGGCGATTGTTATTCCTACGCCACGTCTTCCAGCCATCTACCGGCAATGATGGTGCGTAAGTTGACTGGAATGGAAATGGAAGATTACATGCGCCTGCGCCTTACCGGACCCTTGGGATTTGGAACCTGGGGCTACGCTATGTACCGACCCAAATTGAAGGGCGGCATTGACGCCGATGGCCGCATGTTTCACACTCCCGGTGGCGGAAGCATTGCCGTCCGCGCCACCGATATGTTGCGCTTTGGATATATGTTATTGCACGGTGGCAAGTGGGAAGGCAAACAGATTGTGCCGGAAGATTTCGTGAAAATGTGCGGTCGCATGGTGAAGTACAATCCACATTACAATCACAGTTTTAATTTCAATGTGAACGAGCAAGGACAGTATGCGAATGTCCCGCGCGATGCATTTTGGAAAGGTGGATCGGGCGGGTACGCCATCTACGTGGTGCCATCGCTAGACTTGGTGATTTATAAAATGGGCGGAACTGAAGGGCAGTATGATCCAGCGCTAACCCGGTTGCCAGCAAAGTATACCTACGACGGGTCTCGTGCTGATTGGAAAGCTGGCGATCCAAAGGCAATTGGGGATTCCACCGGAAAAACATTACAAATGGTAGTTGCCGCAATTTCTAAGTAATCATCTGGAAGCATTGTTGAATGCATTGCTGGTCAGATTCCCACTAAATAATCAACGTGCCTTTAGCCGTGGCTTTGCCGCCACAACCGTTGGCGCAACAGCCTTCCTGGACTTCTTGTTGTAGTTCCAATTCTCTTTGGCATTGCGCCTGATTCTGACGTTTCAGTTTCCACTTTTTCCTGGCGAAAATCAAGCATTTTCTAGCCCTTGAGCGACTTGGAACTCAACTATTTCATTGCGGATTTTTAGGAATCCATGCTTCGCGCGGAACCACAAGCTGAACCAACATCGGGTGTCTCATTTTCAGGTGCGCGACATTGTATTGCAGGCGTAGCGGCACGCTACGCATAAATCGTCATATATAATCAGAGGGACCAGATTGCATGAGGAGGGCTTGGAATGTATCGGTGCGCTTGGATTCCCATTTGTTTATTAGCCATATTTTCATCCTCTGCCGCACAGCAGGATCGGGCCATTCTCAATCAGTATTGCGTTGGTTGCCATAATGCCAAAGTCCACAATGGCGGCATTGCGTTGGACTCTGTAAATGTGGATAACATCCAACAAAATCCCGAAATTTGGGAACGGGTTGCCCGCAGGCTTTCTGCCAGAAATATGCCTCCAGCAGGACTTCCCCGCCCCAATGAGATTGCCTATAAATCGCTGCTCACCGGACTGCAACAAGGGTTGGATCAATTGGTTGTCAACAATCCAAACCCAGGACGCACAGATACGTTTCGTCGCTTGAACCGCACTGAATATCAGAACGTCATTCGGGACCTGTTGGCAATTGATGTGGACGTCACCGCGCTGCTTCCCAGTGACGAATCCAGCCACGGGTTCGACAACGTCACCGTGGGCGATCTCTCCCCAACGTTGCTGGAACGTTACTTAAATGCAGCGCAAGCAATCAGTCGGCGAGTCATTGGTATTCCACCCCGTTCCCCAGGCGGCAACTTGATTCAACTTCCACCGGATCGGACGCAGGAAGAACACGTTGAGGGGCTTCCATTCGGAACTCGAGGTGGAGCGAAAATTCCTTACACATTCCCGATGGATGCCAAATACGATATTCAACTCCGTCTGGCACGTGATCGGAATGAACACGTGGAAGGGCTGAAAGAGCCGCATGAAGTGGAACTCACGCTCGATGGGGAACGCGTGAAATTGTTCACCGTGAAGCCACCGCCGCCGGGCAATGACCATAGCGCTGCAGATCAACACCTGACAATCCGAATTCCGGTTACCGCCGGTCCCCACACTCTCACGGTGTCATTTCTGAAGAAGCAATCGGCACTGCTTGAAACTGAGCGCCAACCCTACCAGGCGCACTTCAACATGGACCGCCATCCACGGCCGCAACCCGCTCTTTATTCCATTTCTATCAATGGCCCTTATCAGGCAACCGGGCCTGGCGATACGCCCAGCCGCCGCCGTCTGTTTGTCTGCCATCCTACAAACTCGAATCTAAAGGAACAGGATGCTTGCGCTCAACAAATTCTTTCTACCTTACTGCGTAGAGCCTACCGTCGCCCGGTAACTGCTGCTGATCTCAAAATGCCTCTGCAGTTCTTCAACAACGCCCGCAAAGAAGAAGGGTTCGACAATGGAATTGAAATGGCCCTGCGCGCTGTGTTGGTCAGTCCAGAATTCCTGTTTCGCGTAGAGCAAGACCCAGCCAACATTGCCCCCAAGACCGCCTACCGCATCAGCGACGTGGAATTAGCCTCGCGACTTTCTTTCTTTCTATGGAGCAGTATTCCTGACGATGCGCTGCTTGACGCAGCCATTGCCGGAAAGCTGCGAACCCCCGCCGTTCTGGAACAACATACGCGTCGTATGCTGGCTGATCCCCGTTCCAACGTCCTGGTCAGCAATTTTGCGGAACAGTGGCTGCACTTGCGCAACCTGGCATCCACTACACCAGACATGCGCGTGTTCCCGGATTTTGACGATAACCTGCGTCAGTCTTTCTTGAAAGAAACCGAACTCTTTTTCGAAAGTATTTTACGGGAAGACCGAAACGTGCTGGATCTGCTGCGTGCCAACTACACATTCATTAATGAACGC
>JANMWO010000045.1:0-5168 GCA_031394025.1 Acidobacteriota bacterium
TTTTTTATTATTTTTTTTTCTTTCGCGTCGGCTATTTTTTTAAATTCAACGTAATTACATTCCACACCGGCTGCAATCATTTGCCTAATGATTCGGTCAAATTTCTCAGCACCCATTTGATCCAACATCTGTCGTGTGCCGGGCGGCGCAACTGCGGAATTATGCGCCGGAATTGGCGCAGCCTTAAAGACAGTTTGCTTCGTTTTACCGGCCACTTCTGGATTGCCGTTGACAATCACTTCCCCCATGTAGGTCAGTAAACGAGTAGCCCGGTCCTTGCGCGTGCTGAATTTGAATAGCGCCGGAGTATCGTCAATAAAGCTGGTGGTCACCAGGCCATTCTGGAACTTGTCGTTGTTCACAACATTTTCCAAAAACGGAATGTTGGTCTTCACGCCACGGATACGGAATTCGCGCAAAGCCCGATCCATGCGATCGCAAGCATCGGGAAATCGGCGACCCCAAGTGGAAACTTTCACCAGCAACGAATCGTAGAACGGGGTGATCACCGCCCCACCATAAGCAGACGCTCCGTCCAGCCTCACACCAAAGCCTGCCGGGGAACGATAGGTTTGAATCTTGCCGTAATCAGGCACGAAGTGATTCGCCGGATCTTCGGTAGTGACACGGCATTGCATGGCGAACCCATGCAGCGGAACGTCTTCCTGCTTCGGCAAATCCATTTCCGGACCGTGCAGAGACATGCCCTGGGCTATCTGAATTTGCGCCCGCACAATGTCAATACCGGTGATCATTTCTGTCACCGTATGTTCCACCTGCACTCGCGGATTCACTTCAATGAAGAACCATTCGCCGGACTCGGCATCCACCAGGAATTCCACAGTGCCAGCATTATAGTAACCGGCGGTACGAGCCAGTTTCACGGCAGCATCGGCCAATTCACGACGAATACGAGCATCCAGGTTGACAGCCGGGGCCACTTCCACAACTTTTTGATGTCGACGCTGCACGGAACAATCCCGTTCATGCAGGTGGAGAATGTTCCCGTGCTTATCGCCCAGAATCTGAACTTCCACATGGCGCGCGCGACGGATATAGCGTTCCATAAAGCAGCCGCTATTCCCAAAAGCAGCGCCTGCTTCACGGCTGGCTTCGTCAAACATACCAGCAAAGTCTTCCGGCTTTTCTACAACCCGCATGCCCCGGCCACCACCGCCGAAGGCTGCTTTGATGATCAATGGAAAGCCTATGCTGGCCGCCAGCTTCCCTGCTTTCACTGCGTCGGAAATCGCGTGCTGCGTCCCGGGCACCACCGGAACGCCAGCCTTTTCTGCCAAAGAGCGGGCCGCCGTCTTATCGCCCAGCTTTTCCAACAGGTCGGGACTGGGTCCAATAAACGTGATGCCATGCTGTGCACAAGCTCGGGGCAGGGCAGGGTTTTCTGATAGAAATCCATAACCAGGGTGAATCGCGTCCACACCTTTTTCAGCGGCCATGGCAACAATGTTGTCCACGTCCAAGTAGGCTTGGACAGGCCCTTTGCCCACGCCGATGAGGTAGGCTTCATCAGCCTTGAAGCGATGCAGGCTGAGTCGATCCTCCTGCGAGTAGACAGCCACAGTGCGGATGCCCAGTTCATTGGTTGCGCGAAAGATTCGAATGGCGATTTCGCCGCGATTCAGGGCTAGAAGCTTTTTCATATAATTATAAAAAGTTGAAGGTGACCGAACCAACAGGGTTCGCACAGCGAGGACTGAATCCCAAGAATAACATGCGACGTTTTAACAACTCAGTGAAGTCTTGGGGAAATTTTCCTCACAGGCATGCAACACTTGGCACGTTGAGATCTATCTTAAAGAAAGCTGGAATGGAGTAATCATGAGACGCTTTGCCGTTGTCTATGAAAAAGCAGAGTCGAATTGGGCGGCATACATTCCGGACCTGCCCGGGTGCGTCACTACTGGTGCCACGCTGGAAGAAACGAAGCGCAATATTAAAGAAGCTATCGCATTGCACGTCGAAGTGATGCGCGAAATCGGCGAGCCTATTCCTTCAGTAACGCAAGGATGACCCGGTTTTACTCGACACCCATAAGTTTTATTACTCACTGCCATCTTCTGGAAATTCACTGACCAGAAGTGCTGTGATCTGCAAATGTAATAAGGGTAACTGTGAAGAAGCAATCTTCCAAACGGCATCTATATCAAGACCAAAGTAATCATGTACCAATCGATGCCGAAAGCCGATGATCTGTAGCCAAGGAATATAAGGTGTGCGATGTTGAAGCTCGGTTGAAACCTTGTAAGCTGCTTCACCAATTACCATCAATTGACGAAGAACAGCATCTTGATGGAGTCCACCGGCAACAAATCGGTCTTGGCTGATTCCGTCCAAATAATCTTCCACCACGGTCGCCGCACGGACCATATCGAGAAGCCTTAATGCATCACGCCGCATAGACAACGAGGGCATCGCGCAAGATTGAGGACCGCACTTCCGGTCGGAGCCATTTTTTGGTGGCTAGATCCACACGACGGCCTACTGCTTCCGCAAGTTCTTGTTCAAGACTGAAGTATTCCAGACCCCACGTAACCCCAGGTTGAAACTCCACCAGAATATCTAAGTCCGACTCGGGGCCTAGTTCGCCACGAGCAGCAGAGCCAAAAACAGCCAATTCGGCGACACTGTAGCGACGACAGATTTCGGAAATCTTTTCCAGAGGAAGATCGATGCCAATTGTGTGAGTCACTGATATTTCCTCCTTGCTTCAATTATGTCTCAATCCATTCGATCGCTGGCAGTAATAAAATTATGTCCCGCGGCAACATAACAACTTCATTTTTTCCTGGAACGTTTTCCGGTATCATTCGTACTAAGCAATATCCCCTTGGAGGTGACCCCCATGTCCCGATCCCATTACGCGCTCTCCGTCTTACCTGCGCTCTTCATGCTCACCGGTTGTGATGCCGACGAGGTATTTGCCGGCACGCAAGAAAAGCAGGACTTCCACTACACCAAACCGCTGGCTTCCGGAGGACGTTTCTCCATTGAAAATTTCAATGGTTCGGTGGACATCACCGGTTGGGAGAAAAATGAAGTCGACATATCCGGCACCAAGTACGCTAAAACCAAAGCCATCCTCGACGAAATAAAAATTGACGTGCAGTCTTCCAACGGTGCCGTCAGCATCCGCACCATTCCCCCTGTAGAGAAGTGGAACGCTAATGCTGGTGCGCGATACAACATTCGAGTTCCCTACAAAATATTAGTGGAACTGGCAGCCTCCACCAACGGCAGCATCCATTTGGAACACTTGGAAGGGGCGGCTCGCATTCGCACCACCAATGGCGGAGTGCGCACCCGGTCACTGAAAGGCAACCTGGAAATCAACACCACCAATGGAAATGTAGATATGTTCGATGTCACCGGTGGCGCCAAGGTCACCACCAGCAACGGTCACATTAATGCTGACAATCTGCACGGCGAATTCACGGCGAAGACCACCAATGGCGCTATTTCCGCCCGATTATTCGACGTCCCAGTAAATTCGCTGGTTAAAGCCTCCACTTCCAACGGCGGCGTGGATCTCACGTTCGACCAAGTTCGGTCCGACGTGCGCGCTTCCACAACCAACGGACACATCAACGTTCGACTTCCCTCCAATGTCAATGCCAGGGTGGATGCCAGCACTCACAATTCCAGCGTTTCCAGCGAATTGGATGTGAAGTCCAGCGGCAGTTGGTCTAAAGGTCGTCTGGAAGGGGTGATTGGTTCTGGCGGTCCACACTTGGAACTGTCCACCAGCAATGGCCCCATCCGACTGCTAAAAGGGTCGGCCATTTAGTATTGTTGCAGATACCATAACCAAACGCCTAAATCCGGGTTTAATGTACTGCACGTCTCAACACGGCACGTCTTTAACTCCCGTCTTTAACTGCGGGGATGAGGTTTACTTTATGCGCTGTAAAATAGGCTTGATATTTGCCTTGGCTGCCTTCAATGCACTGGGTCAGCCACCAAGCCCCCCGAACTCGCCGAGTTCAGCAAGCAACGACACGGTAGTGTTTCGTTCCGACGTCGGACTGGTCCGCGTCGATGCCCAGGTGCTGGATGGCGGACATACATTGGCTAACCTGATTGCCCAGGATTTTATTCTGCGCGACGAAGGGAAAGTGGTTGAAATCCGCAATTTTGCTCGGGAAAATATGCCATTGGATGTGCTGCTGCTGATCGACGTTAGCGGAAGCATGCGCCCACACGTGGAGCGGATCGCCTCCGCATCCCGTCAGGCAATGCAGGTATTGAAGGGTGAAGATCGAGTAGCGATCATGGTTTTCGACCGGCAAACTCGGATGCGAATGCCTTTTCTTGGGGTAGGTACCGTGGAACAGGAATTCCAATCGCTACTCAGGCAGGAAAAGTTCAAAGGTGGAACAGACATCACCCGGGCTCTGTACGATGCTGCCGAATTCATGGGCCGTTCCGCCCGCAAAGAAGCTCGCAAAACAATCATTATTGTTACTGATGACCAGACCGAATCTATGTTTCAAGTGGACGAATTCGGGGTTGGGCGGGCCTTGGCCAATTCCGACACAGTATTGAACGCACTGCTTGCCCCTGATGCAATGCGCGGCACCAATAATTATCCCAATGACGACCGGCGCGATGATCGACGCGACGACCGCCGCGGCGGCGGGCAGCAGCGGGGCGGCAATCAAGGTGGAGGGCAACGGCGTCGAGGCGGCTTGGGTGGAGTGATCTTTGGCCCGACGCCCGGTGGTGGCGGCTATCCTGGTGGCAACGGCGGTGGTAACGGTGGCGGCTCACCTCGAAATGGCGGGAGCAATCGCGGAGGCATGAATGGTCCCAAGACCAAGTCCGCCGGTTCAGATCAGATTGCCCACGCATCGGGCGGCGATAGCTTCCCGGTTAGCGATGCCTTGGCATTGGAAAACACATTAACTCGCATGCGGCAGCGTTACACACTCTTTTTTGTGTCCCCGTCGGAAGCTCGTTCCGGCCAGCAGCGCAGCATTAATTTAGAGTTGACGGAAGCAATTCGCAGTCGCTACGCCAATGCTGAAGTGCGCTTCCGCCGTACCTATTTTGCAGCGGCAGGTTCTGGCCCTGCAGAACCAACGTATGTCCCGAATGACGACCGCCCTGTTTTCACCCGACCCCGAAAAAGCAATGATGCAAATCGTGAT
>JANMWO010000437.1:0-6756 GCA_031394025.1 Acidobacteriota bacterium
ATCGGCAAGGGCAAGAAGGTCAACCTTCAGAACAAGGCAACCAACGCGCTGTTAGGCGGCTGGCAGGTTAACGGAATTGTGACGCTACGTACTGGCGCACCATTTACTTTGGGAACCAACAACTGCATAGGCAGCTTCGGCAATTGTACGCCGGACGCCATTGCAGGCAAAGACCCCAACGCGGCACCATCCGGTGGTCGTTCGGCTGCACAATGGTTTGATATTTCTAACGTAGCCAAGCCCACACCTGGTACCCCAGGCAGCTTGGACCTTCAAACCAATCGCATCCCTGGCCAACATTACATGGATCTGTCTTTCTTCAAAGCGGTGAACCTCACCGAACGATTCAAAGTTCAGTTCCGTGCAGAAGCCTTCAACCTAACCAATACTCCACAGTATGGTTCGCCGAACAGAACACAGGGCGATCCTAACTTTGGTCGTATTTTCAGCACTCAAGATGGAACACAGCGTCGCACGCAGTTCGCGTTGCGCTTCATGTTCTAGACCCGTGTAATTGACAAACGGGCCGCTACACTCAGCCTATGCAGTATGCTGAGTGTAGCGGCCTTTTTTTATTTAAATATGTACCTGCTTGCAGTAGATCCGATTGCCGTTGCCCAAGCCGCATTTGACGCTGGTCACCTTGCGCAAGCCCGGGTGCATTTGGAATCTGCTCCGAATGATGCCCGCGCCGCAGCCCTGCTTGCCCGAGTCTATACGCAACTGAAGCTCCCCCAACTGGCCGCCGATGCCGCCCGACGTGCGGAAAGTTTGGGGTCCACCAACCCAACGGTTCAGCACACATTAGCACTCCATTACGCGCAATCGAATCAACGCAAATTAGCAGCACTTTGGGAGGGACGCTTTGCCCAATCAAAAGATGCCGATGCCGCCGCCCCATTGCGTGCCGCGCTGCTCTACCAGGAAGTAGGCCAGTGGCCGCAAGCTGAAACATTTGCCAGGCTGGCGCTGAAGAACAGTGCAAGTGCCGATGCCCATCGTATTCTTATTCGAGCCTTTGATGCCACCGGTCGCGCCAATGAGGCGATCGCCGAACATCGGGCGCTGTTGGCGTTGCTGCCCTATGATGAACCAAGCCACGCCGAGTTGGGCCAAGCCCTGCTTCGTTTTGGCCGCTTCAATGAAGCTTCCGCTTTTTTGGAAGATGCTGTAACCAAGTTCGATAAAAGTCCCCAAATGGAGCTGGCCTTGGGCGTGGCTTATTACACGCAACGTCGCTTTGCCGATGCCGGGACGCACTTTCTTCGGGTCATTCAACTGGACCCCACCGTTCCGCAACCCTACATTTTCCTTGGACGGATGATTGAGCAATTACCGGATAGGGTGCCGGAAATATTGGGTGTGGCCAAGGCCTGGCTTCAAAGCGAACATCAAAACGGCTACGCTCCGTTTGTCTACGCCAGGGCTTTGCAAGCAGCCGGGGAGCCGGATGAGCAAACAAAGACATTGCTGTTGGAAGCGCTACGTCGCGATCCGGCAACTTGGGAATTTTCGTTTGAACTGGGCAATTTGTTGGAACGTCAGCGTGACTTCAACGCTGCGGCGCGGGCCTATGAACAGGCCATTGCCAAGGCCCCAAATTCCCCCGAACCGCACTATCGTTTGTCGCGCGTATATGATCGCTTAGGGCAATCCGTTAAGGCGCAGCGTGAGCGGGCAATTCACAAACAACTGTTGGCTCAGCCCAAGGCAGGCATGTTATGACGCGCCGTCAACTGCTGGCGCTACCGGTGCTGCTGGCTTCCCCTGCTGAAGCTGAAACCCTAACCGTACATTACCGCAACGATCCACCATTTCTTTCCTACACCGGGCTCATTGAAAGCGGTCACGATGAATTTCCACCGGACCCTATGCAACCCCCGGTGCCGGTGCCCGTTAAAGAGGGACGCTTTGCCGACGTCACAGGAACAGTTCTGGACAGCGATCCATTGTCAAAGGGCATTCCCTATTGGCTGGCAATGCTGGACCCGGCAACAGGCATAGACATCTACGGCAACAACGGAATTGCCGTGGGCGATATAGATGGGGATGGGGTGGATGAGGTTTATGTTTGTCAGCCTGCCGGACTTCCCAACCGTTTGTTCCGCTGGCGCGACGGCAAGCTGCAAGACATCACCACAGCCGCCGGAGTTGATTTGTTGGACGATACTTCCTGCGCACTTTTTTTGGATCTGCGCAATTTGGGTCGTCAGGATTTAGTGGTGCTGCGCGGCGGCGGTCCCACTCTTTTTCTGAATGATGGCCACGGCCAATTTACACTTGTTCCCGATGCGTTTCGTTTCGCAGCATTGCCCCAGGGTGGTTTTACAGGCATGGCTGCTGCCGATTACGATGGCGATGGCCGCCTTGACCTGTACCTGTGCTGCTACAGCTTTTTTCAAAGCGAGGCCCAGTTCCGCTACCCCGTTCCGTACTTCGACGCGCAGAATGGCCCGCCCAATTTCCTATTCCGCAATCGTCTAAACAGCGATGGAACGGGATATTTTGAGGACGTGACCAGTGCCACCGGTCTCAACGAAAACAACAATCGCTACAGCTTTGCTCCGGCCTGGGCAGACTACGATGATTCAGGTTTCCCCAGCCTCTATGTGGCCAATGATTTTGGACGCAACAACCTTTACAAGAATCAGGCAGGCCACTTTCACGATGCTGCAGCCGCAGCGGGCGTGGAGGACATTGGCCCAGGCATGAGTGCCTGTTGGTTCGATGAAAATGGCGATGGCCGCCCGGATTTGTACATCGCCAATATGTGGACTGCCGCTGGTCAACAATTGGTGCGCCACAAATCTTTCCCTTACAAATTGAATGACACGTGGCGCGGGCATACCAAAGGCAATTCTCTTTATCGCAACCTGGGGAATGGAAAATTTGTGAATGAAGCTGCGGCGCTGAATGTAGAGATGGGTCGGTGGGGATGGTCCGCTTGTGCTGCCGATTTTGACAACGACGGACGCCCGGAATTGCTACTCACTTGTGGCATGTTGACCGGTCCGAAACAACCGGACCTGATGGGCTTTTTCTGGCGTCAAGTGGTTGCCCGAACGCCCGCCACCGCTGTTCCTAGTGGTCAATATGAAAACGGTTGGAACGCCATTAATCAGTTCATCCGTGAAGGCTACAGTTGGAATGGGCACGAACCGAATGTTCTTTACGTCAAGCAGGGTGCGAAGTATCGTGATGCCTCTGCTGAATCCGGATTGAACTTTGCCGACGATGCCAGAGCATTCGCCATGACCGATTTTACAGGCGATGGCTGCCTGGACATTCTGTTGAAGAACCGCTTGGCCCCACAACTTCGTGTTTTGGAAAATCGTTGTGGCCAGGCCAACCAGCGGATTGCACTGCGACTCATCGGCAACAAATCCAATCGGGATGCGATTGGCGCGCGCATCCGGATAGATGGTCAGACCAAGTGGATCACTGCCGGGTCTGGCTATCTTTCGCAGCACACCAAAACGGTTCACTTTGGAATGGCGGACCAGGAGATGGCGAAATCAATAGAAATCACTTGGCCTTCAGGCTTGCGACAACAGTTCAACAATTTGAGCTGCGGCTACTGCTATGAAGTGTTGGAAGGCTCGTCCCCACGCAGTCTGCATGCATTTCGGAAAACGAATCCCATCGAAGTGAAGACTGCTGCGGTGGATAACCAACCTCGGCTTCACGATACTTGGCTTCAAGATCCGGTTCCTCTGCCGGAACAGCAGGCAGGTCCAGGGTTGTTTGTTTTGACGGCGGATGCGCTGCAATCGAAGGCCGATCTGACTGCCGCATATACTCTGTTTCGACGCTATCTTTTTGAATTCCGCGCACCTTTGGAACTGCCCCTTGCTTTGCTTCTCAACAGCAACGGGCATGTTGCCAAAATCTATGCCAGCGTTCCGTCAGCAAAGCAAGTGCAAGCCGATCTGGTGCTGCTGTCCAACCCGCCAGCTCTGCCCTACCCTGGGCGCTGGCTCACTCGGCCGCGTCGCGACTATTTCAAACTAGGTGCGTCACTTCTGTGGTGCGGTTATCCGGAACAGGCACTGCCCTATTTGCAGGCCATGCAAACGCAGCAGCCCGGTAACGTGCGTACGCTGGTGTTGCTGGCGCAAATCCATCGGGAATCTAAGCGTCTTGAACTGGCATCGACCCTGTTGAATGAAGCCATTCGATTGGAGCCATTCAGTGCAGAGGCGTGGAATGAACTGGGTGGCGTGGCCATGGCTCGCAACGATCCGCAAACCGCTTTGCAAAACTTTGAACAAGCGATAGCTGCTAAAAGCGGATTGACCTATGCATTGCTCAACGCCGCCCAGGCATGCGATAAATTGCAACAGCTTGCCCTGGCCGAAACGTATTATAGACAGGCCATGGCCACTGATCCGCAATCTTCTGAAGCTGCGCAAGGCTTGGGCCTGACGTTGGCCAAACGTGGAAACGCTGGTGAAGGGGAACGGTATCTGCTGCAAGCGGTGCGCCTGCGTCCAGCTTTTTCCAGCGCCTGGAATAATTTGGGCGTGCTCTATCTGCAACAACGCGACCCGGCCAAGGCCATTCAGGCTTTGGAAAAAGGCATTACTGCATCGCCAGAGGACGAACTTTTGTACCTGAACTTAGGGCGTGTTTACGTCCAACTAAAACGAACCGCCGATGCCCGGCATACTATGGAAAGGCTGCTTAAAGTCCAACCAGAGAGCCGTGTGGCGCAAAAAGCTTTACAGGATCTATCCAATGCTCAACCGTAGAATATTCCTTGCCGCATCCAGTGCGGCGGCCGCCAATGCCGACCAGCCCAAGTCGAAACTATTGCTTCCCAGTGATCAGCCGGATGAATTTCATTTGAAGCTGATGTGGTACAACCCCGTGCCACCAATCAATCAGCAAACATGGCGATTGCAAATCAAAGGTCTGGTGGAAAAGCCGCAGCCAATTCCTCTGGCTCAATTGCGCGCTTTACCCCAACAAACACAAAGCTCGCGGATGAAATGCGTCCAATGCTGGTCGTCCCGCGCCTCCTGGTCAGGCTTTCGCTTTCAGCAACTGTTGGATATTGTGAAGCCATCGAAGAAAGCCAAAGCAGTGCGCGTAGACTGTGCCGATAAGTGGTACGAATATTTCACAATTGAAGATCTATTGAATTCCCATGTGATGTTTGTGCTGGATCTTGCAGGCAATCCCTTGCCCGATAAGCACGGCGCACCACTGCGATTGCTGGACCCATCGCGGTACGGTTATAAATCAGCCAAACTGATTACCGCCTTGTCCTTTGTGGAAGAAGGGAAAGGAAGCATGGCATGCGACATTGGACCCTATTATTCTCCCGATGGTCGCATTCTGCCAGGCTATGATACGCCGCTAGATTTGGGTGGCCAGACCAAACGCAAGATCAGCGGTGGCGAGATAATAGACTATTGAGCCATGCTTACACGTGACTTCCTTAAACTTGCCGGCCTATCCATTGCCCAGCGCATTCTTCCGCCATCCCTTTTACAACTGTGGGCGCAAGCCGCTGATGCGCAGGCCAAAGGACGCAAAGTCATCCTGGTGACCTTTGGCGGTGGCGTGCGCACCGCAGAAACGTTTGCCCCGGCGGGTTTGCATAACATTCCACGCTTGGCCGCCCTTCGCCCGGAAGGCTACTTCTATCAGAATTGTCAGAATCAGGGCGTGTTGTCTCACTTCAATTCCACCGCCAGCATTGTAACCGGGAACTGGCAGCGGGTAGATGATTTCGGATTTGAAGCACCTGCATCGGCCACCATATTTGAACATTTTCGCAAAGCGAACAAGGCCGGTCCTTTAGACGCCTGGGTCATCGCCACCAATAAAAGCTTCGCCAGTATGGGGTCCAGTAGCAGGCGCGATTTCGGTGTCCCGTTTGGTGCCAATGTGGTGTTACCGAAGCAGTTACTTTTAGACGCCGTAAAGGATATTGTTCGTAAGCCGAAAGACTCTGATTTATCGGATCGTGATGCGGTGCATCGTCGACTGGAAACGATTCTGCAGGAAGGTTACGAAGGGGTCGGCTGGACCATTTTCAAAGGCGGACGGCAGATGGATAAGCACGTCCAAGCCACGCTGACCCGCGCGCTGGGCGAGTTCATTAATGGTCCGGAAGCACCCACATCGGGCGATGAACTGACTTTCTTCATCACCAGAGAAGTGATGCGCGAATTCGCCCCACGGTTGTTGTTAGTCAACTTCTGGGATATGGATGTGGCCCATTGGGGATCTTACTCGCTTTACCTGCAAGCTATTACTCGCACAGATCGACTTACAGGGATGCTGTGGGATGAAGTAAGTCAGAATCCCAAGTACAAGGACAATACCACCGTTCTGATTCTTCCCGAGTTAGGCCGCGATGGCGACGCCAACACCGCCAATGGATTCTTGAACCATCGCAGTGGTGACCCGTCCTGTCGCAATACCTGGCTGCTTGCCCTTGGTGCCGGTGTAGCCAAAGGGGCCACGGATAAACCCATTAGTCACGTGGACGTGGCTGCTACTGCTGCGGCAATTCTCAACGTACGAGCCGACGGAATGACCGGCGTTGCGGCAAAGGAGATCCTGATTTAGAGTTCCATGCCGCCGCCCCGATTCGATTTCGACCATGTTCCTGTAACCTTCGCCGCCTATTTCAATGAACAGCTTCGGGCCTGGGAAACTTTGTTCCCTGCTGAGAAAAGTTACTTCGAACGGCTTGGCAGTTACCTTGAAAAAGCACCACCGGCCATGTTCACCGCACTGGCG
>JANMWO010000470.1:0-33006 GCA_031394025.1 Acidobacteriota bacterium
CAACCTGGTGACCGGGAGCCACAACAATTGCACCCCGATACGCGGACGTGGTGGGTGATTCAGGAAGGAGAAATCCGATTCACAATTGAAGGGCAACCCCAACCAATCCTCGGCCGCAAAGGGTCCATGGTTCAAGTCCCCATGGCTACTATCTTTTCTATGGAAACCATTGGCGATAAACCGTCTCTGCGCTTTGAAACGAACATTGCAAATGCCAAAACACTGTATGTGAACAAATTGGAAGCCCCCAAGCTCGCCGGTTTCGATTTCGTACCGGGCATGTTCAATCGTAAGGATGTGATTGGAGTATATCTGCATGGCAACAAGCCTCACTTCACGTTCGAAGAGGTAGCAGAGGGTGTGGATTCAGGCAAGCTGAAAGGGACTATCCGCATTGTTCAGGACGATCGTGGAACGGCAAATTTCATCTACGGCCGCAACAGTGCACTGCCTCAGTTGGATACAAAAAACAAAGGGCATTGGCATCCCGAAGGTGCTGAATATTGGCTGGTCATGAAAGGGCAAATCCGCTACCCCATTGAAGATGTGGGAACCGTAATAGCCAATGAAGGCGACGTAGTCTACGTGCCACCGTTCACCTATCACGCTCCTCGTTGGTGGGGAGAAGGTGCGTCCTGCAGGCTAGCCATGAATGGATTTCCCAACATCACACATTTGTTCGAGGCGCATTGATTCAAACGTGGGGAAGCCCGCGTGAAATGGGGGGAACAGTCCAACCTTTTCGGACGATCTTCAAACTTTCCGGACTGCGTAAGACAACAGCAGTCAAAATGATCCATAAGGTTGAGCTTCGTCTCAGTGGAAACCTGGGGACAGCCCGCGTGTTTCCTAGTTGTTTATGTGAAAAAATACGGAAACACGCGGGCTGTCCCCAGGTTAATCCTATTGCTGACCACGACGCTCGGCAATCTCTCGATCAAGTTCTCTGCGGTTGAGGAGTTTGCCTCCAGAGGCGGCATAGGCTTCAGCCAGTTTTCTGAGCTCCTGTCCAAGCTTGGAAGCTGGAGGATCGGTCCTTGCGTGTCCATTCTGTTGCATCGTAGTCTTTACCAACTTCGTCATAATTTTATGTCACCTTCGTCTTGATGACAGAAATCCAAATCGGATATTTCTCAGTTTTTCTTCGACATCTTAAATCAACAACGCCGTCCTGATTCATCAATCTGATATCCTGTTCTTTGGCCTTCAAAAGGCCAATAAGTTCTCCTTCCAAGTACAGAGGTTTCGAATGTCCGGACACAGTAAATGGGCGACGATTAAGCACAAAAAGGCTGCTACAGATTCCAAGCGCGGCAAGATTTTTACTCGCATCATCAAAGAAGTTATGATCGCGGCGCGCAATGGCGGTGATCCTGATGGCAACCCCAGACTCAGAACTGCGATTCTAGCGGCTAAGTCTGTATCCATGCCCAACGAAAATATTCAGCGGGCCATTAAACGGGGCACTGGCGAGCTTGAAGGCGGGCAGATTGACGAGATTATGTATGAAGGCTACGGTCCTGGTGGGGCCGCCGTGATGGTTGCCGTGGCGACCGATAATCGCAACCGTACAGTGAGCGAAATTCGTCACGTGTTCACCAAAAATGGCGGAAATATGGGCGAGGTTGGCAGCGTAGGTTGGATGTTTGAGCGCCGGTCTCTGGTTGTGATTGAAGAAGCCCATGCCACCGAAGAAAAGCTGATGGATATTGCCCTGGAAGCTGGCGGTGATGATATTCGCATGGAAAATGGTCACTGGGAACTGCATTCCGCCCCGGAATCGCACTATGCAGTTATCACGGCGCTGGCTGCCGCAAAAATCCCAACCGTTTCCGCAGACATCGCCATGGTTGCCAAGAACCTTGTAAAATTGGAAGGGAAGGCTGCGGCGGGCATGCTGCGATTGCACGAAGCCCTGGAAGATAGCGATGATGTGCAAAACGTTTTCGCCAACTTTGAAATTGACGATAGCGAACTGGAAGCCCTGGCCAACGATTAAAAAAGGAAACAGTTGCATGCGCGTTCTGGGCATTGATTGCGGCAGTGAGTGCACCGGATTCGGAGTGATTGAAAGCAATGGCCGCAAGCATAGTTTAGTGGAATGCGGCGTCATTCGTACCAGTCCAAAGGAAGCATTCTCCAACCGAATTGGAACAATTGGAACCCGTATCCGTGAGGTCCTTTTGAAATATCAGCCCCAGGAAGCGGCTGTAGAAGAAGTGTTCCACGCGGTCAACACAAAAACAGCCATCAAATTGGCACACGTGCGCGGTGCCGTCTTTTTTGTTCTCGGTGAAACAGGAATTCATGTGGGTGAATATTCAGCATTGACAGTAAAAAGCAACGTGGTGGGCTATGGTCGCGCTGAAAAACATCAGGTACAAATGATGTTGCGGTCCATGTTAGGTGGGGAAATTGTGTTTGAAACCGAAGATGCGTCCGATGCCGTTGCGGTAGCCATTTGTCATGCCACACATCGCAGTACGGAACTGCGGATGACCGGAGCGTCTATGGGGTCGGCACGATGAAATTATTGCTGCTATTACTCTTAACAATCGTCAGCTCATTTGCCGCACCAACTATTTTTTATTCAAAGTTTTTCCCTGGTTCGAAACCTGAATATGTCGGCGTGCTGGTGATGCGCGATGGTGCGGTGGAATATCGCGAAGCGAAAGACGAAGAGCCTCTGCGCTTTCGTCTGGACAAAGCCGACGTGGACTTAATTTTTGCCCAGGCTGATAAAGTAGGCAACTTCTCACGACCTCTTGAAAGCGGTTTGCCCGTCGCCAGGATGGGCGAAAAGTCATATCGCTATGAAGACGGTCCAGTAAAAAGCGAAGTAAAGTTCAACTATTCGCAAGATCCCGATGCCAACATCCTGCAGGATTTCATGGAACGCATTGTGGAGTCTGAACAAACATTGATTAATCTGGAACGCGCGGCTCGATTTGATCGTCTGGGTGTGAATCAAGTTCTGTTGCAGTTGCAGGTGCTGGTGGAACGCAAGCGTTTAGTTTGTCCCCAACAGTTTCTAAAAATGCTCGATAGAGTGGCTAAAAACGATGTGTACTTGAACATTGCTCGGGACCGGGCAGCGCAAATGGCGGCCGATTTTCGAGCCCTAGCAGCACCTCCACCAACTGCTGCGGAGGGGAAATGAGAGTCCTGTTCCCGCTGGTCATGCTGATGTCTTTGTCAGTGTTCGGCCAGCAATCCCAGCAAGCAGATCAGGATGATTTGCGCACTCGGCTCGCCGATGCAGGCAGTTCCACTCCTGAATTTTCCAGAGCATTGGAAGCGCACTTGAAAAAGTTTCCAGCATCTTCTCAAAGGGCAGAAGTGGAACGAACGCTTTTTCGTGCAGCCATTGAGTTAAAAGATAATGAGCGAATTGTGAAGTACGGAACGCGAATTTTGACATCCGATCCAGAAGACATGCAGGCCCTTGAATTTACTGCCCGAGCCCTGTTGGTTGCCGAAGACAAAGCCTCTGCCACCACCGCTTTATCCCATGCCAAACAGTTTGAAAAGGTATTGCGAAATCTGGAACCAAAGCCCGGCGCCGAAGCTTTGCGATGGCAACAACGAGCGGAGCTGGATCAAGGTTTGGGTCGCGCGCTGGTGTTTCAATCTCGTGCAGTAGGAAACTTAGGGCAGGTGGACGAAGCCTTGAAACTCGCCCATGCCAGCTTTGAGGTGAACGGATCAGCAGAAGCTGCCCGCGAATTGGGACGCTGGTTGGGCAAGCTGAACAAGTTTGACGAAGCGACGGAAAGCTTTGCGCTAGGCTATGCGTTAGCCGCCAACGATATGGAACGGGAACGGGATCTGCGGCTGGTTCGGGAGACGTGGAAGAAAGGTCATCCCGATGAGGCAGGCGCCGGGGATAAACTGATCATCGCTCTGGACAAGGCTGTGCAAGTGAAAGCCCTGCGTAAAGCCAAGCTTCAGGCAATTGATCCCAACGCTCTGGAAACTGAGCCCATGCGTTATTCCTTGCCCGGTGTGGGTGGCATCAAACTCGCCTTAACGTCGTTCAAAGGGAAAGTTGCGATCCTCGATTTTTGGGCTACCTGGTGTGGGCCTTGCCGCGCGCAGCATCCACTCTACGAACAAGTGAAAAAACGTTTTGCCGACCGTCAGGATGTGGTGTTTCTGGCCATTGCCACCGATGAAGACCAGACGTTAGTTGAGCCATTTCTGACAACTCAAAAATGGTCGAAACAGGTTTATTTCGAAAGTGGACTTTCCCGATTATTGAATGTCAATTCCATTCCCACAACTGTAATTTTCAACAAGCAGGGTGAAGTGGCCAGCCGTATGAATGGCTTTGTACCAGAACGATTCGTGGATTCGCTGAGTGATCGCATTCAGCAGATTCTGACGGAGTAACAACATGGCTTTCCGACGAGTAATCTGGATTGTGCTGGATAGCGTGGGCATTGGCGAAATGCCCGATGCCGCCGCTTATGGCGACGCCGGCAGTGACACGCTGGGCAACATCGCCAAGCAGCGTTTGATGAATCTGCCCAACTTCGCCAGATTGGGTCTGGGCAATATCAAACCGTTACGAGGCATTCCAGCGGCTGCGGAACCAGCAGGCAATTACGGACGCTGCACACTGGCATCACCTGGTAAAGATACAACCACCGGTCACTGGGAAATGGTGGGCATTCATTTGGACAAGCCCTTTCCAGTGCATCCCAATGGCTTTCCCCAGGAATGGATCACTGAGTTTGAGGACAAAATCGGGCGGCACAGTTTGGGCAACAAAGCCGCTTCGGGTACGGAAATCATTAAAGAACTCGGGGAAGAACACGTTCGAACCGGCGCCCCAATTGTATACACTTCCGCAGATAGCGTTTTTCAAATCGCTATGCACGAAGATGTGATTCCGCTGTGGGAACAGTACAAGATTTGCGAAACTGCGCGAGAAATGCTGCGCGGAGATCGGGAAGTGGGTCGCGTGATTGCTCGGCCTTTTGAAGGGGAACCCGGCCATTTCACCAGGACCACCAACCGTAAAGATTTCGCCGTGCCGCCTCCAAAGGGCATGCTCTTGGATCAATTGGCCGATGCCAAAGTAAATATTCACAGCATTGGGAAAATCTTTGACGTGTTCCTGGGCCGGGGAATTGCCGATTACGACAAGACCAAATCCAATTTGGATGGCATGAAAAAGACTTTGGAAGCGCTTGCAGAGACCAAAAATGGTCTTATTTACGTCAATTTGGTCGATTTTGACCAGCTTTTTGGGCATCGAAACGACGTAGAAGGCTACGCTAAGGCACTCGAAGAAGCCGATTCCTGGTTGCCTTCTTTAGAAGCAAGTTTGGATTCTGGCGATCTGGTAATTCTGACTGCCGACCATGGATGCGACCCAACCACCCCGTCTACCGATCATAGCCGCGAGTATGTTCCGCTATTGGTGTTCGGACCAGGTGCGAAGCGCGGGGTGAACCTGGGATTGAGGGCCACGTTATCCGACATCGGACAAACTGTGGCGGAAATTTTCGACGTGAAAATCAGCAAAGGGCAAAGCTTTCTTGCCGCGATTACTTAAAATTAGGATATTGAAGAACAGAATTTATGCGTAAACCAATGATGGCCGGCAATTGGAAGATGTACAAAACTCCAACAGAAACCAAAGCTTTTTTTGAGAAGTTCGTACCATTAGTAGCTGCTTCTTCCCATTGCGAAATCGCAATTTGCCCCTCGTTCGTGAACCTGGAAACGGCGATTGCCGCAACCGCTGGGACGAATGTAGGCATTGGAGCCCAGAACCTTTACTGGGCCAAGGAAGGCGCGTTTACGGGTGAAATCTCTGGACCCATGATTAAGTCCACCGGTGCTGCCTACGTGATTGTAGGTCACAGTGAACGGCGGCAATTCTTCGGAGAAACCGATGCCACCGTGCTGAAACGGACCATTGCAGCGCTGGAAGCCGCCTTGACTCCTATCGTTTGCGTTGGCGAGCTGTTGGCGGAACGCGAGAGCGGATCGACGGCTGCTGTTCTAAGTCGGCAATTTCAGGATGGCATTGCCGGATTGACGAACGAACAGTTTTCGAAAATCATTATCGCCTACGAACCGGTTTGGGCCATCGGAACCGGTAAAGTGGCCACTCCAGAAATGGCTGCCGATGCCCATCGCATGATACGGGCAGAGATCCACTCAAAATTTGGTGCAGCAGCGCAATCCACGCGAATTTTGTACGGTGGAAGCGTTAAACCGGACAACATTAAGGGCTTGATGGCCCAGCCTGAAATCGACGGCGGTTTGGTGGGTGGGGCGAGCCTTGACCCGGTCTCATTTGCATCACTTGTAAACTTTTAGGATTTCCCCTAGTCGATTGAAAACTATAAATTTACCTTCCAAGTTAACGCTTAGCTGAGAGAGGTAGCTCAACTCTACTGGAATCACTGCCTCCTGCCGATTAGGAAGGTAGATCCAGAATGCCCTTTCGGTTGAAGCATCCGCAATGCGTGTGTTTGCTATTCCTAGCACTAGCGGCAGAGCTTTGTGGAGAAACGCAATTTTTCAAGGATTATCGTCAAAACGATGGGCTGGGAAATCTAAACATAGAGAGTCTGGTGCAAGATGGCACCGGTTTTCTATGGGTTGGAACTCAAAACGGCTTGTTCCGATTCGATGGACGCCAATTCCTGGAATTTGGCACCAAAGACGGGATTCCATCCTCATACATAAACAGTCTTCTCGCTTCGCCAGATGGGACGCTATGGGTTGGTACCGCACAGGGCATGTCTTTCCGCAAGGGTGAGCAGTTTGTGCAGGTCCCCAATTCGTCCAAAGCCAACGGATTCGTATACAGCAAGAACGGAATTGCAGCCACATCGGATTCGCGCGTCTATTTCTCAGTAGGAACCAAATTAATGGTCGGTTGGAAGCCCATAGGTGCCACCGACTGGAAGTTCCGTCAACTGATGCCACCGGTTGCCGACACAACGATTCTGGCCGTACACGCGGCCTCCGACGGCAAGGTGTGGGTTGGCTGCGGCAGCGGACTTTGCCGAGTGATGGGTAAAGATCCTGAAAATCAAGTGCTGAGTCTGGTGACTGATGTACCGAATCTTCCATCGGACCAATGGCATGCTATCACCTGTGGCAAAAACGGAGAATTACTGCTGCGCAGTGAAAGCCAGTTGTGGCGGGTTGATGGCTCCGGGCATCGGGCGGAAAACATTAGTCATGGTCTGGCCGCTGTTCCTTATCGTAGGGCTCGCCTGGCTTTCGACCGCTATGGAGACTTGCTGACAACCACGGAATTGGGGATCGCAAGGCGTCACAATGACATTTGGGAATCCATTGAAGATCGGTCAGGCTTGACGAACAACGGTGTTTCCGAGTTGTTAACCGATAGAGAAGGAGCATTGTGGCTGGGTACGCTGGGCAGCGGTTTGAAGCGCTGGTTAGGCTACGGAGAATGGACCTCCTGGGTGACTGGTAAAGGGTTAGAAGATGAATCCATTTGGGCAATGGCGTCCACGGGCAATGGCGTCATGTGGCTGGGTGGCGATTCTGGTGTTTACCGTCAATCAGGAAAGGAATTCATTCGACTGGCTCTGGAAAAAGCAGCTTATAACGGTCTGGTGGCAACAGCAGATGGAACAATTTGGGCGGGAAATAACAAGGGCAACGTATACCAGATCCCCGTAGCAGGGGCCATGAAGCAATTTCACTTGAATGGAGTACGGTCGGTTCGAGGATTGTTCCTTGATAAATCCAACTACTTATGGATTTGTGCAACCCCTGGAGTGTGGCGATCCAACAAGCCAATTGGGGAAAGTGGGGTTCAATTTGAAAGAGTGACCATTGGCAACGATAGCAGGGAAACGTTCTATCAAGGCATGGCGAGGGCGAACGGGCAAATATGGCTGGTTGGGTCCAATGGATTGGCACTTGGTACTCCAAATGGGTGGCGACGATGGAGTAAACAGGAAGGACTTCTGCAATCCGTCACCAGTAGTATTACGGAAGGAAAGGACGGCAGTATTTGGATTGCCTACCGCCTACCTAGCCGAATCTCGCACCTGATTCCACAGGGTAACGATTGGAAAATTGAACATGCGGATGATAAAGAAGCTCCCCAATTTACGCAAACCGTAGCACTTTCTACCGATAAACGAGGTTGGATTTGGGCTGGTACAGATCGCGGAGTTTACGTTTTGAACGGTAAAACCTGGAAGCATGTTACATCGCAAAACGGACTGGCGCATGACGATTTGAACAGCCGGGCGCTGTATGTAGATCCATCCGGTGCGGTTTGGTTAGGAACAAGCCAGGGCATCAGCCGTTTTTCCGGTGATGTGCAGAAGCCACCATTGATGTCTGGTCAGCCGGTGATCGCCAGCTTTCGATTCGGCGACAAAAGTTATTCAACGCAGACCGTGGCCATGGTGAATTACCGCGATAACAATTTACAGATCTTGATTTCACCTTTGACCTTTGAATCAACCAATGAATTACGATTCCGTTACCATTTGGTGGGCAGCAACTGGCTGCGGCAGAAGGTGGATACCTGGATGGGAGACGGCACTAATGCCGAATTTCAATACGCTAATTTACCTTTTGGACACTATCTTTTTTCGGCCTGGGTAAGAAATGCTGAGGGTAAATGGAGCACCAAACCGGCGGAGGCGGAATTTGTTATCGACACACCCTGGTACGCCTCCTGGTGGTTCTGCGTTTCCTACGTTCTGATGGTTGTGGGGTTAGCTGCTCTAGTGGCCAAATGGCTGGAACGGAAGCATCGCAAGGATCGGGAACAGTTAGAAGCTGTGATTGCCGAACGGACGCAAGAATTGGAAGGTGCCAAGAACCGTGCGGAGCAAGCGAACCGTGTAAAAAGCCAGTTCTTAGCCAATATGAGCCACGAAATTCGTACGCCAATGAACGGCATTCTGGGCATGACGCAGTTAGCGTTGGCCACGCAATTGGACGAAAGACAGTCAGAATATTTGCGCACAGCCAGGCATTCAGCCGAGGCCCTGCTTACCCTTTTGAGCGATATTCTTGATCTGAGCAAGATTGAATCGGGGCAAATGGATTTAGACACAAGACCATTCAATCTGCAAACTACGGTGACCGATTGTCTGCGCGGATTTGAGACTGAAATCCGCAGCGCGTCGGTGCGTTGCGTGCTTGAATTTGATCCAAACCTGACGAAAAGAGTGGTCGGAGATGCTGGGCGGTTGCGACAGGTTCTGATGAACCTAGTGGGCAATGCGGTTAAATTTACGCACGAAGGCGTGATCGAAGTGAGCGTTAAACTGCAACAGACGAGTGAGGAAGGGGCTCAAGTTTCATTCAGTGTCCGGGACACTGGCATCGGAATTGCGCCGGAAAAAATTGCCATTGTATTCGAACCGTTCCGGCAGGCCGATGGGTCGATTACAAGGCAATATGGCGGGTCGGGATTGGGGCTGGCCATTTCGCGCCATTTGGTTGAGCTACTGGGCGGGAATCTGGAATTAACAAGTGAAAGCGGCAAGGGAAGTCGCTTCTTCTTCACTTTGCCCTTCGTTTGGAGCAGTGTCGATCCGGAAACGGAGCAAGCGGAAACTCGCGTTGCCGTGCCATCGGGTCCACCGTTGCGGATTCTTTTGGCGGAAGATAATTTTGTAAACCAGAGAATCGTGCAAGGGTTGCTGGAAAAGAGTGGTCATCGGGTGGAAGTAGTCGTCAATGGAAAACTGGCTCTGGAAAGGTTGGTAAAGGAATCTTTCGATCTTGTTTTGATGGATGTGCAAATGCCGGAGATGGATGGACTGACCGCGACCAGCCAACTTCGGAAATTAGAAGAATCGACGAAGCGCCATATCCCAGTAATCGCCATGACGGCGAATGCTATGAAGGGGGATCGGGAAAAGTGTTTGGAAGCAGGAATGGACCATTACATTTCCAAGCCGATCCGTTTCGACGATCTTCTGGACGCAATAAGCCGAGTTTCAGCGCAGAAATCGACCACATATTTGTCGATACCGGAAAGCTATGTCCTGGAAGACGAGCGCTAGGGCCTAAAAAGGAAACCTTCGCTCGCAAACGAGCTGGCAGGCGGAATCGACCAATTGCCTGCAATTGTGTTATCAGCGTGCATCGGCGTCCATCCGCAGACCAAATTAATGGCCGCTGATGGACGCGATGAACGCTGATAACAAGAATCCAGACCAGGGTGCCACAGGTTAAACTAAGTGGCATTGGGCAAAACTGTCTGCCCCACCCACACATCTCCAGTCCTTTAATATGGGGACAGCCCGCATGTTTCCTTATTCTTTTGAGATAAGAAACTAGGAAACATGCGGGCTGTCCCCATGTTTAACTTAACCACAACCTCCCGTTTGCCAATGGATTTCTGGTGAACGGTAACTGTCCCCGAATTACCTTGTCTCAATTCTCGACGCAGTCCACTGGGTTTAACATGGGTTCACTCCATCACGTCCCCGAAATTGTTTTTCTAAAATCCGTGGCTGGGTCTGTATCCTGGGCGATACCGTAACCGATACTTCTTGGCTGCGTCGCCCACCACTTCTACTGTGATCTTACGAAACCCTTCGTTGGGATTCGCCTGTGGATAGTACGTCACTGCATAGGAATTGCCTAAATCCTCACGAATGTTTTCGAACGCTTCCACCTGCTTCTGCCAGCTTCTTGCGAAATACGCTTTCCCGCCAGTGCGCGTCGATAGACGCCGGAAGACGCCGCTGGATATTGGGTCCTTAGACGCTTCACTGGTGGAGATGACATAAATGGGAATGCCTTCATCTTCCGCCACAGCCCGCACGTCGTCGGGTGCCACCATACTGGCGTTATCAGGGCCATTGGAGAAGACAATGACCACTTTCCGACCTGGAACCTTGGCTGCATCGCGAAGAGTTAGCAGCAAGCCATTGTAGAGCGCGGCATCGTCACCGGCGACGGCTTTACGCAATCCAAAAATGGCGTTGTTACGATCCTTTGACAGCTCAGCGGCGCGCCCCAGATTGCGGCTGAATGTATAAATCGCCACTGAGTCGGCACGATCAAGGCCGCGGACGAAGTCGGCAATGGCATCGGAGGCGTATACAAATCCCCGATACATATAGTTAGAAGTATCGAACAGAACGAAGACATTGGTTCCCACGAAGGCATCCGATTTTGTATCGGGTCCGGCGGCGGCTGATTCGGTTTGCTGGCCAGCCATGGGTCGCAATGTGCCATCTTCCATCACCTGCATGGCGGGCTTACTGCCTTCAGCGAATGTATTCAGTTTCTGCGGAATACCATCTTCTAAAATCCGAAAATCTTTGGGTTTTAAACCATTGACGTAGCGACCCTTGGAATCCGTAACCGTGAATCCAAGCACCACCATGTCTACTTTCACGCGGAATACCGGGCGGCTGGCATCTTGTGCCAGAACCATCAATCCGCCAAGCAACAAAGTTCCCGCTATTGCGGAGATCCCTACTTTGCGAGCCAGTTTCACTCATCCCTCCATGGAGTCAATTGACTCGCGATTAATTCCCTGCCCCAGCAGCCAAAGCAGGGCGGTTTTTCTGTCTTGCTTCATTCCCTACCAAACGCAAACTGCGCAGCAGGGCAGGCCAATCTTCCAAATGCGTGGCAAAAATCTTCTCAACAGTGAGTCGGGTCCAATCGGGAATTGCGGTATTTAATTGCGAAGGAACCATGTACATTTCGTCGGCAAGGGACGCGTAGTACAGCAGATTCGATTCCCAGCTTTCCGCCAGAATCCGGCTGGAATATCCCATCAAAGTTGGGAACGTGCGAAGTTCCAAAAGCTCTGGACGATAGCTATTGGTAAGAGTAGGTTTGGGCGTTCCAAAAGCGCGGGACAGCAGTTCTGGCTTTACTGAGGCAGCCTCTTCCTTTTCAATCCGTCGCAATTCATCTGGAATGGCCCCTGAGTAGGAACTGTTCTTGCCGTTGTAGAGTCGCGACAAAGAATAGCTTTCCGCTGGGGTGACGTTTTCCCTAGCCTCTGCTAGACGACCTTCGCCCAACAGTTGCGAAACTTTTCGAGCTCGTGCAGGCGCGGCATAACCCAACAAAATTCCTCCTACTTGCTTGCGAACCTCTTCGTTCATCGTAGATTCTGCCAGCAGTGAATCGGCATTGCGCAAATGGAGGGCAACATAGTGCATCTGCACTGGAGAAACATTCCACCAACGCGGGACCTTCGCAGATTGCATCATTTGCGGAACCAAATCGCCCCATATTAGTGCCTGTTCACGGGAAGGAATCAGAAAGTTCTGTTCGGCCTCGGCAATGGCGTAAGGCAAACCAGCCAGAGATCCGACCAGCCGACCACCGGCACTAGCAGGCCACCCGGAGCCCACAACTTCTGTGGTTTTCCAAGTAGCTACTGAACCTTGCATTCCAATAAAATCGTGGCTGCGCACAAAAATCGGATTCGTGAAAATGATTTGCCCACCGGGCGGAGCGTAGTGCGCATACACCAATCCGACCATAGAATCCCGAAGAATGGGAAGAAGGCTGGCCCGGACATCGGCCAACTTACTGGCATCGGTTCCGGCTTTTTCCGCCAGGATTTTCAGATTAATTTTGCGTTGATTTTCAATGTGCCGTTCTGTCCAGTATCCAAACAGAAGGGCATTCTTTTCCACGCCACTCAACCCGGCACGGGGCAACTGCACTTCGCTCAAGCGGGCACCCACGCGGCTGACAATAGCCGCATCCAACTTGCCACCTTTGCCCACTTCTTCCAAATGATCGGCAAGCGCCAAAATGCTTTCCACAGAAATCAGCTTTTGTGCATCAAACACGCGGATGAACTGCTGCTGCATCAAGGTCTGAGTTTCTGTATCGGTGGTCTTCGCTGATCCAGTCAATAAATCCACTAAGCGGTCCTGGGCATTTCCAACACCACCAGCCAATTTCAAAAGACCGCGAAGCCCAACAGCGGTAGCCTCAAACACTTCTTTCTGGGTCTTGGCTTTTATGAATGGATCAAGAATAGACTTTAGCGCCGCATCGGCCTGGGGATCTGGAATGGAGCCTTGCCGCACAAAAATCTGCCACATAGCTACTAGCGACTGCATACTTCCGGCAGCATCAGCGCGCACACCCTGATCACGAATGGATGTAATTGCCTGAATCACATCCAGAAACTCGGTGACTGTGGCATCTTTTATGGCACCGGTTTCGTTGATGACGGCGTATTGCGGACCATGGCTGCGATATTCCCTAACCAATCGGTCCACTGTTTCCTTAGACAACGGTTCTGAACGGCCGCGATTCATATCGCTCAGCGCCATGAACATCTTCAACGGTTCGTTCTCAACAGCTTTGCGGCACAGGGCAAACATGGCTTCAATCACATCGTCTACGTCTTTCCAACCAGCGGCTGATTTGGTTAATTTGCTATCGTACTTTCCGTGCGGATGTTTCAGGAAAAGCTCTCGCCAGGTTTCCACTGCACCTGGCATATGGGGCTTGCCGTTGCTATCCATGCGCATGCGAGTGGTTAGCAGCATCAGGTCAGTGCTGGCACGAAAGACAGGTCGAGCTGGACCGGGGCTGGTTACTTTACCTTTTAATGCGGCGTAGAAGCGCTTCATGCGGGCACCGTCGGTAAGATACTCACGCAGGCCTGGGTTGGATATGCGCAGCAAAGAATCGAAGTAGCTGCAAAGCCAGCCATCGTCCTTCGATAGCAAACCTTCAAAGAATTTTTCTGGATTGCTCACCGACGCACCCACCATATCTGCCCAAGCTGATTCTGATCGGGGAGCACCTGGAACGGCAGCCTTGCCATTTTCGATGTAGAACATGCCGCCATAAAAATCTAAAATGTGAGCCACTGATTTCAGCCGTTGCACTGGAGTAGCTTTGCGCATCCGCTCCGATGTTTCGCGATCCAGCTTGGCCAAACCCAGATAGAGACGACACAATTGCGGATCGGACAGAAAGGAGTCTATGAATTCCTGATTTTGTTTGTCTTTGGCGGACTGCCAGTATTCAGCGGCGAACAATACGGGGATTTGAGTTGGACGGTAATCCACACTGAACGGGCGATTGGCGCGCAGGGCTTGTTCCAATTCAGCCAATGGAAATCCTGAATCCACGGTGAGGAAGGCTTTCATGGCATTCACAGTTTCCAGAACAACTTCTGCACCGCAGCCGCCGCGCATACGGTAACCAATAATTTTCAGCACTTCGCCAGTTAGGGAAGAATCGCATTGATCAATTTGAATGACACGTTTTTCCCCAGCGAGTTTGGTTAACTCGCGGGCTTGCACCAGGTAACGATTGATGAGCTTCAAGTATTCCGTAGGTTCCAACGATTCGTTGCTCGACGCCGCCTGATAGCCATTGGTGACAATGTTTCGGGCCAAGGCGGGCAATAATTCTTCAGGAGCCAAATCAGGAGAAAGTGCCGCCATGCGCGCAAAAGATCGCAAGGGGCCAGGGATTTCAATATAGGATCCGGCAGTAAGTGCTGGCTTGGTGTAAACGGCTGGGGCAGTAAATCCAGAACCACCGGAAGCACGATAGGCATCAAGGTGGGTGGTGGCTGCGCCAGTATCACCAGCAAGAAGATTGAGAAGCACCAAGCGCCGGGTTATGTTCTGCTTATCCTGCTGGTCAGAACTAAGCGAATGGAGTTTCTCGTAAGATTTACGAGCAGCAGCGTCGCCATGCCGGTCCAGAAATTCTGCGTAAGCCTTCCACGCGCCTACACTATTGGGGCTATTTTTGACGGAAGCTTCCAGAAGCTCACGAGCTCCGTTAGCTTCGCCGCGCTGCTTCAACTGCCAGGCTTGTGTGCCCAGGTCTTGGCCGCTGATGGACAAAACTGCGGCCATGGAGCAGATATAGAAACACTTCTGAGAGAATCGCATCGGTCGCCTCCCTCGGCTTTGAGGTTTCACTACTCTACCAGATCTGCTTTAGGTTAGCAGCTTGGCTAGCCGCTGTTTTCGAACAGTTAACAAGAACAATTTACAAGATGAAGACTGCGTTGGACTTGGTTAGTCAACGTTAAATAATTTGAAGCTGGAAGCCAGTTTCGGATTCTTTATAATAGGGTTGTTTGGCAAGGATGAATCGGAAAGCTTTGTCTAACCAAATTTTCATGGTTACATCAATCAATACTGCTGGCAATAGCGCTGGCAAAAGCATTCGTCGTGATCTGAGTTTCTACGACGCCACAATCGGGAAAAAGGCCGTAATGGCCGTCACCGGGGTTATTCTGTTTGGCTTTGTTCTGGTTCATTTGGTGGGTAATTTGCAGATTTTTCTACCGCCAGACGCAAAGGGCATCTTCAAAATAGACGAGTACGGTAAATTCCTGCACAGCATGCCCGCCGTACTTTGGGGCGCTCGTTCCGTTTTAATAGCCGCCGTGATGCTGCACATTTGGTCCTCTATTTCTTTGGCCAGAATGCAGCGTCGGGCCAGACCCACAGCTTACGTTAAGAAAAATAATGCGCATTCCAGCTATGCCAGCCGGACCATGATGCTGAGTGGCCCCATTGTGGCCTGCTTCATCATTTATCATTTGCTGCATTTCACCGGCGGGCAGGTGCATCCAAACTATATAGAGACCGCCGTCCATCATAACGTGATCCGAGGCTTGCAGGAATGGCCAGCCGCAATCTTCTATATTGTGGCCATGATGTTGTTGGGAACGCACCTGTACCATGGCCTGTGGAGCATGTTGCAAAGCCTGGGAGTGAGCCACCCGCGCTACACCCCTATGCTGAAAGCGTTTGCGAAAGTGTTTGCTTTTTTAATTGTTGTGGGCAATATTTCGATTCCAATTTCGATATTGCTTGGCATTGTGAAATAGGTGAGAATGCGACTGGATTCAAAGACACCCTCAGGTCCTGTAGAGAAGCGATGGGACAACTGTAAGTTTGAAAACAAGCTGGTGAACCCGGCCAACAAACGGAAATATTCTGTGATTGTTGTGGGCACTGGGCTAGCGGGCGGCTCCGCTGCGGCCACGCTCGCTGAGCTTGGATACAACGTGAAATGCTTCTGCTTTCAGGATTCACCGCGACGGGCGCATTCCATTGCCGCCCAAGGGGGCATCAACGCGGCGAAAAATTATCAGAACGATGGCGATAGCATTTACCGGCTTTTTTATGACACGGTAAAGGGCGGTGATTTCCGCGCGCGCGAATCAAACGTGTACCGACTGGCCCAAATCAGCGTGAACATCGTGGATCAGTGCGTGGCGCAGGGCGTCCCCTTTGCTCGCGAATATGGCGGAACACTGGCCAACCGTTCATTTGGCGGCGCCCAAGTATCGCGAACCTTTTACGCCCGCGGTCAGACAGGGCAGCAATTACTGCTTGGAGCTTATTCGGCCTTGTCCCGGCAAATTGGCGAGGGTCGTGTGGAGATGCATCCTCGAACAGAGATGCTGGATCTGATTGTGATTGATGGCAAGGCTCGTGGCATTGTCAGCCGCAACTTGATATCGGGACAAATCGAAATCCACCTGGCCGACGCCGTGGTGCTGGGGACTGGTGGCTACGGCAACGTGTTCTATCTTTCCACCAATGCCAAGGGTTCCAACGCCACAGCCATTTGGAGAGCGCATAAACGCGGCGCACTATTTGCCAACCCCTGCTACACGCAAATTCATCCTACGTGCATTCCAGTTAGTGGCGATTATCAATCGAAGTTGACGTTGATGAGCGAATCCCTGCGCAACGATGGTCGCATTTGGGTGCCCATGAATAAAGGCGATAAGCGCGCGCCAGATCAGATTCCAGAAAGTGAACGGGATTATTATTTAGAGCGTCGCTACCCCAGTTTCGGAAATCTGGTGCCTCGTGACGTGGCCTCGCGCAACGCAAAGAATTGCTGTGATGAGGGCCGGGGCGTGGGCGAAACGGGCTTGGGCGTTTATCTGGATTTCGCCGAATCCATTCAACGGTTGGGTCAGCATGTGGTTCGCGAACGTTACGGAAACCTATTCGAAATGTATGAACGGATCACCGGCGAAGATCCTTACAAAGTTCCCATGCGCATCTATCCCGCGATCCACTACACCATGGGCGGGCTGTGGGTGGACTATCAATTGCAAAGCACCATTCCAGGGCTGTTCGTGATCGGTGAGGCGAATTTTTCTGATCATGGAGCCAATCGATTGGGGGCCAGCGCACTCATGCAAGGTCTGGCCGATGGCTACTTCATTCTGCCCTACACTCTTGGGAATTATCTGGCATCGAACAAGTTGGAAAAGGTGTCGACAGATCATCCCGATTGCAAGCAGGCTTTGGAGCAAGCAAGTACATCCACCAAAAAGCTGTTGGCGATTAATGGCAAGCGCACCGTAGATAGTTTCCATCGCGAACTGGGCAAAATCATTTGGGACCATTGCGGCATGGCTCGCACTGGCGACGGATTGCGAGAGGCGTTGCAGCAAGTGCCTGCGCTTCGTCAGGAATTTTGGAGCAACGTGAAAGTGGCTGGTGGGCCTGAAGAATTCAATCAGTCTTTAGAAAAGGCCGGACGCGTGGCCGATTTCCTGGAGTTGGGCGAACTAATGTGTCGTGATGCACTGGAACGTAACGAATCCTGCGGAGGCCACTTTCGTGAAGAGTATCAGACTCCCGATGGGGAAGCGCTGCGCAATGACGAAGAGTACAGTTACGTGGCCGCTTGGGAATGGAAGGGTCCGAATCAGGCGCAGGGGTTGGTTAAAGAGCCATTGAACTTCGAGTATGTGCATCCATCACAAAGGAGCTACAAGTAAATGAAACTGACGCTCCATATTTGGCGACAAAGGTCGACAAGCGAAAAGGGTCGCATGGTCAGTTATGAAATGGCCGACGCGAATGAGCACATGTCGTTCCTGGAAATGCTGGACGTGTTGAACGAACAGTTAATTGGGCGTGGTGACGATCCGGTGGCGTTCGATCATGATTGTCGCGAAGGCATTTGCGGAAGCTGCGGATTCATGATTAACGGCATCGCCCACGGGCCGCGATCCGGAACCACAATTTGTCAGTTGCACATGCGCCATTTCAAGAACGGCGACGAGCTATGGCTGGAACCATGGCGCGCAACGGCTTTTCCAATCGTGAAAGATTTGGCAGTGAATCGCAGTGCGTTCGACCGTATTATTCAAGCAGGCGGCTACATTACAACTCCCACGGGCAATGCGATTGATGGCAATGCGGTTGCGATTCCCAAGGAAGATTCCGAAAGGGCGATGGACGCCGCAGCTTGCATCGGATGCGGAGCCTGCGTGGCAGCATGTCCCAACGCATCGGCATCGTTATTCACCGGAGCAAAAATCTCGCACCTGGGATTGCTACCACAAGGTCAACCAGAACGCCACGGGCGGGCGTTACGCATGGTGCAGATCGCCCAAGAAGAGACATTCGGCAACTGCACAAACATCGGGGAATGCGAGGCGGTATGTCCGAAGAATATTTCCCTGGAAGTGATAGCTCGGATGAATCGGGATTTTTTGCGAGGGAGTTTTTTGCGGCGGTCGGATAGTGGTGGTGGGGACGGTGGTTAGGTGGCCGATCGGCTGTTGGGGCTCAATACACGACGGGCACAGGGAGGGGTTGGGCGGGGAGAAACAAATAACTTCCATGCTTATGGTTTCATTCTTGTAGGCTGCAGACTAAGGCGGTCGACAATTCGAAGTAGCTGGCTGGCGAACATGATTACTTCAGCGGCCTCCTCAGGATGGGTTGGAACATGACGGTGTCCTGTGGAATTCCTATAAAAACCAAAAGCACCAGCGAATAGATTCGCCATAGCTTCCTGTTCAGCAACAGGCAAGTCCGTATCCGTTAGGGGACCAGGAGAAGCATTGTTCTTCGAGGCAGCAAACGCGGCTCGTATCAAGGACACACCAACCTGATGAGATTGAAACTGCCCTGCGCTGCGAACCGCGATTTCAACCTCTCGGAACGCTTCAAAGATTGCCGTGTCGTAGGCGCCGCGCAAGAACGCCGGATAGACCCGGCTGGCAATCGATGGGTGTATTTGACGCTCAGGAAGTAGATGTGCCTTTAGATAGGAAGTTACGTTGTCACGGGTTCTTATCCGCTTGCCACGGCGAGAAAAAACAAGCCAGCTATCGCCCTCAGACCTTCTAATCAAAAGTCCTTCATTCTGCAGCCATGCCCATGCCTCTCGGAGGGCCAAGTCTACCTCTGCTTGACGAGCACCGAATTCTGGTTGCTTTCCTCGTCGATCATCGCCGAAAAATCCAGATTGGCTTATAGCACCATTTTGCACTGCGACGCAGTCGCCCGGGTTACAGCTGTTGAGATGAACTAGAAGAACACCAGCGAGTTCCTCGACCTCCAGTTCAAGGAGATCTAGCGCGGCAGGGATGAGAGATGAGAGTTTGACCATACAGTGTTACAAAGGACGCTTTCACTCAAAATAAGTGCTGAAAGCTATCAAATTCTGGCCTAGGGACGGGACAAGGTAGATGCCGGTGAACCGATTGGCAATCTCGAAAAAATTCAATTGCGGTCTCCGGCAAGCGCAAAGGCTGCGACCACGCCCAGAGCAACAAAGATACCCTTCTGCAGAGTGGGACTCTGGCCTTTCACGCCGCTATAGCAAAAATCGGTGAAGTGCTCACAGTTTGCCTTACCTTCATCGTAAGGGTGCCCGAGGTTCGCCGTGGCGCGTTCCAAGATGGCTTGCTGATGTTCTGGTGAAGAAGGGCGGCGTAACAAACAAACGTGCTGCCCTTGCGCAAAATCGCTCCAACTCACAACGCACACACCCGTTGCTTTGCTGTTGTGGACAACCTCAATATCGGTGACCCCAAGCGGTTCTTCGATCAAGGAGTAGACCAGTCCGCGATGCGGGATCGGGCGAATATCCGGGTAGGATACTTCCAGTTCATCGCCGAGGCCGATCAGCGTCCCATCGGACCAAGTAGGTTGCGTCTTCTGGAAATACAAGGTTAGAGGGTCTCCGTTTTGAGGTTTTACAGCTCGACTCCCTTATCAACGGCCTTAGGTATGTTAGTGTTCTCAGCGCGTATCAGAATCGTCACTCTAACCTCAATTTTATACCAAATAGTCTTGAAGGCGTTATTCCCAATAATTCTCTAAAGTATTGTTTCCAGAAGCTCTGATTTAAGCCGCAGGTTGTGGACGATAGAGCTTCACCTTGATTTCATGCTCATGCAAACGTGCTTGGGCCAGATCGTAGGCTGCTTGCATCCGTATCCAGATGTCAGGCGTTGCTCCAAAAGCTTTGGCAAGGCGGATAGCCATGTCAGGCGAAACGCCCGCCTGGCAATTGATGAGACGCGAAAGAGTAGTTCGGCTAACTCCCAAAACTTTTCTGCCTTCCGTGACAGACAGTCTGAACGGCTCAAGGCAATTTAACCGGACGGAAAGACCGGGATGCGGGGGGTTCTTCATCAGCATTGCATTCACTCCTTAACTTCAGTGGTAATCCACTAGTTCAACATTATCTGCGCCGCCATCGACAAAACTGAAAACAATCCGCCAATTGGCGCGAACCACTGCTTCGTTAAGCTGAGTCAGGCACTGCTTACTTCCCTGAGAACAACTTTTGAGCGGTTGCCACCGGAAGGAATAAAGTGCGCGGCTGGCTCAAAAGCGGCATGAACCCGTGGTGCCGATAGAATGCCACTGCTTTGCCATCCTTAGCATCAACCAGGAGCGCGAATACGGCGGGCGGCGAAACCAGAACTCGACTCAGTGCGTCTGCCAACATGGAACCGCCAAGCCCCCGACCCTGAAATTTCAAATCTACCGCCAAACGCCCAATCCGCACCGCTGGCAGGGTTGAATAGCGGGGCAGCTTCTTCGTTATTTCGATGGGAATATCTGGAGTGGAAATGCTGCCTGCGGCCAGTGTGTAATAGGCAGCCAGTTGACCAGTGGCCGATTCCACCGCGACGAAGCACGCCGAAATCCGGCGTCGGATATCTTGAGTAGCCTGCATTCGAATATAGCGATCAAGTGGTTCCTGGCCGCAGGCAAAAGCTTGCCTGTTGTGCACATCGCTGAGCACTTCAAGCCGAAAGGGCGCGTTCATGCTACGCCGAAGAGTTTCTTACGCCGCACAAAAGCGCGGCGAAGAGCGGGAGCCGGTTCTGGGGGATTGAGTATCGCTTCTGCGATGATGCGTTGATCTTGGGCAGAGAGTCGGATGATTTCTACTTCCTCAATGGCGCGGATGGCAGCATCGCGCGCGGCAGTCACCACGAAATCCGTAAGCGTTCGCCCCTGCACTTCCGCAGCCCGTTTGAGAAGCGCGTGAACATCAGCGGGTAGACGCGCCTCTAACCTCGCTGTGGTCATTCCTTTTTCCATTTCTCAACAATACGGCATTTTGCCGTAAGTGTCAAAACCAGTTTTAGATTTATTGCCAGAAAACGCAAGCCGATGCTCCTCTGCCTGCTCCGCATTCTCCCACTCATCGAGTTTTTTGTTCGTGAGTGGCGGCGTTCCAACCGGAAGGTCGAAGACAACCCAGCCGTTCTTCATCTTGAACTGAGGAAGGCTTCCAGCCCCTAAATGGACCAGATCGGAAGTGGCCTGACCAAGCAAAATTTCGCGTTCATCCGCGTATTTCTTGATGACCGAGAGCGCCTCTTCTTCGACGTTTAGCGTGGTCCGCATTTGATGCGATTGTAGCAAGCTTTGAGCATCACCCTATAATCTGAATGGTCAAGGTCGAAGACGACATCCGAGCCGGGAATGGAATCGTTCACATGCGCGACTTTCCACGTCGTTCGGATTTGGCTTGCAATCGGGCACGAGCGTCAGCAGGCGTTACGCTCTCGCCACGATCCAATGTTGCTAATCGACGTCCGATCTCCCCGTTGAATTCCGCCAACTGAACAGCTCGCGCCGCATCGTGTTCCTCTATAAGTCGCAACGCCTCGCGCACGACTTCACTGGCTGAGGTGTAGCGACCGGATTCCACTTGGTTGCTGACAAATTGTTTGAGTTCGGGGGTCAGCGACACATTCATGAGCAAGTGCTCCTCAGCTTATTCGTTACTGTAAATGTAACAACAAAGATTAGGAGCCTTCCAAAACAAAACACCTAATCCTCTAGCGTCATCCGTGGCGACTTCGGCCCGCCTATCTGATCCAGCTTCGCCTTCACCGCACTTGCCAAATCATGAAAACCCTTCGCCTGGGCATCCGTTGCACCACGAAGCGCAACTGGCTTCCCGCTATCCCCGGCCTTCCGAACTTCCGGGTCCAACGCAAGTTCACCCAGGAACGGGACGCCCATCGTCCCAGCCATTTTCTGACCACCGCCCGTCCCGAACACGTCGATGCGTTCGCCTGATGGTGTCGTAAGGTAGCTCATATTTTCCACTACACCCAAAATGGGAACACGCACCTGATTGAACATGTGGATCGCTTTGCGGGCGTCTTCCAGCGACACTTCCGATGGCGTAGTAACAATCACTGCACCACTGATAGGAGCCGTCTGGATCATGGAAATTTGCACGTCGCCTGTGCCCGGTGGCAGGTCGATCACCAGGTAATCCAGTTCGCCCCAATCCACACTGCGCAGGAACTGTTGAATCACCGAATGCAGCATGGGACCGCGCCATACCAAAGGCTTATCGCCCGGACTCAAAAATCCCATGGACATCAACTTCACCCCATGGTTCGCCAATGGCTGAATGCGTTCGCCGATGGAGTGGGGATTCTCGCGCGTACCCATCATCAGTGGCACGTTGGGGCCATAAACGTCGGCATCCAACAGCCCGACCTTCGCCCCTTGCGATGCCAGAGCAATCGCCAAGTTCACGGCAACAGTTGTCTTGCCAACTCCGCCTTTACCACTGCCCACTGCGATCAGAAATTTCACGCCGGGAATCGGCAGCTTTGGCACTTCAGTTTGTTGGGGACCCATCTCATTCCATTCTAGCAACCCAGTTCCACTGAGCCTCGGACCTTGAAACAATTCTTGGAATATCTGTTTGAAGCAAATAACCTTGCTTCACCAGATTTTCAGCAGCAGCGTTGATTTTTTCCAGGAATTCTTCTTTGGATTTGTAGCGCTCTTCGACGGATAGACGAGGGTCGCCTGATTTCATACGGGCAACTTTGGTTTTTGGAAACGGTATCCAGGAACCCACCATGTCGTACTGTTCCGTAGGCGCACCAATCGCAACTGCGCGCAGGTTCCAACCCATGTACGTACCCAGTGGCACTTGCAATTCTGGAGATCGCAGACCGCTGGTTTCATTGCCATCCCGATCCACCTGGGGCAGCAGTGTTGGAAACGCCTTCCCTACTTGCGGAGGGTCCACCGTGATAATTCCCTTCCCTGCATACGCAGGTCCAAAATTCATGCGATGAGTCTGGAGTGGCGTTTCCGGCATTTTGATGCCGGGGATCTTCGGGAACTGCATTGCACCCTTGGCTACCAATTGATCCTTGTCGATCCGTGGATAACTGGACACCGGCGGCGTGGTTCCTTCATTCACCCAGCCAGTCATCGCCACAAGAAGCGCACGCATATGGAAGCGATAGTCGTTCACATTGGGCATGTTCTGAGTCACGGTGATTTTTCCAGGTGGAAAACCGCCAGCGCCATGTTGCGTTCCTGCCAAATAATAAATCCGCGAATCAGCACCTGGGTCCACGTCCTTTTTCCCATCCACACTCGTGTGAATCAGCGACGCCACACGACCCCAGTATTCATACGAACCATTGGTGTAGAAAATCTTCGGACGCAGTTCCGGCTTGCCGATGTGCGATAGCAATCCGTCAGTGATTCCTGTATCGGGATCAGTCTGTTCAGCCTCAGTGAAGGGGAACATATCGGTAGGGTAGAAAGTATTCAACATTCGATGGCCATCACGCGATGCCTGCGCAAAGCGATGATTGAAACTACCGCGACCCCCGCCACCTACGTGAGCCCAAACTCCGTCAAACACTCGTCGACCCTTTTCATCGCCATTGAAACCTTGATACAAAAACGTCCGCAGAAATCGTCCACTTTGCGAGGTGCCAAAGCCGATGGCTTGCTTGATGTTTTGTGACTCGTCGTATTTGAGAAATGAAATCAAGTCCCGCGTGGCAGCCATTGATAAGCCCACCAATTGCGGATCTTTGGCAGTGTAGACAACATCGTAAAGCTTGCCCGGTTCAAAGGCAGTATTCATTTGCACGTGCGAAGCATCAGAAAACTTCCATGCCGAACGCGGGATTACACGACGCTTACTTTCGGGATGATCGCGAACTGTTAGTTGTGCTTTGGCATCGGCCAGGTCGGCAACTTCATAAGCAATGTGCTCTCGATCCGCCAATGAAAACGAGTTCACTTTTGTCTGCGGTACAAATTCACTACGCACAGTTCCAGTGATGCCCTTCGCCGATGGAGTGGTTAATCGCAATAGCCCAGGGCGCATGGGAACATCGAATTGCCAGCCCATCCAAACCAGCGTATAGCCGCGTTCCAACAGAAACGCATCGCCGAATTCGTTGGCCGCATTGGCCCCCGCATCGAACATATTCACCGACCCACGTCCGCCGCGATTGGACACTTCATACAACGCGATTCCATTGCCTTTGGCAGGATCGGTAGGTTTCAAAATGTAGACGTCTGCCGCGAATTCAACCAGTCCGGCTTCGTTGCGCGGAGCAAGTGCGATATCCACCACGCCTAGATTTTCAGGCAGCTTGGGGTCAACGGTGAACAACGCCTTGGCCGTAATCCGTTGGTATGAGCCTACAGCACCAAACTGGCGACCACTTTCCACGTCTTGACGATCCACCACATCCAACCGAACAACGCCCGCCCATAGATGGAGGCAGAGCAGAGGAGACAGAATTAAAAGTCGGAGTTTCATTTCAGTCCATTGTAGTCAGGTTCACTTTCGCGTTGCTCTACTTCCCAGCGGTCAAAATCCTGGATGACAAATTTAACCCAAACTTTACAGTAACTCTTGAACAAATTAGGGTTTAGTCCTATGTGAGCAAGTGGAACAAACCACCCTCACTTATCGAGAAAGTACAATACCCCCATTGAAAGGAATTTCTAAAATGAAAAGTTTAACTCTGTTCGCTTCATTGCTCTTCAGTGCAACCTTTGGATTCGCCGACCCCACCACGTTGGCTAGCCTGAAAGGTGTCTATGTATTTACAGAGCGCGGAGATGTGGGCAATGGCCAGGCAGTGGCTGGGCTCGGAATCATGACGTTAGATGGCAATGGCAATGTCACCTGCAGTGAAACCATTCAAACAGAAGGCAGCAACATGACCACAACGTGCAGTGGCACTTATGTCATTAATATTGACGGATCAGCCACGGTCAAGCTGATGCACACCATCACTCCAGATCCCAACGCAGCCACCACCGATGATCAAACATTTTCCGCAAGCTACAAGATTCTGGCCACTGCCAACGGCAGCCAGTTGAAAGGAATCCGTACCGATAATGGCATTAGTGTCATTGCCGACTTCACGAAATAACTTCGGTTGAAGAAGCATACACAAGTCCCCAGTGCAGACTAGAGCGGAAACTTTGGTTACCTGATCTTTTTCCTTAGGTAACCGATTTCCGCTCAAGCCCCAGCCCGTGTTGTCGAAGAGACAATGTACCTAAAACAAGAGTCGGTAAACGACTTGAATAACTGGAAAACTGGAAGGACTCTACCTATGAAACTTTTCTCAATGATCGGACTATGCTTACTGGCAACAACAGCAGCATTCTCCCAATCCCCCACACTTAGCTCGTTGAAGGGCACCTACGTCTTCACGCAGCAAGGAAACGTGCAAAGCAATCAGTCCATCACTGGACTTGGAGTGATGACTTTGGACGGCAGCGGCAACGTCACCTGTAACGAAACATTGCAGGTGCCCGGAGCAAATGTAATCAGCAACTGCTCAGGCAAGTATTATTTGAATTTCGACGGATCAGGCGTAATTGAAATTACCTACGATTCCATGTTCTCGTCAAACCCGTTGGGCGATACGGATCAGCAACTCTCCACTGCCAAGTTTAAGTTCTATGTCGCCAATGGCGGCAAGCAGTTAAGAGGCATTCGTACCGAGAACGGCGTGTTTGTCATCGCAAGTTTCGAAAAGAATTAACCGCAAGTAGGAAGCACAAAGGCCTTTCCGAAACATGGGATGGCCTTTGTGACTCTATACCAAATAAAACAAACTCAACCGTGGAAGTCGCGCTTGATCAAATAACCTTCTATCAGTGAAATTCTTTTCAAGGATCAGCAACTGCGCTGCCGTCATTTTCCCTCGATGCGGACGTAACGCGTTTTCTAATTCCTTCCTCACAGACAACAGCTCTTCTTCGCTTTGTTTCGTCCGAACTTCTGCCGCTAATTTTTCTTCCATCACCGTCAAGCGTTGTTCTAAAGCTTCTAAATCCTGATAGTGGTTGTCCAACTCCGACAGAATTTCCTTTAAGCTCGCCGCAGCTTGCCCATAACCTAACTGATCCAACTTATCTGAATTCTGCTGTAAGTATCCGGCAAGTTCTTCCATTGAAAATGGTGCATTTACTTCTTGTTTGGCGTTTTGCGGAGTGTTATTGGCCATCCGCTCTGTTTCAGTAAGGATGGCCTGGGAGCAGTAAGTGAGTGAATTCACCATCTGGCTTTTCCGTTTCTTGGTTCGCCATTTATCAAACGCTTCGTCAATCCCGCGCAGCACAGCTTCCAGCGGGACTCCAGAATTCTTCCAACTCTCAACCAGAGCCCAATCCAGTGGCGACATTAAAAATAGCCCCGTGCCACGAGCCTTTTGAAAGTGTTCTTCCACTTCAGTGAAATAGTTGAAGTAGTTTCCTGTCCAGTCTTCCTGTTCAGCCATATTGTTAAAGAGCCCGAAGGCCCCCTGCCAAAATTAAAACGCGCTCTCCAGCATCATCGCGAACATAGAGAAACCCTGCATCGGATAGGCCATCGGTGATGCCACGAATTAACCTGCCAGCTTGTTCCACTTCCACTCGCTTGCCTGAAACAAAGCTTGACGACTGTCCAAATAAATCCAGCAATGGGGCACGACCTTGCCGTTCCAATAACTCCACATGATTATCAATCTCTTCAATCATGCGGATTAGTAATTGTTCCCGTGAAAAGTCGCGCCCCCCGGCTATCCGCAAACTGGTGGCCGCTGATTTCAATTCCGATGGGAAAGCAATCTGATTCACATTCACACCAATCCCCGTCATCACAGCCCCTTCCTGGAACTCCGAAAGAATGCCACAACATTTTTTCCCGTCGATCAGTAAATCATTGGGCCACTTCAAATCGCACTCCAACCCGGCAATGTCGCGAATTGCTTGCGCAATAGCCAATCCCATGGCAATCGTAAGAACTGGAAGATCCGTAAGATGCAGATTGAGTCGAAATATCAACGTGAAGTAGAGGCCTTCCGCCGCAGTCGATACCCAACTGCGCCCCAGCCTTCCCTGCCCTGCTGACTGATGTTCAGCCCCGACGATACTACCCGCCAAAGCCCCGGCTTGCACCATGACTTGTGCATTCTTCATCGTAGATGGAGTTGTTTCAAGCCACTCTATGGTCCTGCCAGGAAATGCTTCACGAACGCGAGTTACGTCGAATGTCATGGAGTTAAATTCAATTGAAAATGGATATCAACGGCAACTGCAGAATGAGTAATGGCCCCCACCGAAATAAAATCGGCACCAGCTTCGGCAAAGGCTTTCACGGTTTCCAAACGCATCCCGCCGGAAAGTTCTACACTAGCCCTTCCAGCAATGTAATCCACCCATCGCTTGGCTTCATCGGGGGTAAGATTATCCAATAAGAGTCGCGTCGCACCTGCCGCTAAAGCTTCCTCCATTTCCTCCCATGTGCGGACTTCAATTTCTATCGGTAACCCCGCAGGCCGGGCATTTGCCAGAGCCGCTGTTACACTTCCGGCAGCAGTAATATGATTATTTTTGATAAGAATAGCATCAAACAAGCCCATACGATGGTTGGTAACTCCGCCTGCCGCCGCAGCCATTTTTTCGAAGCGACGCAAACCAGGTGTGGTCTTTCGCGTATCCAAAATCTTCGTATTGGTGCCAGCCACACAGTCCACAAATCGACGACCCATCGTAGCCACGCCGCTCATGCGCTGCATTAGATTTAATGCAGTCCGTTCGCATGTCAGTAGTGTCCTGGCCGGACCTTCCACCGTGGCCATGATGGTTCCACTCTGCACCGCAGTGCCACTGGGCACCAGAACTTTCAGGTCCGTCAAAGCGCCGCACCCAAACTCCTGGCACAACTCAAAAACAAGTGGCAGCAACTCCGCTCCTGCCGCGATGAATTCCTGCTTGGCCCGAAACTGCCCAGTAGCTTTGCGATCTGCCGACACGCAACAATTCGTGGTGATGTCGCCCGTGCCAATATCTTCAGCAAGTGCCCGACGAATCAAATCGCGTAGTTCAGGATGCGAAACGTCCATCATGTTTTGGTAATCCCGGCCAATGCTTGTTGGCTTTTCTCACGCTGCGCGTGGTACTCAGCCAGCTTCACTCGCATCCCTTCAAGAATTTTCTCCGGTGCTTTCTTCAGAAACTCTTCGCTGGAAAGTTGGCGCTCTGAATTTGTAATTACCTTGACTAGTTCGGCAATTTCTTTTTCTAGACGACCACGTAGCGCATCCAACTGTCCTGCCGAAACAGCCAGCACTAAATCAAATCCAGGCGTGGATCGCATGGGGCCAGATTCCCTTGGGCTGTCTGTAGCTAGCACGGATAGCTTCACATTGGCCAACCGTTCAATCGCTTCCCGTTGCTGATCAGCCAATGCAGCCACAGCTCCGCTAGCATACAGCGAAGCGTCGAACGGTTCCTTTGGATCCAGCTTCGCATCGGCTCGCAAATTCCGTGCCGACGAAATGATTTCCTGCAACAACGCCATCTGTTGTTCTGCTTCCAAATCTTCCGCCGCAGCATTTGCCTTGGGGTAGGCACTGATGGAAATCGAAACTTTTCGCCCGTGCCCTGCGGCTAACCTCTGCCACAACTCTTCAGTCAGAAACGGCATAGCTGGATGCAGCATCCGCAGCGAGGATTCAAACACAGTTAGAATGTTGCGCCAGTGCGCGTTCAACCCAGACCCTTCCTCGAAGCGCAGCTTCTTCAGTTCCACATACCAATCGCAAAACTCATACCAGATGAAACTCCAAATGGTCTTCGCCGCTTCATCAAAACGATAGCTCGCCAGTGACTTGTTCATCTGGTCAGCGCAGGCGTTCAGACGGCTGAAGATCCAGCGGTCTTCCAACGAAACAGTTCCGTTAACCGCTTCTGGAAGGTACGATTCTTTCTCAACAGGAACCCATGGTTCCACGTTGGCACGTTCCATATTCAGGAATAAGAAACGGGCAGCGTTCCATATTTTATTGGCAAATGCCCGGGACGAATCCATGCGATCTTCAGTCCAGATAATATCGGCACCAGGTGCAGATGCAGCCAGCAAAGACATGCGTACCGCGTCCGTACCATGCTTAGCTGTCATCACAAGTGGGTCGATTCCATTCCCCGCAGTCTTCGACATTTTCTTGCGATTCTTATCACGCACAAGCCCGTGAATATACACTTTGTGGAATGGCACTTGGCCTGTACATTCCAGTCCCATGAAAATCATTCTGGCTACCCAGAAGAAAATAATGTCGTAGCTGGTGATCAGCACCGACGTTGGATAGTAGCGCTTCAGAAACTCAGTTTCATCAGGCCAGCCCAACGTTGAAAACGGCCAGAGTCCAGAACTAAACCAAGTATCCAGCACATCGCTATCCTGCTCAATTGACGCCGAACCACAATGTTTGCAGGCTTCCGGCGTTTCCCGTGCAACTGTGATCTGGCTGCAATTCGCGCAGTGCCATGCAGGCACACGATGCCCCCACCACAACTGCCGCGAAATGCACCAATCGCGAATGTTGTACATCCACTCGTAGTAAGTATTGGCGAAGTTCGCCGGTACAAATTGAATTCGCCCGTCTTCCACTGCGTTGATTGCAGGCGCAGCCAGCGGCTTCATCTTCACAAACCACTGCGTGGAAACCAGCGGTTCAACAATCGTCAGGCAACGTTGACACTTGCTGATGGGCAAGTTGTGTGGCTCAGTTTTTTCAAGCAGTCCCAGTGCGGTTAGATCGGCCAAAACTTTTGTGCGCGCAACGAATCGATCCAGCCCGGCGTAGGCACCAGCCTCGGCTGTCATTGCGCCCGTTTCGTCAATCACTTTGACATGCGGAAGATTGTGACGCTTGCCCGCTTCAAAATCATTTGGATCATGAGCCGGTGTAATTTTCACCACACCAGTGCCAAATTCAGGGTCAGCCATGTCATCCAAAATGATTGGAATTTCACGACCCACAAGCGGCAGCATTACCATCTTGCCGTGAAGATGCAGGTACCGCTCATCTTTGGCATTCATCGCCACCGCAGTATCGCCCAGCATAGTTTCAGGACGAGTGGTCGCAACCACCAGGAATTCATCCGACCCAATTACCGGATAGCGCACATGCCACAAACTGCCCTGGGTATCTTCATGAATCACTTCCAGGTCACTCAACGCCGTCTTGCAGCCTGGGCACCAGTTCACCATGTACTGCCCGCGATAGATCAGATCTTTTTCATACAACCGGACAAAGATTTCGCGAACCGCACGGGATAGGCCCGCATCCATAGTGAAGCGGTTTCGAGTCCAATCCACAGAATCGCCGATCTGCCGCATCTGCGATTCAATGCTTCCCCCCGAGGCTTCTTTCCATTCCCAAACCTTTTTTTCAAACTCAATGCGACCCAACTGATGACGGGTGATGCCTTGTTTGGCCAGCTCCCGTTCCACCACCATTTGCGTGGCGATTCCCGCGTGGTCCATGCCTGGCGTCCACAGCGTGTTGTTTCCGCTCATGCGATTCCACCGGACAACCATGTCCATCAGCGTGTGGTCCAGCATGTGGCCAATGTGTAATGCCCCGGTCACATTGGGCGGAGGAATGGCTATGGAAAACGCTTCACCGGGTTTGGAAGGGTCAGCTACAAAAAGGGAAGATTCTTCCCACCATTTGGCCCAATGCGGTTCAAACCGCTGGGGCTCGTAAACTTTCTCTAATTGCATTGGAAACTACTATTGTACCGAAGCAGGGCGCGCGCCACAAGAATTCTTTCCCGCATGGCATACAAACTCATAACCGGGTGACCAGTGGCTTCCACTGCTCGCAGAAATCCGTCGTGATCGGCTGGCCGCAGGGATCGAGTCAAGTCCGCCAGCTTCGCTAGCTGATCAAACCAGATAAGAAAATTTGCTTGCTGCATATTTTCGTTCGCTAGGTAAGCAAGAAACTGCACCACTACTTTGTCCCGTTCTGCACCAGTTGGAACCATGGTCACAGCCGCCGTCAACATCCCACCTTTACGCAGAAAGAAAGCTTCCTCGGTTTCTGCACTCTGTGGCTTTGCATCCAGAATAGTTCGAAAATATGCCTGAAATTCATCATGCCAGGCTTCTGTATTTTTGTCGGCGTCTGAAAGTCCTCTGGAAGTTCCTCCAAACATCAAGTGCATGAACTGGGCTCTACTGGCATCGGCAAACACAGGCACATTTTTATTTTCACCACAGCGAGGTTCTTTCAAATGACGATCCAAATAATTGCGATGCGCCACAATCAGCGGCTCTGGGTTCGCCGAAGCCCGCATCATCTGTTCAAACATTGCCAGCTTCATCTGCACGTCAGACAATGAAGAGGTAAAAGCGCGGTCATCGCCACTTAACCGGTCTAGAGCCCCAGCAAGCGATGCTCCAAGCAAATTCCAGTGTTCAGCCCCGAAAATCGACTTGCCAATCGCGCTCATCAGATACGGCAACTCTACCGGTGATTGTACGCGAGCAACAAAATTATTCAACCAAGTGGTTTCATCATTCCTCGGACGAGCTGCAAGCTTCATTACCATCGGAATCAGCTCATAGTAGGCCTCAGGATCATCCAAGAGCACATCATCACAGGAGGCTTTTGCAACAGTCGGAGGTTGCATTTCATTGAACATATCCCAGGCCTTGGCCCTATCAATGGGAATCATTTGCTTCACAGCCATGCCCTGCAAAGAGAGGCGATCCAGTTTTTGAGCATAGGCCAAACTAATTAGGGATGCTTGACTGGACTCCGCACCGTGACCGCGGATAATGCTTCTCTGCATCGGGTAGCGCGACATTCCTCCGAATCTAAAAGCATCCATCAGCAGCTCTTTCTTCCACGTCTTATCTGTAAGTGCTGGTGACGCGGCTACTCGAAGCAATGTGGATGCGGCGAACTCTGGGGGCACCGATTGCGCTCGTTCCACCAACTGATAGATGTCTGGAAATTGTTTTTGTCTTTCCTTGGAATCTGCAAATAGGCATGCAGGCAACAACATCAATAGGACAAGCAGCCTCATTGTGCGGCAACCTCCTGGTCCTTGTATTGCAACCGGAACAACTTCCAATAAATGCCCCGCTCTGCCAACAATTGCTGATGCGAACCAGACTCCCGCAGCTTACCCTTGTGCATCACAAAAATACGATCAGCACGTTCCACCGTAGACAGGCGATGGGCAATCAGAATGGACGTGCGGCCTTCAACCAATGTGGCCAACGCCCCTCGTATTTTCAATTCGGTCTCAGTATCCACGCTGGAAGTTGCTTCATCCAGAATCAGGAATCGCGGATTGTGAGCCAGCGCTCTAGCAAATCCTATCAACTGTTTTTGACCAGTGGAAAGCGTCGCCCCACGCTCAATCACGGGCTCCTCAAACTGCTTACGAAGACTGTCTACAAACTCTCGCAGGTTCACTCTATCCGCTGCCTGGCGCATCACTTCGTCAGTGATGTGCGGCGATCCAAGCTTGATGTTTTCAGCAATAGTGCCGGTGAAAAGATAAGGGTCCTGCAGCACCACTCCAAAGTAGCGTCGAAGACTTGCTGGTTCAAACTGCCGGATGTCCACTCCGCCAATTTTGATGGCACCTTTCTGCACATCATAAAAGCGCAGCAGAA
>JANMWO010000481.1:0-7468 GCA_031394025.1 Acidobacteriota bacterium
GCCTTGGTGTCATGTGGTATCGCGATCAAATGTACATGGTTAGGCATCAAACAGTACGCAAGGATCGACACCCCAAAGTGGCGCGAGTACTCACCCAGTAAGTCCAAGTAAAGACGGTAATCTTCAGCACGAAAGAAGGTCTTTTGCCGATAATTTCCACGTTGAGTTATGTGGTGAGGCAAGCCAGGGAGAACAATACGAGCAGCGCGGGGCATATACCTATAAGTGGTTTCTTGGGAGGAATTTCTCAGCCGGATATCGGGAATTGAGGTCTCTGTCCCCCACGAACCCGAGGTCTCTGTCCCCCAGAACCCGAGGTCTCTGTCCCCCACGAACCCCCACGAACCCACGAACCTCTAACCTCTGTCCCCCACGAACCCGGGTTCTGGAACCGTTGAAGCTCCCCTTACATCCACTTGGGTCACGATGTCAGCCAGATTGCCGACCGCCAACGAATCCAGCCCTCCAAGAATCGAAACGGTGTTGCCAGGTCCAGGGGGTCGTCCAGGGGGGTCAAAGACCGGTCTCTGTCCCCCACGAACGCCCTGCATGGTCGTCCTGTCAGCTATGATTGTATGGTCGCCGGAACCCAGGATTCAATTTGACTGACCATCCGATCATGCAACCGCCACCCCCAGCGCCTGATGTGGTGCGTGAGGCGTTGTCGGCGATTCTGGTCAGCCCGCAATTCATCAATGCCGTCCGCGCCCGGCGTTTCCTGGCTCACATTGTGGAACAGACCCTGGCTGGCCGCACTGATGGCATAAAAGAACTGGTGCTCGGCATTGAGGTGTTCGACCGGCCTTCCGATTTCGACCCCAAGGTGGATACCGTCGTGCGCGTCGAAGCCGGCAAATTGCGCAAGCGGCTGGAAGAATACTACTCAGGAGAGGGTGCTGCGGCTACGCTGCGGATTGAAGTCCCTAAGGGTTGCTACGTCCCTCAGTTCCGGTTTCAGCCTCAGCCACCCGAACTGGAAATCCGTCGCCCTGCCTCGCACCCCATTGGCTTCGCCGTGGGCATTCTCGCGCTGTTCCTCATTGCCGTGTCCGCCTGGTGGACAACCCATCGTTTCCGCGCTCCTGAACCGCCAGCCAATCCCTCCATCGCCGTCCTGCCTTTTCTCAACCTGAGCGCCGACCCCACCTACGGGTACTTTGCCGACGGCATGACGGAGGAACTCACCGGCGCGCTCAGTAATGCGGGCGGCCTACGTGTTGCCGCCCGCACTTCCGCCTTCTACTTCAAAGGCAAACCGGCCGACGTGCAAGAAATTGGCGCCAAACTGCACGTCGCTTTCGTGGTGGAGGGAAGCGTGCAAAAGCAGGGCGAGCAATTGAAGGTGACAGCCCAGTTGATCCGCACTGGCGACGGCTACCACGTCTGGTCGGGCTCCTTCGAACGGCGGTTGGTAGATGTGTTCGCCGTGCAGCAGGAAATTGCCGGGTCAGTGGTGAGCGCCCTCCAGGTGAAACTAACGAGTGCTCAAGACCGGCGCCTGAAGAAGATCCATACCGCCAATCAGCAGGCCTTCGACCTATATCTGAAAGGCAAGCACGAGTTGAATTCGTTCGCGCCGGGCAGCCTGGACCGGGCTGAGCGCATTTTTGAACAGGCCATCGCCGCCGATCCAGCCTACGCCCTCCCTTATGTGGGCCTCGCCGAGGTCTACTGGACCACCGATATCTGGAGCTTGCGGCCAGCGAACGAACTTGCGGCCAAGGGTAGCGCCGCTATCCACAAAGCGCTCTCCCTGGACGACGAAATAGCGGAGGCCCACGTTGTGCTGGCCACCATAACCGCCCGCCATGAATACAATTGGCCAGAGGCGGAACGCCAAATGCGGCGGGCCCTGGAATTAAATCCGAGTTCCGCAGTGGGTCACCATGGACTGGCGCATAACGTTTTCGCGCCGCAGGGCCGCTGGCAGGAAGCATTGGCTGAAAGCCGCATTGCCAGTGAACTGGACCCACTCTCCCCGATGATCGCCGTAGGCGAACCCTGGCTGGCGCACCTTGAGGGGCGAAGCACAGTGGCGGTCCAGGGATTTCGCCGTCTTCTGGCTGCCAATCCAAACGACATGATGGCGTTGTTTGGTCTGAGCCTTTCACTTAAGAAGCAAGGAGATTACCCGGCGGCCCTTGCGAACTTCCAGCAACTGCAACGCCAGGCGCCGTCCGCCCAAACACTCGCCTTCATCGGCTGGCTGCAGGCACGTGTGGGGAACCCCGCCGAAACCCGCAAGATTCTTGAGCAATTGCTGGCGCGGTCTAAAAAGCAGTTCGTCTCGCCGGCTTGCTTTGTCGTTCTCTACATGGGGTTAGGAGATGCCGACTCCGCTTTCCGGTATGTGGAGCTAGCACGTGAGCAGCAGGATTCCTTCCTGATATTTGCCCGTACGCAGGACATGTGGGATCCCGTGCGGAAAGATCCGCGTTACTTAGCCCTGCTTACAAAGATAGGGCTCTCCGACGAACAACTCCAGAAGAATCAGTACCGTCGCTAGTGCGGTCACGGTTACTATACCCCCGAATACTCCCTCCAGCATCCAGCTTTAAGTCATCCTGACCTTGCGAACAACTCGCACATCGCACTTAACAGGTGGATTCCATGAAACGTCTACTCACTGCGCTATTGCTTGCCCTTCCCGTGCTCGCGGAATGGCGACAACACTATGGGTTGGGGGATGCCCTGCTGACTCAGGGAAAGTTGGAAGAGGCGAAGCGGGAACTTGCAGCAGCCTTGCAGGAAGCCGAGGCGGCCCATCAGGAAGGCCCCAGTCTGGGTGTGATCCTGGATGCGCTGGGAAGGGTGGAATTCCAAGTGGGGAGATATCGTCCCGCGTTGAAATACTTCGAACGGTCGCTGGGAATCTGGGCGCCGCAATCAGAAGCAAGGGCACGCGCATTGTGCAATGCCGCTCGGGCCTATCAGTCGATTGGGGAACGGAGCCGGGCAGAGGATTCGGTTCGTCGCGCGTTGGAAATTCTGCCCCTGTCTCCGCAAATCTGGCTGGTGCTGGGGCAGGTGCTCTACCTGAAGCATGACTATGTTGGAGCGGAGACGGCGCAAAGAAAAGCACTGGTCATTTGGGAAGAGTCCAAATCGCCCGAAGCGGCGACGGCGCTCAATGATCTGGCGGTACTCTACCAAGCTCGGCGAAAAAACCAGCAAGCGGTCGAAGCGCTGGAACGCGCCGTGGCAATCATGGCCGCTGGTCAGGCGCGGGCTCGTGTTCTCACCAATCTGGGAGTGTTGAGTTGGAAGTTGGGGCGCAGAAGCGAAGGGGACGCCCATCTAAGCCGCGCCTTGAAAGAAATGGAGACAGCCGTAGGGCCGCATCATCCGGATACCGGAAAGGTTCTGAATGAGTATTCGGCGGTGCTCTGGAAGACCGGCCGTAAGATTGAAGCAAGCGAAATGGAGAAACGCGCGCATGAAATCCGATCCGCATTCGCATCCCAAACCAATAGCGGACAAGGCAGCGTGGACTGGCACGATTTGAAGTAGGGGCACCGTATGCCCGCGCTTGCTCCGATCCCTCATGTACTTCGATCCAGAGCAGCCCCCGGTCGAAACTGATCCGTTAAAGTTGGCCGCCACCGCTTAGGGAGCCGACAACATGCGACCTGCGCAGCCGCTCGACGGTTTCCAAACGCCGACGCCATTTCAAAACATCAGGGCTCGGCTAGAGTTCCTGACCGTGCCCAAATATTGGGCTGGATAGCTCTGCGCCTGTCGATTCATTGTCAGAAAAGGGGAAGAAAATGCGAGCTGGATTAGTAACAGTATACGCGGCGGCTTTGGCGATTTGGCACGTGGCGGCGCAAAATTCAGATCCCATCGCCACTCCGAGTGCGGCTTGTATTGAATTCAACCAGAGGGTTTTTGACAAATTGGAACGCGGACAATTGGCCGATGCCGAGGCGGCGTTTTCAGCCACAACAATAGGTAAGGAAATCGGCTCTGGACAATCTTGTGCCTGGTTAACGCTGAGTAACAGGGCACGCGTCATTTATTTGTCTGGCCGGTTCATAGAGGCTGAACTGCTTGCGCAGCAATCGCTCAGAATTCTTGATAAACTTTATTCCCGCAACGACCCGATTCGTTTTCGTACTCTGCAGTTGTTGTGGTCAGTTCAGTTTCAACAGGGGAAATTCGGCAATGCACGACAAACATTTCAAAGCATTCGATCCCTGCCGCTAGACACACAACAAGACCGAGCAATGCTCCACGGTGCGGCTGCGGCGCAACTGCAGGCGGAAGGACAATACAAAGAGGCGGAGCCAGAGTATTTCAAAGCCCTTACCGCAACAGACCAAGCGGGTAGGGGCGAAACAACGGAGGCCGCGATACTCCTCATTGGCTTGGCGACAGTGCAGCTCATCCAAGGCCGATATCTGGACGCTGGCAGAACATTGGACCGGGCTTTGGCGATCGTGCATTCCGCTAAGGACGCAATTCCAATGGACCGTGTCAGCATTCTTGGCATACGGGCTGATCTACACTCCCGGCAGGGGAAATGGCAGGAGGCAGAAGAAGACATGAGGTTGGCGATTTCGATAGTTGATCGCGAAACGCGATTGGATCCAGTTACACTTAAACGGCTATTGGTGAACTATGGATATGTCCTTCGTAAGGCCAATCGACGGAAGGAGGCGCGTTCCATTGAGGCCCGGGCCGCAGCCATCCACGCCCCTATATTGGCGAATGCAATCGTGGACATAACGGAACTGGTCAGCAAGGAAAAATAGGGTAAATGATCCGGCGCGGAGAAGCAGTTGCTGAATTGCAGTAGCAGACGACAGGCCGAAATGATCGAGCAAAAGAGACTACGGAGTTGATATGAAGCAAACTGTGATTGTAATTGTGATGTTCTTGTTCTGCGCGATTGGCTGCGGCCGCGGGAACCACTCCCAGTCCAACGCCGCCATAGAATCAGAGATACAGCGCTTAGAAAGCGCGAAGTGGCATCCGTCATTGCTTGGTGGAGCGGAAGGGAATATGGCGCTCTTTGCCGAAGACTTCGTCACCGTGCAGTTCGGCGCGGATCTGCAGGGCGGAGTGGAGCGAAAACTCAACACTTATGCCTCAATGTCGGGTCCGGAAGGAGTCAGATTCCGCCAGTTTCTCGATCAGTCTCATTTTGAGCTCTCCGACTGGCGATTCATCCACGTCGACGCAGCCGGGGTCGTCGCCTCCTATCAGGTCAATGCACAATCTTTAGGATGGAAGGCCTATGCAACCTCGGTCTGGGCCAAAAGGGAAGATCGCTGGAAAACAGTTTTCTATCAGGCATCCATGGCGAAGTAAAGTTTGATCTCAAATTGGAAAGCATTGGGGTCAGTTAAATGCTGGATTTGGGTTGAAGTGAAGTCAGCAACAGTCGCAATTACTTCATACCCAGGTAACTAACTACGGCCCGGCGCGTGGCATCAAGACTATTGCGGACCGACTCCGCCGGAAGACTTCGCAGAATGGGTCCAAACAGTTTCCCCATGTCTAACGGAATATCGCGGGTCAGGCTGACCGATTGCCATTCCACATATACTCCTCCATCCCGTTCTTCAAACAGCCAATAGCATGCGGTACGCCGAAGCAATCCACGATCCTTGCCGACGGGCAATTCATGTTCACCCGGCTTGCCCGCATCCACCACTTCCGCAACTCGAGTTGTGCGGCCGCAGCTATAGGCGCGTTTCGGATCGCTCTGCACGAATTGGATGTCATATTCAGCCTTCAACACATCCGTTAACAAGAACTTTGATTTTACAAAACGCATGTAAACCTGGAATCGGTTACCTTCATGGGTTCTAACCTTAACCGCGGTAATCTCCGGTTTAAAGATTTCGGCGTGCCGCCCAAAATCCTGGGCTATCTTAAGAACGTCGGTAAGCTTGGCTGAAGGAATGAACAACGCACCACTCCAATCCTGAATCGGGCCGCCTTTCACTTCCAGATTTCCATTCCCCACCGAAGGTTGAACTAAAATAGTTCCCCCACGAAGTTGTTGATCCTTTTCCTCTGAATTCGACACAGAAAGGAATGCCGGCTGACGATACCTTTGTTCCAGGCGCGCCTCAATGTTGGAAATGTGTTTGTCAAAAATGGCGCTAGTCTGGGGTAGCAGATCCACCGCAAACCCCTGCTGTGTAGCAAGCATGAGAACTAGGATTGCTGGAACAGGGGAAAGGAGCGCTTTACCGCCGCGGTTATGTAGCGCAAAGGGAAATACTGGGAAATACTGCAAATGCTGGGTCCAAATACTGGGTCAAATACTGAAATACTGGGTCAGCCTGAACTTACACCTTTTCGACTCACCAATAAGGAGGCAGAGCCGAGTGGCACAATTTCCATGTTTATCCGGGGATGCAAAAAAGGACAGTTTTACAGCTCTTTCGGGCGAGTTTTGACTTTTATATCGAGAATATCGCCTTGTTCGCGCTCGCAGATTCCGACTTGCCTCGCCAACTGTTACCTGGGGGTTCGCTCGCAGTCGGATGTTAAACTAAGCCATAACTTATTCAAACTAATAACCTTTTGCAATTGATTTCAAATCTGCAGAAAACTAGGAATAGTGCCAGCTTGCTCTGCCTCCGTTTCACATCATGATTAAAGGGTAAGTTCAGGCTGACCCAGTTCTTCCGACCCAGTTCTTCCCAGTTCTTCCGGCTGACCCAGTTCTTCCATGTGGAACGGTGACCGCCATCGAAGTGATGATGTGAATGGCGCGGCTTGGCGGAACGAGAATCCTTGACGCCAACTTGCAATTTCGCAACATTGCGAATAGACTGAGATCGAGTGCCTAAGGCCAGAGTCGCCCTCTACCGGGAGGAAAACGGATCATGCCCGTTCGTGGAGTGGTTCGACAAGTTACCGGCGAAGGTACAGGACAAGTGCTACCTCCGGTTGGAGCGATTGCGCGAGATGGGCCACGAATTGCGTCGGCCCGAAGCGGACTTCCTGTGCGACGGGATCTACGAACTGCGCGTCAGCCTGGGAGGCGTTCACCACCGGATCCTGTACTTCTTTCACGGCGCGATTGCGGCCGTCGTCTCTCACGGTCTGGTGAAAGAGCGGGTGGACTTGCCGAAGGAGATCGATCACGCCGTCGAGCGCAAGAAGCGGTTTGAGACGAATCCGGCGAAGCACACTTATAAGGAGGCTTGACCTTGCCAGTTAACAAAGCAAAGACGTTGAAACCGACTCGCGATGCGGTGGAGATCCTTCACCGCCGGGTCTACGAAGGCAAACCAGCCCGGCTGAAGAACCTGGAAGAGGCGCGAGCGAACGAAGAGATCGCCCGCAAAATCCACGAACTGAGGGCAGCGGCGGCCCTCACCCAAACTCAGCTTGCCAGGCTCATCGGCACCACGGCATCGGTCATCTGCCGCCTTGAGGATGCCGACTACGAAGGCCACTCGCTGGCAATGTTGCGCAGGATCGCGGGCGCGTTGAATCAGCGGGT
>JANMWO010000490.1:0-2507 GCA_031394025.1 Acidobacteriota bacterium
AACAGCTATCACAATTTGGGCAGCGTGGCCGAAGAGGAGCGGGACTTTACGGGAGCACGGGAGTGGTGCCTGAAATCGCTGGCTATTTTCCAGCAGCAAGGGAACCTGCATGGTGTTGCCAACAGCTATCACAATTTGGGCAGCGTGGCCGAAGAGGAGCGGGACTTTACGGGAGCACGGGAGTGGTACCTGAAATCGCTGGCTATTTTCGAGCAGCAGGGGAACCTGCATGGTGCGGCCAGCAGCTATGGTCAGCTTGGAATTTTGGCGCGGCTGCAAGGGCATTTTGAGGAGAGTGGCAAATGGCTGATCCGCAGTATTGTGACTTTCCGCCAGACGAACGACGAGCACGGGAGGCAACAAGGTATAGGGAACTTCCAAATCGCCCACCAGCGCGCCCCCGCGGAAGACCAGCAGAAACTGGAAGCCCAGTGGCGCGATGCGGGGTTGGGGGAGTTTCCGACTTCGCCCCTTGAGTAAGCCGATTCTAATTTGTCTTTTGCCAAGTGGGCGAATGACCCCTGGCGATCGCTTCCTGCAACACTCCACGCACCTCGCTAATAACCCGCGCCACATCCTCACCAGCAGCAACTGGACCGTGGCCTGGCACAATAAATGCCGGCCGTAACGTCTCCACCCGATCCAATGATTCCAACCAGACTTGCCAATCGGCAACGGTCCCGGCATCCAAATTCGGCAAATAAGCATAGATCAGGCAATCGCCACAATACAGCACGCCATCTTCCGGCAGCCACACGGAAAGGTTAGTATCGGTATGCCCCGGCGTCAGCAAAATGGTAGCCGTGCAGCCACCCAAATCGAAGAAGGTGTCTTCATAGATTTGTCGATTAGGGTTGCTGACTTCAGTATCAATGAAGAAGGCCTTTGCTTCCCCTTTTGCGCGGCGCACAGCGCATGGAATTCCATGGTTGAACTCCGCGATTTCAGCAGCGAACTCTTCCGCTGTCCGAACAATTCCACGGTGACCCCAAACATCCACACCCTTCGCTCGAAAAAATCCGTTGCCGCCAATGTGGTCAAAGTGCTTTTCCGTGTTGATAACTCGTAGAGTGTTTTGCGGACGCACAGCCAAGGCATATCCGTAGATAGTTTGAGCAGCCATTGTGTTTCCGCCAGTGTCGACAATTAACGTAACGTTGTCTCCAACCAGGAATCCAGCATTTACAAACCATGGTGCCGAGTAGCCTAGACCGGTCACAGCGTAACAGCGTTGAGAAAGGCGCATCTCTTATTTTAGTTTGCAGGGGCGCAGGTTGGGAGGAAGGCTTCCGCTCGCAAGCGAGCTGGCAGGCGGAATCGCCCAATGTCACTTAGCTTTACCGCAATCCAGGCCAGGGAGCCATAGGTTATCCCAACGAAGGTTAGAGATTCTACAGGGACCCACTTTGGCTAAACCTGAAGTTGTCGGAAACACCTGTCGCAACAATGATGCCGATCAAAACACCCACACCTGTCAGCAGCATATCTGCCCCACTATGTTATGCTGAAACCTGAGAAGTACCTTTAGGGAGGCACAGTCAATTCCATGGGCTCACTGGGCACACAGGAAATGATCGTCATCTTTGTTATGGCATTGCTCATCTTCGGCCCTAAAAAGCTGCCGGAGTTGGGACGCACTGTAGCCAAGGCGATGGGCGAATTCCGCCGCGCATCGGCGGAATTGAAAGGCACGTTTGATCGTGAAATGAACTCCCTGGAGCGGGAAACCGAATCCTTGCGGCAGGCTACTTCAGACCTGCACAATGAAGTCCGGGATCATACATATAATCATGATGATTCCAACTACTACGATTCCAGCTATTACAGCGGGGAATCTACGGATTCAACCGATACCAGCACAACCACACTAAGCGCATCCGCAACTCAGGGCGCTGAAACACCCGCTATTGAAGCCTCCGAACACACTTTGGCACTACCAGATTCTTCTCATGAAGCTTCTAGCCATGCCCCAGTGACTCCTGTTCCGGCAGCCGATACAGTGGCGCAGACCGATGGACATGCCAAGCCGGTACACTCCTAAAGTTTGCCTCAAAAATTGGTAGCGATTGATGTCAACTGATGAAACCAAGGGTCCTGAGCCCAAAGGCGAACACAGGCCCGTAATTCCGCCTGCCGATGCTCATGCTTCGGAAGCCCCTCCGTCCGATATGACCCATTCTGGTTATGATCAGCATGTGGAAGATCCGTATCATCACCAATACGACGATCCATATGCTGACCATAGCTCTCATGAGTCTGAACATGGCTCAGCAGTTTCCACCGAAGTTGCCACCATCCTGCCGCCTGTACAAGCCGGTTCCCCTCCGCCACCTCCACCATTTAAGGTGGAGAAAAAAGAGGAAGATGATGACGACGATGGCATGTTGCGCATGTCCTTTCTGGAGCACCTGGAAGAACTGCGCTACCGTTTAATCCGCATGTTGTGGGGCATTGTGATTGCCTTTCTCGGCTGCTTCTATTTCAAAGAAGAGTTGTGGGTAATTGTC
>JANMWO010000540.1:0-15549 GCA_031394025.1 Acidobacteriota bacterium
CCTGCGGCACTCGATCCACCCCGCCCGACGTCGTATCGCCACTCAATCCATGATTCACCACCCGATACTTGAACCCCTGCGCATCCAAAAGCTGCTGCAAGTAATACGGATAGTTTTCCATCTCCTCCACACCTGCTCCAGCCGTCAGGCTATCCCCAAAAGCCGCAATCACTGGCCTGGCATCCACTTGCTGCTCTACTGGTTTCACCGCAACGGGAGAGGGTTTCGTCGCGTCTGTACTGTTAGTGCAGCCGCAGAACATCGCGGTCGCAAGGCAAAAAAGGAGTTGTGGTTTCACAGGATGCAATAATTAAATTATCCCGCGAATTTCAGCCATCCAAAGTAAATATGATTCCCCAGAACATGATTGAAGTTGAGGCGCTTACCAAATCCATCGCCACGCCCACGCACCGCGTCGACATTCTGAAAGGCCTCACCTTCGTTGTTCCCAAAGGTCAGTTCATCGCCATCATGGGACCATCCGGCAGCGGTAAAAGCACTCTGCTGGGCCTGCTCGCCGGGCTCGATAACGCAACTTCAGGGGCCATTCGATTAAACGGAACCGACATCACTCGCCTTGAAGAAGATGACTTGGCCCAAGTCCGCGGGCGTACGTTGGGCTTCGTATTTCAGTCCTACCAGTTGATTCCCACGCTTACCGCTGAAGAAAATGTGCGCCTGCCACTGGAACTTACCGGGGGTGGTGAGGATTCCGCCCGAGCCCGTGAGTTACTTGAAACGGTGGGCCTGGCCGAACGTCGCGATCACTATCCGGTGCAGCTTTCTGGCGGCGAACAGCAGCGCGTCGCACTGGCCCGTGCATTTATGTGTCGTCCACCGATTCTCATGGCCGATGAGCCAACCGGCAATCTGGATTCCGCTAACGGCAGCCTGGTTCTTGACTTACTTATTCAACTCAACCGCCAACAGGGCACTACTCTGGTGATGGTCACGCACGACCGCGAACTGGCCAGCCACGCCGACCGACGCCTGGAACTTCGCGATGGAGTGATTGTCAGCGATGAGTAAGCGCACCTTCCCTTGGCGCACCGCGTTCCGCATTGCCTGGCGTGAATCGCGAGCCTCCAGCTCCAAGTTTTTGTTCGCCCTACTAGCTGTGTCCATCGGCGTTGGCTCATTGGTTGGAGTGCGCGGATTCAGCCGTTCCTTCAGCCACATGTTATTACGTGAAGCCCGCACTCTGATGGCTGGCGATCTTTCCGTCCGCTTGTTTGAACTGCCCAACCCTCAACAAACTCAACTATTCGCCGACCTTGAAAAGCGTGGCGTACGCCGCACCTGGCTCACTGAAACTGTTTCCATGATGGGAAGCTCGGCGGCAGGAGCGGAAGCCACTCCAGTTCTTGTTTCTGTAAAAGCAGTGGACCCGGCAGTGTACCCTTTCTATGGTGAAGTAATCCTTTCCCAAGGCAATTTACCCAGCATGCTTACAGAAGATGCCGTGCTGGTTTCAGAAGATCTACTGACTCGACTCAATGTCAAAGTGGGCGATCATGTGCGCCTTGGCACACTCGACCTTCGCCTGGCCGCCGTTGTCACAGCCGAGCCCGATAAAATGGCGGGAAGCTTAAACGTGGGTCCGCGAGTGATGATCCGTCGCAGCACTTTGGAGCGCGCAGGCCTGCTCAATGAAGGCAGCCGTGCGGCGCAACGACACCTGTTTAAATTGCCCGCGCCCACGCCTGGCACCGGGGTTGAAGAAGTCCGAAAGGAACTGAAGCGCGCCTTTCCCGACGCCATCATTGCCGATTTCCGGGAAACTCATCCTCTGCTTACACGCGGATTGGAACAGGCCACAACCTTCTTGAGCCTCATCAGCCTGGTTGCGTTAATTGTCGGTTCCATCGGTGTGGCCACCGCCATGCAATCGCACTTACAACAGAAGATGGATTCCATAGCCGTCATGAAATCGTTGGGAGCATCTTCCTCGCAGTTGATCCGCATTTACATGACACAAGCGATGATGCTGGCCATAGTCGGGGGCTTCGGTGGACTGATCATCGGGCTGTTTGTGCAATGGGCCTTCCCCATCTTACTGGCCCGCTATTTCAATGCCCCGCGCTTAGAACTGAGCCTACTTAGTGGAGTGGAGGGCATTCTTGTAGCGATTCTCACTACGATGTTATTCACTCTGCCAACTCTGCTTTCCATTCGTCGCATTCGTCCTAACATCATTCTGCGGCGTGAAATGCAAGAGGTGCAGGCCACCGGAATTTCTAAATGGCGCGAATGGCGTGAAGCAATTGGCGCAGCAGCTTTAATATTATTAGGCATTGGTGGCATTGCGGCCTGGTTAGTAGGTGGCACTTTGGAATTGGCTCTGAAAGTAAGTGCCTGGTTCGCTGCAGGATTAGTGGGCAGCTTGGTGATACTGAGTGGACTCGCCTGGTTATTGTTAGCCGGTTTACGCGCTGTGCTTCGCTCAAAAGCGCTGCGACTGCCTACTTCCATGCGCCATGGCATCGCCAATTTGAACCGACCCGGCAATCATGCCGAAGCCATCTTAGTGGCCCTTGGTTTAGGAGTCATGTTCACTTTGACGGTTTACTTAGTGCAGCACACTATTCTTTCGCAACTCATCGAAAGTGCTCCGCCTGGAATGCCCAATGTGTTTGTGCTGAACATCACCCCCAGTCAGCGGGATGGAATCATGGCATTCCTTAAGAAAGAACCAGGTGTGGAAGGCGAGCCCAGTATCATCACTTCCGTTTCTGGTCGACTTACTTCGGTTGATGGTCAACCCATTGAACAACGCACTGGCGAAGGTCCCGCACGACGTTTCAACAGATCTCGTTCCCTTACTTGGGCTTCATCACTTCCACAGAATACGCAGGTGCTGGAAGGTGCCTGGTGGACCAAGCCCGATCCCGCACATCCTCAAGTATCCGTAGTCCAGGAAGCTGCCCGATTGTTGAAGCTACACATTGGAAGTCAACTGGAATGGCAGGTATCGGGCAAAACTATCCGCGCTACAGTAGCTGCGATTCATAAGACAGAGAACATTCGCCCCGGCGCCAACATTGAATTTGTACTGACCCCGGGCCAACTGGAAACCATGCCAGCGCTCTATTTCGGAGGAGTGCGCGTGAAGAATTCCGAAATTGCTAAACTGCAACGCGATGCCTTCAAGGCCTACCCGGCCATCACCGTAATCAACATTGCCGACGTGCTGGATCGCGTTCAGGAAGTGGTGGATCAAATCGCCATCGTCGTGCGATTCATCTCTGGCTTTGCGATACTCGCGGGCATCACCATTCTTGCTTCCAGCGTTGCTGGCACCCGCTTTCGACGCATGAAAGAAGTTGTGATTCTGAAGACGTTGGGCGCAACCAGGCGTCGTGTTGGGGCCATCTTCTTTGTAGAATTCCTGATTCTAGGTGCCGCCGCAGGCTTGTTGGGCAGTCTGCTGGCCAGCACTTTCAGCGGGCTGCTATTGAAGTATTTACTGAAGTCCACTTTCCACTTCAGTCCCATTCCGAATCTGGTGGCCATCGTTTTGACCACCATCATTGCAACGGCTTCGGGCTGGCTGGCCAGTTATCGAATTCTAGGACAGAAGCCGCTTGACATTTTGCGGCAGGAGTAGATTATGGGTTATGCGCCCCCTACTCCTGCTGTTTGCCCTTCAGTCATTTGCTGCCACGCCCGATGAGTATTTTTCTTCGATCCGTGCCAACGACCTCACTAAACTTAAACAATGGATTGCCTCTGCTGGTCCGGATAAAGCCGATCTGGATAAGGCAGGTCGCCAAGGCACAACGCCCTTGCACTACGCTGCGGCAAATGGCAGCTTGCAGGCCATGCAAATGCTGCTCGATGCTGGCGCTCCAGTAAATGCAAAAAACCTGTGGGGCGGGACGCCACTGTTGTTGGGTGCTGGTTCGCCGGAAAAAATCTTATTGCTGCTATCCAAAGGCGCCGATCCGAATTTGGCCAGCGTCATGGGACGCACTCCGCTGCTCATTGCTGCTGGACGCTATGGCGCAACGGACGCCGTGAAGAAACTGCTGGATGCCGGAGCCGACCTTCACGCCACCGACGTTCGCGGCAATACCGCGTTACTGGAAGCCACCCTGTATGGGAGCCGGGGAACATCGGAACTGTTGCTTGCCCGCGGTGCCAAACCGGATCAGGCGGACAAAGCCGGAAACACTCCCTTAGCAAATGCAGTGGCTCAGAACGATCTCCAGTTGGTTCAATTGCTGCTGGCCAGAGGATGCAATCCCAACTCGTTCAATATATTTAGTGGCGCCGGGAAGAGAGGCCCGATAGTCCTCACAAAAGTAACTCCGTTGATTCTGGCCGCTGCTCACTCTTCCCCGGAAATAGTCCAAGCACTGGTTGATAGCGGGGCGAATGTGAATGCGCAAGATAATCGTGGTGTTACTCCGCTAATTGCAGCAGTAGCAGCGGAGCGTCAGGATATCCGTGTAATCAACTCTCTTCTTAATGCCAAGGCCGATGTGAATGCGTTGGACAAGCAAACAGGCAGGTCTGTGCTGGATTGGGCTCGTCGATTTCATTACCCTGCCACCCTGCAGGCCCTTGAAGCCCGGGGTGCAAAATCCGTCGATGATCCGCCGAAGTCCCCACTTCGCTCCACAGGACTAGCAACAAATAGCCCGCGTAAGGCGGTCGACCAAGCAATGGAACTGCTCACCAAATCTTCCACGCAATTCTTCAACGAAGGTGGATGCGTGGGTTGTCACCATCAAAGCATCCTCTCCCGTGCCGCAAATTCATTGCGGGTTGCTGGTGTTGGTGAATACAAAATGGTCAACGAGGAATTGACCCGCGGAATGATTGCGGCGAATCCGCTGGAATCGCAATGGTTGCAGTTTCTAAATACGGGAGGTGACGTGGACGCGCTAGTTAACGCCCTGGTAGGATTTGGTGCAGCCAAACTGCCCGCCAGCCCACTTACGGATTCCGCGGTGAACTACATTGCTGGCCGACAACACAGCAATGGATCGTGGATGATGGACGGCGTATCGCGCGCACCTTTGGAAGAAAGTACGATCACGCGCACGTCGCTTGCGATTCGGGCAATGCAGCTCTACGGCTGGCCTGCGCGCAAAGCCGAGTTTGACGAAAGAATCGTACGAGCCAGTAAGTGGCTTTTAGAACAGCAACCCCAAACCAATTACGAACGGGCCGACCATCTGATGGGGTTACATTGGGCGGGTGCCCCTTCCGCCGATATTTCCCGTGCAGCCAAAACCTTGCTACAAGCGCAAGGCGCCGATGGTGGCTGGTCGCAAAACCCTTATCTTGCAAGCGATGCCTATGCAACTGGAATCGTACTCAGCGCATTGCGGGAAAGCGGCAAGTTAGAAGCGTCCAAGGCGCCTTACAAAAAAGGCGTGAGCTACCTGCTACGAACCCAATTGGATGACGGATCATGGTACGTTGCCAGCCGCGCACCGAAGTTCCAACCCTATTTTGAATCTGGTTTTCCCCACGGGCACGACCAATGGATTTCCGCCAGTGCAACGGCTTGGGCAGTAATGGCGTTGGCACCAGCCGTCAGCTTTTGAATAACTATTTACGGTGCTTTTACGATAGGCAGAATAATAGCTGAAGGCTTCAGCGAACCATGAAAAATGGTCTGCCTGGCAATCCGCGTCTTTGCATCAGCACCTAATGCGGCCCCAGTGTTGGGATTCCGATCAAATTGCGGGAAGTTAGAACTGGTTATATCCACGCGAATCCGATGCCCTGGCAAGAACACGTTCGCCGTTCCCGCCATGTCGATCTCAAATTCATACGGCTTGTTCGGTTCCAGCAATTCCATCTGGTCCACGCCTTTGCGGAACCGCGCGCGCAAAATTCCTTCAGCGACATTCATTGCATAACCATTGGGATAAACATCAATCAGCTTCACCATCCAATCGGTATCCCTGCCATCGGTGGCGGCGTGGAGTTTCATTTTTACAGGCCCGGCAATTGCCAACGGATCACTTAGCAATTCAGAACTATAAACCAACACGTCATTCCGGGTTTCTAACGGGCGCTGATCCTTGGGGCCTGCAATCGTCGGAGTGCCGCAGCAGTTGTTGCCGCCCAGCGTCATTACTGGTTGATTAGGATCATAAGAGTATTGATCGTTCCCTGTTGACTGCGCAGCAATAAAAGTCAGCCGTCCATTGCCCCGCCCTGAATTGGCCTTGCCATCACTTGTAAGATAAACGGGAGTGTACGTTGCTCCGGCTGGCGGCCAGTTATCGGCCTTCTGCCATTTATTAATCCCCATGAAGAAAAACTCCACTGGAGGTTCTTTATCCAGACCGTTGGCTTCATTTTTCAAATGAAAATCAAACCAGCGTAACTCCATGGCGGGTTGGTCACGCATGGCCGTCGGCCCAAAGTCGATATCACCAAACTTCTGACTTGGCCCGTGCCCCCAAGGTCCTAGAATCATCCGGGATTGTAGCCGCGCCCGTTCATTTCCACCACGATTGCGCATACCCGTGTAACCGTTGATTGATCCGTTCAGGAAGATGTCAAAGTAACCACCCAGGGTGTGCATTGGTGTTTGGATTTTCTCAAAACGTTCTTCATCGTCAATGGCTTTCCAATAAGCGTCGAAACTTTGATGCTCCACCCAATCGCGCCAATGCTTCACCTGCCTGCCTGCGGCCAGATCAGCAGTTTTCAAAGGCAAGGTCCAAAGAATATTGTCATAGGAAAGTTCGTAGGGCGACCCACTTTCTGTATGCCAGTATTGTGGCTGCATAATGCGAAAAGGCATGCGGGACACGCCCCAACCGTAGTTGAACGATAGCCGAAAGGCACCGCCGTAAAATGCCCAGTTCTTATAAATACTGGTAGATGCCACTGCCGGGAAGGAAGCCACTAAATGAGGCGGAGCCATCGAAGCTGCACGCCATTGGTTATGTCCTAAATACGATCCGCCACTGGTGCCCACGCGTCCGTTGGACCAGGTCTGCACGGCGGCCCACTCAATAATGTCGTAACCATCATTGGCTTCATCGCGGAACGGGTCCCAATTCCCTTCCGATTCAAAACGCCCGCGGACATCCACCATCATTGCTACATAACCCTGCCTGGCAAAAGCAATCGGCGAAGTGGAGGCACCATCGCGCTGCACGCCATAGGGAGTGCGAATCACAATTACGGGAAACTTACCATCGCGATTGGGTCGATAGACATCGCCATAAAGCTTTACCCCATCACGCATGGTGATCGCTACATGAGCATCAATGGTGATCCGCTCTTTGGGAGCAGGTTCACCGTAAACAACAAACATCGGCAGTGTTGCCAGCAGCAATAAAAGTGTGCGCAAAAAAAATGGCTCCTTATGTCAGGAGCCATTATATCGAGGGCAGGTCCGGAGTAGTCCGGCCGGGGGGTGCCAGCCCTCAACTTCAATCTGCTATTTTTGCGGACGGTACGATACCATTACCCGATAAACATCTGTTCTCGCTATTTTTGAAAGCGCGTTTCGATCAGAAATGTAGCGGGCATAGTCTTTGCCAGGAAATACTTTGGCGAAATTTGTCATAGCTGTGCCAGTGTTTCTGGACATCGCACTGGCCAGGTCCTTATAGACCACCGCTTCGGTAGCGTCGTAGGTTTGTTCACTACCTGGGAAAGCAAGATGACCAAACGACCAGGCTTTCACCCTTCCATCTTTCACTCTGGCCTGGGACATGGGCATGCGAAAATCGCGTTCAAAGTCAGCCAGCTCATTCATTTTTCCGGCCGCGACTTTTAGGCGTGTGGCAACCACAACATCACCTTCAACCGTAGTGTAACCGTCCGTCATATGGTGAAGGTGAGCAATGGTCTGGCCGATTTGCTCGCTCATTGACCTTACTTTCTGCATATATTCGACATAGCTCAGGCCACTGGCCGTGCGATACAGTTCGTCACGCTTCACCGGGTCAGGCTCTTTGGGTACACCCTTTCCTGCTGCAAGAATTACGAAGTTGGCTTGCGGTGCCGGATCGCCACCAAACGCCAACTTCCGCAGATTCCAGCCGATCGCATCAGGGTCGGCCTTCTGCCTTGCTTGAACAACCTTTGCACCCGCACCAGTCTTGTAGAACTCAACAAAGGCTGCTTCTTTTTCAGGAAGCACTTTCAGGAAAAGCGAAGTACTGTAAGTCTCCGAAGTAGTCTGTTGAGAGTATGCTTCGGCGGCGGTAAAGATCAACGCCAAAGCGAGTGAGCTTGTTGAAACTATTTTGTACATATGGTCTCCCTATCCAGCGCGGCAACCTACAAGGGCTGTCCTTTGATCCGGCTGAACACATTTGAATAACTCGCGCAAGCAGAGTTCCGGCGCGGCTGGGGCAACATAACTTTTCCAACCTTTCACGACCCGCACCGGGCTCTTTGCGCTTCTATTCAATACAAGCGATACTTCCGCAAAAAGTCCGCCAAAATAGTTTATTGTTTTTTGATACGCTTACTGTTCGTCTTAACCATTCAGGAGGTGTTGTCCCTATGTCCACTATGAATCGTCGTTCCTGGCTAAGCATGATCGCCCCAGCCGCACTGGTTGGCCTGGATTCCACATTCACAGCCAAACGCACCGATGCTGCGGCCGTTGGCCCCAACGACAAAATCAAAGTCACCAAGGTGGAATCTTTCGTCCTGAAAAATTCCTGGGTCTTTGTAAAAATCTCCACCGACGCAGGAATTACCGGGTGGGGCGAAATGTTGAAGGACGATGCCAAGGCCTGTGCCGCAGGCGCTCTGGAGGTAGGACGCTACCTGGTTGGGCAAGATCCCAGTCGCGTGGTTTATCACTGGCAAGCCATTCATCGCGGAGCATTTTATCGTGGTGGGCCAATCAAGACGGCCATTAGCAGTGGCATTGATCAGGCACTGTGGGATATCAAAGGCAAAATGTTTGGCGTGCCCGTGCATGTGTTGATGGGCGGACCTACTCGAGATCGGGTGAGGGTCTATGGCCGCGTCAATAAAGAAACTGGCGTAAACGCTATGAAGACCATGTTGCAGGCCGAAGGGCGTGCACCGGTGAAGTATGCCGAAGGTAAGAAGTACGTGGATGGAGTGGTGGAATATTTCAAGGATGTCCGTCAACGCATGGGTCCCGATGTGGACATTGGCGTGGAGTTTCATGGTGCCGTGCAACCACCAACCGCATTGGTGCTGATGAAAGCCTTGGAACCCTATAATCCTTGGTTCTACGAAGAAGTGGTACAGGCTTTGAACGTGGATATTATGGCTGAACTAGCCAAGAAGACTCACATTCCCATTGCCACTGGGGAACGCATATTTACGAAGTGGGGGTTCAAGGAGATTTTAGAAAAACGTGCCGCCACCATTCTTCAACCGGACGTCTGTTACGCAGGCGGCATTACTGAACTGAAGATCATCGCCGGTATGGCCGAAGCCTACTATACGCCGCTTGCGCCGCACAATCCGCAAGGCCCTTGTTCGCTGGCTGCCAGCTTGCAGATTGCCGCATCTATTCCTAATTTCTTAATTCAGGAACGGGGTGATAACGAATATGCCGATCTATTGGCCAAACCCATGCCCCCAGTGAAAGACGGTCATCGTCCCTTGCTCACTGAGCCTGGTCTTGGCATCACAATCGACGAAAATAAACTGATGGCGCAAGTCGGCGAACCGTCGTTGTATAGGCCTCGATTCGATCCACAGGATGGTTCTGTCGTCGATTGGTAGATTGGTAAACTAGCAGCAGAGGAGAATTCAAGATGAAGAGAACAGCAAGTGCCCATTGGAATGGAGATTTGAAGAGCGGCGCAGGATCAATTTCCACTCAAAGTGCGACGCTTTCAGACACACCTTATTCGTTCCAAAGCCGGTTTGAAGCTGGCAAGGGAACCAATCCTGAAGAATTGCTGGCTGCGGCCCATGCGGGCTGTTTCACTATGGCGCTGTCCCTGCAACTGTCGCAATCAGGCCACCCGGCGGAGAGTTTGGAAACTACATGTACAATCACGCTGGAACAGAAAGATGGCGGATTCACCATTACGGAAAGCCACCTGGATTTGACGGCCAAGGTTCCCGGCATCACCAAAGATGCGTTTGATGCAGCAACACAGGGTGCCAAGGCCGGATGTCCGGTTTCGAAGCTCTACAACACAAACATCACTTTGATTGCTCAGCTTTTAAGTTAATTTGATGTAAGTCAACATTTGCCGCGCCATGGAAAGGAGTATCATCAAATAACTGTGGACTTCTTTGCTGCCATTATCGTGTGTGTCGCCCTGGTGATTATTTCCAGATCTTTCGGTGGCGGATCTTGAGGGCCTAAACCTCCCGGCCGTGGGCCGGGCTGCTGCGGTTGACCATACAATCTGACCGTGGGTGCACGACATAGAAGTGGTGCAATAAGGCAACCGAGCAAGCGTTTTTTCAACCGAATGCGGTGGGATCGATATCGGGGCCAAGGGAGATCTACGTGGCGGTGCCATCGGACCGGGACGAACATCCCGTCCGCAAGTTCGGAACTTTCACGAGTGATCTGGACCAGTCGACGAAATGGCTGGCGAGTGTGGCTCACAACGGTTGGCGATGGAGTCCAAGGGTGTGTATTGGATTCCGGTGATGCCCCAGGAATCCGCCCCCCCGTACTCGATCTTTCGCGAAGATGCTAATATTAAGCTAGATTAGCTAGATGATATAGGAGAACGCAAATGGAATGGCGTCTTGCCGATGCGAAAAACAAGTTCAGTGAGTTGGTAAACCTTGCCTTAGTGGAAGGGCCACAACGTGTGCTCCGGCGCAATGACGCAGTGATTGTTATGGGTGAGCACGACTATCAAAAACTGACAGGCAAGCGGCCCAGTTTTAAGGCCTTTTTGCTTGGCGATGGTCCGAGTCTAGAGGGACTTGACTTGACCCGTGATCGTTCCCCGGTGCGGGAAACCAAACTTTGAGAGTCTTACCAAATCATGAGAGTCTTATTAGACACGTGTGTTCTGTCTGAACTACGGCATCCCAAAGGCGATGTCCGTGTGAGGCGTGCAATCGAAAGCATTGATGAGGAAGATCTATTCGTAAGCGTCTTGAGCATTGGCGAAATAGTCAAGGGAATTGCCTTGTTGAAGGAAAGTCACAATAAACGCGCGTTACAAGGCTGGCTGCAAACTATGGAGCGCTTCTACGCCGGAGGACTACTTACGGTAGATCTGGAGGTGAGCCGTATCTGGGGTGAGCTGACTGCTAGCGCTCAAAAAACGGGCCGCAGCGTGTCTGCCAGTGACGGGTTGATCGCGGCGACAGCCAGAAGTCATGGCTTGCACGTGATGACCAGGAACATTGCGGACTTCCAGCCGACGGGCGTTTTACTGTTGAACCCCTGGGCGGATTAGAATAGAAGAGTGAGACGAATCCTACTCACCCTATTCGCGACCACCGCGCTTTTTGCTCAAAAGCCTGCTGCCCCGCCAGAACCGCAGGAACCTGCGGAAGAAGATACCGCACTCAAACCACCGAAAGAGTTTTCCTTCAATCCTTTGCAGGCTGAAGGTGAAATTAAGACGGGCATCTACTACTTCAAGAAAGGCGCTTACAAAGCAGCCGCCGCTCGCTTTCGTGAAGCCACACGTTGGAATCCACAGAGTGCAGAAGCGTATTTGCGATTAGGATATACTCTTGAAAAAGCGAAGGATCGCAAGGGCGCGCATGAGGCTTATGCTAAGTATCTGGAACTGGCCCCTGACGCCAAGAACGCTCCAGAAATTAAGAAGAAGCTCTAGCCCGACACTGCTGCAAGTTGTCCAACCACCACTTCAATGGACGGAGCGTGCAGTAGCGTATTGTGTATCAAACATTTCTTGACGGCCATGTTTACGCCTTCCACATGCCTCGGATCGGTTAATTCAGGTATCAACACTTCAATTAGGAACGATCCCAGACGTGCCGGACCCGCTGCTTTTTCGGCGTGGACCACTGCTTCCACCCCTTGCGTGGGAAGATTGCGCGCCTTCAGATATTCCACTGCATAGTACGCAGCACAGGAACCAAGGGAAGCCAGCAGCAGTTCTGGCGGCGTCATCCCACGATCTTGCCCACCACCGCTGATCGGTTGGTCAATCTCTACACGGTGTCCGCGCGCTTCAGCCTCAAAGCGGACGCCGTCTTTATAAATAACCCGTAGTTCCATAGATTTCTCTTTACCTTATACTCGTTAGTATAAGCATGAAAGTGGCACTGGTTGGTGATTACAGCGCGTCGGTTATCGCGCATCAGGCAATTCCGCTGGCCTTGGAATTGGCGAGTGAAGGAACAGTAAAGAGCACTTGGGTGGGAACGGCTTCTATCCTCAATGCGGCTCGTGATCTGGAAGCGTTTGACGCTATTTGGTGCGTGCCTGCCAGTCCTTACGAAAACCCCAAAGGAGCGCTCGATGCGATTCGTTTCGCCAGAGAATCGGGTCGTCCATTTCTTGGGACGTGTGGTGGATTTCAGCATGCGGTGATCGAATATGCGCGCAATGTTTTGGGCTGGCAGGATGCCGACCATGCGGAAGACAACCCAGCAACAGCCATGCCATTGATTGCACCGCTGGCTTGTTCCCTGGTGGAAAAAACGGATTCAATTCATCTTCTAGATGGGAGCCGATTGCGGAAGGCATATGGTGAGCCCACTGTGGTGGAAGGCTACCATTGCAGCTATGGGCTGAACCCTCAATTTCAAACGCGGCTGTTTGAAGGTGCACTCGTGGGAACTGCTTTCGATGTTGGCGGTGAGGTGAGGGGGATGGAACTGCAAGGCCATCCCTTCTTCGTAGCAACGCTGTTTCAACCAGAGCGGCGTGCTTTGTCAGGAAAGACGCCGCCGCTGGTGAAAGCTTTTTGCGATTCAATCTTTATCCGGAGACATGGATTGAAGGAGTAAACATTTCTATTCGTTTCTGTCCTCCTCTTTTTTGTCATCATCTTCCCCTTTGCATTGCTCGAAATTGAGCGGTGACATTCCACTGGGAACTATGGCAGGAACCAAGGCACATGCGTTTCGTCGACTTGCACGAGCGTCAAGCAGGCTGACCTTTACAAATTTAACTAAGCTTTCAAACTGGTCCTGGGAAAGCTTGATGGGTTGAGCCAACAGCGGATCAAGCCGAGCCAGTACTGGTTCGATGGGCCCCAGTCGGTATGTCAGATCCTTGTCCAGTTTTGCTTTAATCGGGTTATAGTGCCTGGCTGAATCGGCGACATTCAAATGATGTTGAATGGCATCTTCCAACCGCGTGAACGCACCGTTATGAAAGAAAGTCGGCTGAGTTGCAGCGTTGCGCAGTGGCGAACTGCGAAATTTGTAACGATCGGCAGAGTTACCGGTGAATTGTTCCAATCCAAAATCCTCATCTTCCTGGGGCCCATCGAAGATCAAATTCCCTTTTCCTACACCGAAGAAGGGTGCGACTTGTGGAACTGCAATCACATGGTTCTTAAAATCGCTGAACATTTCGTTAGATTTTCCGCTAACAGAATGGCACTGAGCGCATTTTCCTTCGCCGAAGAAGATCAGTCCGCCGCGTTTTTCCTCACTGCTCATGGCGTTGTGGTCGCCCCTTGCGAATCGGTCTATCGGCGCATTTGCAAACACCAGTCCGAACTCAAATTCAGCAATAGCCTGACCGAACATAGTGAAGTTGATTAAACCACCTGACTTAACCGAAGGAAAAATGTTTCCAAATAGCGTCTTGTAAGGGGCTGAAGCATTCAGCCGATTCAGGACGGATTGACGAATGGGGTCGTTACGGAATCCCTGATTATCAGGCGGAGGAAGTGGCGAACCAAGGCCATCATCAAATTGGTCGAAGCGTGGGCCCAGTGAGAATGGCGTGTTCTTGGTTTTAGTGAAACCGGCCACTTCCACAGTCTCTGTTGGAGGAATGTGAGCTTGCGCAATGAGTAAGTGCTTTACGATGGGGTCATTGGCTGGAAATTTGGTTACGCCTTCCGGTAGTGGGAAAAGAAAGGCTTGGGAGTTATCGAAGGGATTACCCGATAGCGCGGAAAAGCGCGTGTTCCACATCAATCCTGGATAGAAAGCGGTATTCACCACGCTCGGAGTTCTGCGTTGGTTTCTTGGGCCATGTCGGTTCGGCCCAACTACGTTGTTATTCTGGACGCCAATGGCGATCGATTGGCTGTCGCCGAATCCATCAGAAGGAGCATGGCATCCCGCGCAACCGTTATCTGAATGTAACGCGCCGATCTTATCGAAAAACAACAGCCGTCCCAATTCACCTAACTTCGGATTTAATGAACGGCCCAAGCGGGTCGTCAGAGTGGATTCAGTTTTCCCGGTGAAGCCAGCTTGCTGTAAGACGGTAGCCAGTTGTTCATCCAGAGTCGGCGGGGCAGCCATCAAACGTCCGAAACTGATGCTCCCTAAACCGATGATCGTCAGCAATCTGCTTACTACTTGTCTTGAATTCATTTCTAGCCTCCATGTGAAATGTTTATTGAATTGTGGTCAAGCCCAGTCTAGTGGCAATTGGATTTTCGGTCAATCGATTACTGGATAGTTTCACGAGAGTTGCAGGAACTTTAATGAGTCGCCCGGCATAGCCTTGTTGCCGGGGCGGAAAGCGTATATACTCCTCTGAGACGTTTTCACTTCAGAGGAACTCCCCATGCCCCGCCTACCTTTCCACCAATTCCTGATTTACTCCCTTTCCGTTGCTGCACTCTTCGCCCAATTCGACACCGGTACAATTGCCGGTTCCGTTAAAGACAGTTCCGGAGCCGTCATTGCCGGGGCGGCTGTAACCGTTACCAACGATGCTACCGGTGCTTCGCAGCACCTGCTATCCAACCACGAAGGTTATTTTTCAGCGCCATTGCTGCAAATTGGCACCTACCGCGTTGCTGTCGAGTCTCAAGGCTTTAAGCGATTCATTCAGACAGGCATTATTCTAAACTCCTCTGGCAAAGTGAACATTGATGCTGAACTCACCGTGGGACAGGTTACAGAATCCGTGGAAGTGCGGTCTTCCGCAGCGCAAGTGCAGACGGAATCGGCGCAGGTTGGACGCGTGGTGGAATCGAAACAGATTCAGGATCTGACGTTGAATGGTCGAAACCCAATCTATCTGGCTCTATTGAAACCAGGGGTGCGTGGTGGAAGCATGAACACGTTTGACCCTGATTCCGTATCGAATGGCGGATTCAACATCAACGGCAGCCGTGCCGATGAATATGTGGTGATGGTGGATGGCGCGGTGGCCACACGCACCCGATCTTCCGGTTCCATGCTGGGATCGTTGGACGTGGATACCGTGCAGGAAGTCCAGATTCTGACGGCAAATTATTCGGCAGAGTACGGACGTTCCTCTGGTGGACAAATCCGTTTTGTAACCAAGAGCGGGACCCGGGAGTTCCACGGCGATCTGGTTGAAAATTTTCGCAACTCAGCATTAGATGCAAATCAGTGGCAGCGCAATAAAAGTCCCGACCCAGCCCAAAGTTCTGGTGCCGCTCCGTTCCGATTCAACCAGTTTGGCTTCGATGTTGGCGGCCCCGTGTTCATCCCCAAAAAGTTCAATAACGA
>JANMWO010000599.1:0-5141 GCA_031394025.1 Acidobacteriota bacterium
CATTTTGCGCATCTTGGCGGCATGTTGTGGGGTTATATCTTCTTGAAGACCCAGATGGGGAAACAACCGGCACGCTATCGGAAAGCACCTGGGCTTTGGGAAAAGGCGCAGCAAGGCTATCAGGATTGGAAAATTGAACGAGCCAAGCGCAAGTTCCAGGTTTACATGAACAAGAACCGGGAAAAATAGAGTTTGCCAGTTAACATTCCTAACGTTCTGCAACAGATTCAAACTGGTATAGTTTTAGCCAAGGAAACAACATGAAGCCGTTTATCCGTCTGCTACTTGCTTTGTCACTCACTGCTGTTGGATTTGGATTATTATCGGGCCAGCAGGGACCGAAAACCGAATCGTCCACTACCGTATCGCGACCCAAGAAGAAGAGCGGAAGCGGCGATGCCACAGAAGCGGAAACGGAAAAGATTCCGTCCAAGTACAAAAAGCAGGGCGGCGGCGCGCTTCCTGAAGGCGTGCCCACTTTCCGTAGTGACGTAAATACGGTAACAGTGGACGTTTCTGTACTGGACAAGAACGGTCGCTTTATTCCCAATATCCCTCGCGGCAACTTCCGCATTATTGAAGACGGCGTGCCCCAACAGGTTTCGAATTTCGGCATGGGGGAAGCACCCATGACGGTTGCCATGGTAATTGAGTTCAGCAACTTGTTCCAATCCTATTGGAGCCAGGGCTGGTACGAAACTTTAACTTACACTTACGCATTTCTTTCCACATTGAAGCCGGAAGATTTTGTTGCCGTGGTGGCCTACGATCTTCGTCCTGAAATTCTGAGTGACTTTTCTACTGACAAACGCAAGGCACAAGAGGCCATGCAGCGTTTAAGAATTGCCGCATTCTCCGAATCCAACATGTATGACGCACTGACCGACACAGCCGACCGTATGGCTGAAATTGAAGGTCGCAAAGCAATTGTGCTGTTTGCCAGTGGACGGGACACTTTTAGTAAGCTGACCTTTGATCAAACACGGAAGAAACTGCAACTGGCCAGCGTTCCCATTTACGCCATCAGTATTCTGCAAATGGCTCGGGACATGGCCGACGCCCGCGGCGGAATGGGTCCTATTGCCCGGCTGGACTTTTTGCAGGCGGACAATCAATTAAAAACTTTTTCAAAGGAAACTGGCGGCCAAGCTTTCTTCCCACGCTTCATGGGGGAGATGGGAAATGTGTTCCGCGGCATCCACGAATCTTTGCGCAATCAATATTCTTTGGGCTATCAATCCACCAATCAGGCGAAGGACGGAAAATTTCGTAAGTTGAAGGTAGAGTTGGTGAATCCGGCAACCAACGAACCGTTGAAAATCACCGATGAAAAGAACAAACCAATGAAATATTCGGTTATCGCCAAGCAAGGTTATACGGCACCTCGCGAAGTGGAATAAGGCTTTCCATAGCCCGCAAAGTCAAGCCTTTTTTTCCATGCGTTTTGTGTCGCATAGAAGCTGATTGACTTTACTGTTACAGCTCTGTTACCTTCGACTGTTCCCGATGCGATCCTTGCCAACAACTGCCGCTAAAAAACAACACATCCTGATGGTGGATGATAACAAGAGTGGATTGGCCGCTCGCCGTAGCGTCCTCACCGAATTAGGCTTTGAAGTCACTACAGCCACGTCCACAGCAATTGCTTTGGATAAGTACCCTGAACTTAATTTTGACTTGGTAATTACCGATCATCGATTGCCGAAAACGGATGGCCTAGCTTTTATTGAAGCAATTCGTCAGGCAAAAGCCACCATGCAAATTATTCTTCTGTCGGGGCATGTGGAAGCTTTGGGACTTACTGAAAACAACACCGGTGCTGATGTGGTGATTCAAAAGAACACCAACGAAGTGCCGCATTTGACCCGTTCTGTAACGCGACTTTTGAGGCGTACAATAAAGAAGCCGCCCGCAGTGCAAGCAAAAGCCCGGGCCAAAGCAGCCAGTTCCAGTTCTTAAGTGTCAGCCAGATTCTTACTACTTTTCGTCGTTGCCTGCACCCTGGTTGAGTGCACCACGGTTCAAGCTGCCCCGGTAGCACCAGTGAGTGCGAAAACTGGTGCGAAAGCAGCCATCCGCAATCTGACTCTACGACAAAAAATTGCACAATTAATTATTGCGACCTCCTATGGCGAAGTTCCTCGCAGAAGGTCAGCCGAATTTGTACGATTGCATCATGCAGTAGTGGAATTGGGCGTGGGCGGTTTGATCGTGATCAACAACGTGGATCGAACCGGGGTGCGCAATGCTCAGCCTTACGAAATGATTACGTTTCTGAATGGCATGCAGAAGTTGTCCCGGCTGCCGCTGATCGTCGGAGCGGACTTTGAACGCGGGGCATCCATGCGCGTCTCCAACACCACCAAATATCCACACAACATGGCGTTCAATGCGGCAGATGATCTGGGTGCCACCTGGCAACTGGGAGCCGCGACAGCTAGAGAAGCAAGAGCGCTGGGAGTCCACTGGATTTTTGCACCAGTTGCCGACGTGAACAATAATCCCGACAACCCCATCATCAATATCCGCTCCTTCGGCCAGCAGCCCAATGAAGTGGCGGCGCACGTGACGGCGTTCATTGAAGGAGCCCATTCCGACCCGGCTAATCCCATTCTTCTGTGCGCCAAACACTTTCCCGGCCATGGCGACACTGCCGTGGATAGCCATATGGGCATGGCCAGAATAGACGCATCACGGGAACGAATGGACTTGGTGGAATTGGTTCCCTTTCGCGCCGCCATTGCCAGCAAAGTTGATTCCATCATGACCGCGCACATGGCCGTTCCTGCCATTGAACCAGAAGAAATTCCCGCCACAGTCTCCCGCAATGTAATGACTAAGTTGTTAAAAGACGAATTAAAATTCCAAGGCTTAGTCACAACCGATGCCATGGACATGCAGGGCTTGTCCAAATTATTTTCTCCAGGAGAAGCAGCGGTCCGAGCGCTGGAGGCTGGCGTAGACATTCTGTTGATGCCGAAGAATCCCGATGCAGTGATTCTTGCCGTGGAAAATGCCATTAAGTCGAAGCGATTGAGCTTGACCCGCATTGAAGCCAGCGTCGAAAAGCTGCTGACGGCCAAGGTGCAGCTTGGGCTGTTCAAGAATCGCTACGTAAGCACCGAGACGGCCGCCGCAGTGCTGGATCAGCCTGAGGACGCAGCCAAGGCCCAGATAGTGGCTAATCACGCAGTTGCCATATTCAAGAACGCCACGTTCAAGAACAATGAAAAGTTGGTGCCCCTGCGCAATGCTGGCAATGCCTGTTTCTATATTCTGGCCGAACGACGATTCACGCAGCAGGGATTTCAATTCATGGAGGAGATGGGCAAGCTTGCTCCCACCGCTTATCAAGTGTTGTTGGATCCCACAATGTTGCAAGGCGCGTTGGATGAAGCTCTGGAAAAATCGAAAACCTGCGAAGTGATCGTCACTGCGGCGTTTGTCACCGTGGCTGCCTATCGCGGTGACACGGTGCTTCCAGGAATCTTCCCCGCCTTGCTGCAAGGTTTTATCTAGACAGGTAACCCGGTGGTTTTGATCTCGCTGGGCAACCCTTATCTATTGCGAAGTTTCCCCGACGTGGCCGCCTACCTGACCACTTATTCCCCCACTGTGATGAGTGAAACCGCCGCTGCCCGCGCCGTAGTTGGTGAAATTCCCATTACAGGCCGAATGGTTGTTTCCATTCCAAAGTAACTAACGACTGCCGATTTCAATCGCTTGCGCAATCTTGTTCACCGCAGCATTTTCTTCAGCGCTCCGCGAAACCTGGCGAAGATCCTCTAAAGCTTTCTTCGCCAGCGGCCAATCCTTTAACTGAATTGCACAATATGCGATACCCAAGTATTGCCGCGCAGCCAACTCCGGCGGTGGAGATTTGACCTTCTGAAGCTCCACTAGCGCCTGAGCGTAATCGGTCATTTGATACAGCACCGCCGCTATCCGTTGGCGTTGTTCCACATCGTCCGGTTCCAGTTCCAATTGCTTACGCGCAGCAGTAACGTACTGAGGTAAATTCCCCGACGCCAATTGCAGTGCCGCAAAATCTTTGAAAAGTCGGGGATTCCGATACCCCATTTCGATGGCCTGAGACATGGCGCCGATAGCTTTTTTAGGATCGGTTACAGCGTTCAGGTACCCAAGGCTAGCGATAGGTTCGGGCCTGGATGGATTTTCCTTGCTCAGTTGTTCCAATTGACGCATGGCCAGCGCCGGATCAGTCCGACGAGTCAAGTTGGCCAACGTCAGACGAACAGTATAATCAACATCACCCATCTTGGTCGGCAAAGCCGTTGCCTTCTTCAGCTTGATGGGCACCAGAACAAGCCTTAAACGACCCTTCACGAGATAGGTGTGCAGGTCAAGCTCTACCTGGCTCAAACTGCGTCCGTAGGCACCTTGCAGGGCTTCTTCGGTATTGTGACCGCTCAACATTAAATTGAAGAAGGACTCAAACCCATTGCGAAAGGTGTCGCTGAGTCGAAGCATGTGTGTCAAAGCCCAGGATTCGTTATAAAACATGCCGATTCGGTTATTTTCCGTATACAGCGGCGAGTTCCTATCGGCGGAGATCAGCACACGGAGCGATAACATTTCCTGCCGCAGCAGATCTGGGTTCCGTCCCGGCGGGATGCCGCCAATTTGCGTTCGATTCCCAACTGCTTTCAACGTGGAAAATAGATCGGCAAATCCTTCTTCCAGCCAGAGAGGCAGTGCTTTATGGGATCGACGAATAAGCAGGTGGACGTATTCGTGGAGAGCCGTGCTGTAAAGGTTCTTGCTGGTTCCCGATAGGACGATGTAATCGGCATCTGGTGCCGTATCGAAAAATGCCGAGGCCCCTTGATGCGCACGAAACGGGGCGAATTCCTGTTCGTTCGAAAAGGCGACGATGCGTAAAGGAATGGAGCTGGTAGAGGGAGTTTGGTTCAACTCCTGAAAGAAGTTGGCGACCTGTTCAAACTGCTGCAACAACTGCTGACCTTGTGCTTGGTCTGCGGTTGTTAGAAGTTCAAAGTTCTCTGAACGTAAACGAGTCCACTCAGCGGCACTGAGTGGATTCGCAAAGGTCACAAGTAACAGAATTACGAGAGGCACAGGCCCTTAATCCTGAATTCCAAAACTTCGCTCGCAAGCGA
>JANMWO010000602.1:0-4448 GCA_031394025.1 Acidobacteriota bacterium
CAACCAACTTGCGTTTTTGGGTCATCCGGTGGGGGTTATTCCCTATAGGTCCCATTGCTCGCTTCTCCCTTTCCAGCATGCGGTATCCCCCGCGATAAATATGCGGCTTGTCGCCGTACAGCAAATGCCCGAACTTGCCACCGGCGTCATCTGGCATCGGTTCGGCTGCTCTTTCAGACAAAGGATCCCATGCTAGAACCCGCGATACCCTTTAAGTGACGCGTCGGAATCCTCGGCGTTGATCTGCGTGTGTGATCTGTGCGTTACGAGAGCGAGGTCGCGTTGAGGCGTTGAGAAGTTAACCACCTTCCGAACAAGTGGATCGGCTAAAAACTATAGCGCAAGCCCAACAGAGCGTGCGAATTTCGCCGGTACTGTCCCAAAAAATCAGTAGCCGTTCCGCGAATCCAACTAAATGCTGCGACAGCTTTCCAATGCTGGTTGAGCGATTGCGTATACTCTGTCTTCAACCAACTGCCATCGCCGTTTTGGCGCACGGCACCTTCAAAGGCCAGCGTGCGATAAGGGTCAATGGTCAAAGATGCTCTTCCTACAAACGCTTTGGCCAATCCCCGATCTGGTGAAAATCCCAATGAATTACGGCGTTGGGTGACCACTTCACCAGCGTATCCACCAACAAACGACCACTCCCCCGATTGCCGTTCCAGTTGGATTACGTACTGCATGTAATTATCAGCGGACTTGGTGGACGACGTGAAATAGGCTGATTCCCCTTTCACCGTAAACCAGCGCAGCGGCACCGCCGCCGTCGCCCCGAACATGCGCATTTGAGCAAAGTATTTGTTGATGTTCACTGCCAGTGTTGGGGAGAGTGAGGCATTGAACAGTGGCAGGTTATTGCGACCTTCATAGAACGCCACAGAGTATTCGTAGCCCTTTCCTAAATGGTTCCAACGGACGCCACCCGCACCACCGCCTGGGAAATCGGTTGTGCCGTTTCGAAACACAAACCCTTGTGGCAGCACTGCCCAACGTTGGTTCAGAAGTGGTGTCCGGCTGGGCGTAAACCGCAACTGCCAGACAAGATCCAGCGTATCCGAACCCTTTTCCAGCGACAGCCGCGCCGCAGGCACACCCAGAAAATCACTATCCACTACATTCAAAAAATCCTTTGGTGCAAAGCGATCCATAGGGTTGAACACATCCGCTTTTCCCCAACGAATAAATTGTTTACCGAATTCAAACGTCACCGGACCTTTGTGTGCCACCACGCTGAGCCTGCGCAATCCAAAAGCAGGGCGCAACAAACTGCGATCCTGCCAATCAAAACGCCATTCCCGTTCAGTAGTGCGGTGCGAATCGGTACGCAAGTCAACGGCACCATGAATCCGCAACCAAGGGGAAAGTTTTTGGGAAGCTTCATACCGCAACAAGCTATCCCCAACCGCTTGACCACTATCCCCTGGTGCAGTTTGTGGAAATGTAATCAGCCTAGTTTCAAAGTAGCCGCGCTGCTGAAAATCCTGGCCAATCAGTAAATGGCCAAGCAAAACAATTGGGACAAGAAGTTTCATTCCCCGCGTCGCAATGCATCTAGCGTGAAGCGATCCGACTTAAGCGTGGTGTTATATTCCAGCTTTTCAGTTTTCAAAATTGTTTTGGACTTCTTTTTCAAGTCCGCCATTTCCAGTTCCAGCGGAGTCCAAATGTTCTGCACCTTTTCAATTTTGCGATACTCCAGCTTGCGCACCAATTCATTTTTAGCGTACATTTCCATTTTGACGGCAACGTAAATATCCTGACGAATCCAGGTGACAACCTTCGCATACTGTGACGATTTTGTTTGCTTGGGCTTCGATTCAATCTTCCAACACGACTTGCCTTCCATGGCTTCTTCACCCAACAGAGTGTATTCGTTCTGGTTCACGTCGCGTTCTTCCAAATCCTCAAAACTGAAGTCCGTACCAAAGAATCGAGTGGACCGGTCCTGCAACGCAATTCGCCGATCCCGTGCCAATTCGGGCGTCCACATCCACTGGTCTGAAGCTCTGTCTGGATGGTTAACAATCAACAGTGCCACGCCCTTCACTTCCGCTGGAGCGATAAAACGAAGTAAGGATTTGGAATCGCCAAACGCGCCGTTCCGTTCGTAGGTCCAACGCTTGGATGATTTTTTGCCGGTCGCCTGGGTCACTTCTAAAACGCCCTCGTATCGTTGTGACTGGCTTTGCTGGCGCTTTTGCGACTCTTCGACAATCTGCCGTGCATCCATGCCAAATAAATCCATGCCGAATAAACAAGCTGCCGAGCTAACAACAAGTAACACCCTATTCATATTCAAGAGCCTCCACCAGCGAACCACGAACCGCCGATTCCGCTGGTCCAATGGCGGCTAACAATGCTGACCCAAGAATCACAGGCAACAGAAAGGCAGCCATGGCCCACGGGTATTTATATTCCAGGCGCATGCCTGCAAAATCACGCGCCGTGAATTCTAAACTGTAATAAAGCGCAATGGCACCCAAGCCTAAACCTAGCGTCAGACCAACCAGACCAATGGCGATGGCCTCCAGCCAAACCGTCTGCCGGATCTGTTTGCGCAGCGCGCCGACAGCCTGCAGGACACCCAATTCACGCCTACGATCCGTAATGGACACGGTAAGTGTATTGACGATTCCTAACACCGCTACAAGCACCGCCACCGCCAATTGAATGTATGTCAGACCAAACCACTGATCGGTAATCTTCACCACATAATCGCGAATATCTTTGTTCGTAAAAACGAAAACTTTCAGGCCAGAGGAAAACCGTTCCAGCAAGGCCTGACGCACCGTAGCCACATCGGCACCGGGTTTCAAATAGATTCGGATCACGTTATAAGTGTCGTCCTTCCACTTTTCCATATACACTTTGCGATCAATCAACACAGTCCCTTTTTGATCGGAATAATCCAAAACAATTCCTACGATGGGAAGCCGCAACGGACCATTTGGCGATTCCAGCTCCATCATCTCTCCCAATTTCAGCTTCTGTAAATTCGCCAGATTGTCCGATAAAATTACACCTTCACCGGCTGCTGCTTTGGGATACATATCTTCATGCCGACCAGCCGTGGCGGGCAACTTTGCTTCACCAGAAATAGCGGCAACGTCCGCCGTAACAATCATAATGGGCTCATTACGATAATTCACACGAACGGTGCGGACCCCTTGGGCAGTGCGCACCCCGTCGATGGCCTTCACCTGATCGACAATTTCTGGCGGGAAATGATAGCTGCGGTCCGATATAGATTGCGACGGCGATAGGAATAGATCTGGATTGAGCCCAACAGACATCCACTGGTTCAACGAATCGTAACTGGCCCGAGTTAAGCCGCCAAGGGAAATAACCAGGGCTAGTGACAACATGAGTGCCGCCACTGTGCCCGACGTGCGGCGTGGCGATTGAATCAAACTATCCACAGCAAGTGCGCCTTCCACCGGGCGAATCAAACGCAGCAGAGGGCGAAGCATCCGCGAGAGCCAGACCGCTGCCCAGGGCGTAACCATAAGGGCCGCCACCACTGCACTTAAATATCCACCATAGAAGAAAAACGGTCCGCCGCCAACCATGGCCAGCCCAATGGCCAATGCTGCAAAAACAACAGCGGCCACCGCCCGCACCCGATTTTCACCAGTAGTCAACTGTTGGTAGCGGCCTTTCTGCAACGCCTGCACCGGATCAACTCGGGCTGCGGAACGGGCCGGAATCCAGGCTGCAATCAGACTGGTGAGCACTCCTAAAGCCAGCGAAAATGCTAGCAGTCGGGTATCTGTAGAAAGTTCGTCGGCACGCTGTGCCACACCATAAATCTCGCCCAGAAAATCGCCCAGACCCCTGGCCATACCACGTGCGATCAGAACCCCAAGGGCCACACCTGCTACCGATCCAAACAAGCCCAGGATGGCACTTTCAATCAAAAAGAGAGTTTGAATCTGACCTTGGGTGGCACCCAGTGCGCGCAGAATACCAATCTCTTTCCGACGTTGCGTAACGGCAATTGCAAATGAATTATAGATGATGAACATGCCAATAAACAGCGCGAACAGACTGGTAAGGTTGGCCATCATTCCGTAGACACTGCTCAACGATTCAAACTGCTTTCCACGAGCCGCTGGCGTTTCCACTTGAAAACCTGGGCCTAGAATTTGCTCCAGTTTTTTGCGACCAACATCTACCCCAATTCCTTCTTGCAATGCAAGATCAATGCGGTCGAACCGGCGTCCACGTCCAAACACTTTCTGCGCCGCATAGACATCCATCACCGCCAAATTGCCACCGAATGCCGACGTTAATCCGCCACTTTTCATGATGCCGCGCACGGTAAACGTTTTAGGCCCCTGCATGGTTTCCATGGATACTTTGGAATTGATGGCAAGACCATTGGCTTTGGCAAATTCACGCGTCACCATTAGCGAATCGGGTTGCGCAAGAAATATCAGGGGATC
>JANMWO010000622.1:0-3370 GCA_031394025.1 Acidobacteriota bacterium
AGGGGCAATGTAACAAGCAAGACGAATTTCAGAGGAAGCATACCGGTCAATATAGCAGTCTCGGAAAAATGTGCAAGTGTGTTTAAGTGAGCCGTGCCCAGCCAAACAGGAAACTTCCCAGCAATCCTGGGATTGCCCTCAACTCCTCAGCAACTGTCAGGGATTGTTTACCCACTAACATTGCTCCTTGACGCATGGCGTGCCACTGGAAAAGCCCAGCCAGGATCGTCATCACTACCGATGCGGCAGTGGTGATTAAAAACCTTGGGGTTCCCAGTGACCAATGCAACCAAGCTTCGGCGATTTGGACAATGCCTGGAAGGAGCACTGCGCTCAAGAAAAATGCCCGCCACTGCGGCTGTGCGTTGCGGAACGCCTGCATGATGGATCCGAACAGACCGCTAACCAAAATACGAAATAAGGCCTCAGCAGACATTGCAAAAATGGCTGCGCGCCAACCGCCTTGTATTAATATGGCGCAAAATACGAGTGATCTAAGGAAGGCGCTCCATAGGGCTGTTTTCCAATTGAAGCCAGTTACAAGAAAATGGAACGGATCGTCCCAAATTCTTGCAATCACATTGTCCACAGTTTCCACTAGGACTTATGGACGCCTCTTGCTGGCGGCTGGTTTCAGCTATCAGCCAACTAGGCTATTTCGCCCGCTTGGCAAATAGTTCTTCTGTGGCGAATTCACCCACTTGGCGGTTGAACTTGATTTCATCGCCAGCCAATGTTCCCTTATATTCAATGCGGATGCTTTGGCCCTGGTAGTTGATCATCTCAACGAATGTAACGGCATCTCCGCTGACTTTACCCTCTTGCACCTCCGCCGTACCCTGCGGTCCGGTGGCCGTACCTGTAAGCTTTCCAGCGTCTACTTTGAAGACATAGGTGTACTTCTGGACACCAATTTGTGTCTCAAATTCAGCCGACCACTTGCCGCTGATATCGGCAGCATGGGCCGACAGAGTCAGCGTGAAAACTGTTACGATCAGAGCCTTTAGAAACGTCATAATTTCTCCCTTATTAATTTGAGCGAGTCACCCCGCCGGCCAGAGCTCGCACTGCTGCTGCACGGTTTCTTACTGCGTTCGGATAATTTGGATTCAGAGCCAATGCCTTATTGAAATCGTCAATGGCACCTTGATAATCTCGCAAACGCATCCGGGCATAACCACGTACATTGTAAGTTGTGGAAGCCTTCGGATTCTTGGCAATTGACTTATTCAGTTCGTCGATTGCTTCAATAAAGCGAGCCTTGGCCACATACTCCCGACCAAGTGCAGCTAACTCTTCAGCCGCGCGATTGTCCACCGTCATTGACACAGGTGGGGGAACTACCTTGGGCAGTTTCTTGGGAGCGGCAGGCACTGGGATTACGATCACGGGCTGGGGCTTGGACACTGGCGGCTTGGGTGTCGGAAGTTGCGGATCAGGTTTGTCTACTAGCGCTTCTTGCGGTGTGAGCACCACAGGTGACGGGGGAACGACAACCGGAGTGACAACCGGAGTTACAACTGGCGGAGGGGCCACTACCGCGATTTCAACGGGCTTCGGCGGCAACTTTGATTCGGCCAACTTTAGCTGTGATCGTTCCAAAATGACTGTTATTTCACGATTTCCTGGCGACAAACGCGTCGCTACACTCAAGTCACTTACTGCCTTTTCGTAATTGCCGAGTAAGTAATATGCACTGCCACGAGCGAGCCATCCTTCGTCTAAGTCAGGAGCAAGTTCAATGGCTTTGGTTCTATCGGCCAATCCTTCCTGATGCTTTCCCATCTGATGATAAGAACCACCTCTGGCAATATACGCCCGGGGATTTGTGGGGTTCAAACGGATAGCTTCTGAACGATCTCGTAACGAATCTTCATAGCGCTGCAAGGGTACAAAGGAACCGGCGCGGGCCATGTATAAGTTGGCGTCCTTAGGATTCAATGCAATTGCTTTTTCTAAGTCATTGATAGAATCCTGCCAACGGTTCACTCGCTTATAGGCTTCTCCGCGCAGAAACAGTGCCCGTCCGTTATTAGGTTCGCGCTCAATGGCGTTGGTTAAATCGGCAATAGCACGGTCAAAGCTGCCTAACTGCCCATGGGCGAAGCCGCGTTCCACCAGCATGGCGGTCCAATTGGGACGGAACTCCAGGGCACGGGTAAAATCGTCAACAGCGTCGCGATACTCACCCATGGATAAGCGCACCATACCCCGCTCTTTGTAGGGTTCTGGATTGTCCAGGCGCAGTCTGATTCCTTTGCCATAATCTTCCATGGATTCGGTAAAGTGTTCTAACTTTGCTTGTGCGGCGGCGCGAGTATTGTATAGCGTGGGGGTTTCAATCTTATTCTTTTCTGCGCGATCAAAGTCTTCTATAGCCCAGGCATATTGATTCATGCCGTAATACAACGAGCCGCGTTCAAAGTAGGCATCGCCATCTTTAGGATTGCGTTTGATTGCTTCAGCATAATCTGCCAAAGCCTTTTCAGGTTGCTTCAACTTGGCGTAAACTCGACCGCGTTGCATGTATGCTGCGGCGTTTTCAGCATCGTAGAGAATGGCTGTGGTGAACGCCTCAATTGCGTCGTTGGTCTTGTTCGCTTCCAACGCTTTCTGACCATCGGCGAAAGCTTTTTGCGCACGTTTGGGATCGATACGTGCACCGGTTCCTTGCGCTTGCAGATCTAGTACAAACATCATGGGGATGAGGATCGCCATGCCCACCCTACTTCTTTTATAAGTCAGAGCAACCGTCATTTAGTGGACACCACTCTACTGCTTAACCGTTGCAGTCTTCATGCCCAGATCGTTCTTCAAATGTCCGATCACCCGATTGGCAGTGCGATCCATTTCCCGAGCGGTGGAATTTTTCGGCTTGTTGTAGGCCGACCAAATCACGACGCGAGATTTGCGATCAATTAGATATATGTTGCCTCGACCGCGACCCCAGGTGGAAGCACCCCGCACCGCACCGGAAGACATCATGGCCGCTTCCTTCTTCTTGTCTGCGTCTTTATCTACATCTTTCGCTTTGTCTTTTTCGGCGTGGCTTTTCTCTTCTTCAACAGGCTTGGGCGGAGGATACACTTCGGCCCACTTTTGTTCCAGGCTCTCCCCAATGCGGTCAGAGAAAATGGCGTCGGCCAGTGCCGGATCAGTGACTACTTCCAGGGTGTTGCCCTTGATCAAATGTTGGGCAAGATATTGATCCATGCCACTGGTCATTTGTAAAAAGTAGACCTTCCGCACTTGTTTCAATTCAGGGGTTGCAGCAAAACAGGCCGCGACCATAATGGTCAGCGAGCCGGCGAGGAAAAAATAGCGCCTCATCCTTCTACTTTACCGCGATAGAGCGTCACGGTAGTAGCCG
>JANMWO010000623.1:0-2992 GCA_031394025.1 Acidobacteriota bacterium
CTCCACACAACGCCACCGGCCCTCTGACAGATTTCACCATGACCTTCACCGAAGGATTCGCCGAAGCATTCAAACCGCGCACCGTGGCCACGCACCCTGAGGATACCTCCACCAACGCCAACCAGAATATCCCAGGCAAGGTGTTTGCCAGCGCTAGCGGATTCTACAACGCCACCTTTCAGGGAACCTATGCCGAGGCAGGCTTGGCCACACAGGGTACGCGCCTTATTGCGCACTTTGAAGGTGTGCCCACTGGCGTTCAGTTGTACGTCACTGAAAAACCAACGGCCGCATCCAACAGTCTTCGCCTGCAACTTGTCAGTACCGGTCCACTGGGCGATGGTCCTTACTATCCAGTGTCCAGCGGTACAAATGGTTTTGTTCCTATCACCGTGTATCAGAACTCAGCAATTGCAGTGTGGGAGGTGCTTGCGGCCAGCCCAACTAGCCTTGAAAGCGTCGACTTCGGAGTGGCCGTAGCGTTCACGCCGAATACACCCAACTCCGGTGCCACGTCGCAAATCGGCACTACAACAGTAAGAGGCAGCTTTGCCCCGCTTTCCCGAGTAGCTTTTGCCAGTCTGACAGATTCCGTCCCGCGCTTTGCTGAAGGTCCTGCGCGGGCAGCCTTCACCATTACCGATCGCGGCACACCAGTGATCAATGCCGTGGTGAATGCCGCCACCTATGTTTCCGACGCACCAGTTTCGCCAGGCAGTGTGGCCGCCATATTCGGAACTTATCTAACCCTAAAAGCAGATGCCAGTTTAGGCGGACCGTTGTCAACTCTGGGTGGGACTACTGTGACCATCAACGACATTACAGCCCCAATTTACGCAACCACTTTGGCACAAGTGAATGTCCAGATCCCCTGGGAATTGGCGGGCCAATCGGAGGCCATAGTTAAGGTCACCGTCAACGGGCAGCAAAGCGCTCCCATTGGGATCAAACTTTCCCCAACGGCTCCTTATATCTTCTTTGCTGGCGGTCAGCCGTTAATCACCCGGCAATTGCCTGTCCACACCGGGTCACTTACGATTTATGGCACGGGATTCGGACCGGTTAACAACCAGCCAGCAACAGGGTCGTTAACCCCGGCGCTGACATCCACCACAATGACTACACCCATCGTGCTACTAGGCGGCGTGCCCGTGGAAGTCACATTTTCCGGGCTGGCACCTGGCTTAGTGGGTGTATGGCAAGTGATCGTTAGGTTGCGGGAAGGCTTACCATTCGCCCCATCTGTCCCAGTTAAGCTCTCGTTCGACGGGATAGAGGCCAACCCCGTAGGAATCTTCCTACTTTAGACGCAGGGCTTGCGAAAACCCTTCAATTCGCCCGTTCCCACAAAAAACCAATCAAACATTAACTTCTCATAGGAGTTATAATCTAAAAGTCGCATCAGCGGCATATCAATCCAACACTGGGGGAGAATGAGCAAGGAAGATAGTATCGAAGTTACAGGAACGGTGGTCGAAAAATTCCCATCGGGCCTGTTTAGTGTGCAATTAGATCAGGAACGCATCGTGCTGGCACATTTGGCCGGTAAGCTACGCCGGAACCGTATTCGTGTACTGGCTGGTGATCGCGTTACCATGGAACTCTCGCCGTATGATCTGACCAAAGGCCGTATTACCTACCGGCACAAATAGCAGATCACACAAAACATCGGTTTTGCCCAAGAAAGTTCTTTTCATCTTCGGAACCCGGCCTGAGGGCATAAAACTGTGTCCTCTTCTAAATGAAATGGGCCGGCATCCCGGTCTATTTGAACCAATCGTATGCGTCACTGGCCAGCACCGCAATATGCTGGATCAAGTGCTGCAAGCCTTCCACGTCAAACCCCAAATCGACCTCAATCTGATGCAGCCCGGGCAGACTCTGTTCGGCTCCACTTCCCGAATTCTGGCCTCCCTGGAACAGGTTTTTGCCGACCTCAAACCCGATATGACTGTGGTTCAGGGTGACACCACCACCACATTCACTGGCGCTTTAGCCTCGTTTTACGCCAAAGTTCCCATCGCCCACGTGGAAGCCGGGCTGCGCACTTTCGATCTGCAACAGCCTTTTCCCGAAGAAGCCTACCGCGTGCTCACCGCCCGCATCGCCACCCTGCATCTGGCCGCCACCGAAGGTGCCGCCGCCAACTTACGACGCGAAAACGTGGACCCCGAAACGATTTTCGTCACAGGCAACACCGGCATTGACGCCATTCTTTTTATCAAGGAAGAACTGGAAGCAGGCCGCCTGCAAGGTCTGACTTGGCCTCACCTTAATCCCAGCAAGAAACTAATCCTAGTCACCGCCCACCGTCGCGAAAATCATGGTCAGGGGTTCGTCAACATCTGCCAGGCATTGCTGCAACTCGCCGACCGTGATGATGTGCAGTTCATTTACCCCGTCCACCCTAATCCGCAAGTGCAGCAGCCCGTAAATCAGGCGCTGGGCGGCCATCCCCGAATCCACTTGTGCCCCCCTCTTGATTACATCCCTTTCGTCGACCTAATGCGCCGCGCCTATCTGCTCATCACCGATTCCGGCGGCGTTCAGGAAGAAGGGCCGTCTCTCGGTAAGCCCATTCTGGTGCTGCGCGAAAAGACTGAGCGGCCGGAAGCCGTCGAAGCAGGAACGGTGCAGTTGGTAGGCACCAATCCCGACCGCATCGTCGCCGCTGCTGAGCATCTGCTCAACCATCCCGAAACCCGCGAAGCCATGACCCGCATCCACAACCCATATGGCGACGGCCACGCCAGCGCCCGCATCTGCACCGCAATCAACCAATATTTCGCCAGCCGCTAAACTTCCAGTCACCGTTAATATGCCTGTTCCGGTTAGTTTCTGCAATTCCCTTCATAATCCATTGAGCTTTCAATACATAGAAGTCCAGTAAACACCCGGGAAGCATCAGAATCAGCCTGTTAGGCCATCCGCTGGGTAAATCCACTGCCTATACTTCCTGCTGTGAGAAACATTCCTTCAATCTTGAGAAATC
>JANMWO010000629.1:0-1895 GCA_031394025.1 Acidobacteriota bacterium
TCGTTACCTTGGTCGATCCCGACTCGCTGGAATCATCGCTGGTTGCCTCTTTGCTTTTGGTGGCTACGTCGGCAATACTGACTGGCCACAAATGATCAACGGCGTGATCTGGGCACCGCTGGTCTTTCTCTTCCTGCTGCGCGCAATTAGTGGAATTCAGCCCGCCTTCAGCGCCGCCTGTTCTGGATTGTTCCTGGGACTTTGCTGGCTTTCGGGTCATCATCAAGGCCCTACCTTTGTCACCTATGCGGTAGCGTTCACCTGGCTCTATTTCATTTGGCAGAAACCTTCCACAGCCAAGCTGGCGGTTCTGTTTGGGATCTTCTTCATTGCCACGGCGGGTCCGCAGATCTTCCCTGCACTCGAATACGGAAAGCTGGCTCGCCGATGGGTGGGCTCCGAACAGGACCCCATTGATTGGGCCACCCAAGTCCCCTATTTCATTCATCGCAATTTCAGTTTCGGACCCGCCTCGTTGATTGGCATTCTGATCCCCGGCCTACATCGGCAAACCAGTCCACTGTTGGGATTTACTGGCTTAACGCTGGCACTGCTCGGCATTGCTCTTGCGTGGCGTGCTGATTATCGGGTGAGGATTTTTGGATTCATCGGATTTGGCGGAATCCTTTTGGCGATGGGCGGCAGCAGTCTGCTTCACGGAATCCTATACGCCTGGGCACCGCTGATCGAAAAGGCCCGATCCCCGCACGCCGCAATCGTCCTGTTCAGTCTGGCGTTCGCCGTGCTTGCCGCTTTCGGGTTCGATGCCATTGTTGAAGAGCGACAAAATCTGTGGGTCCAACGCGGCATCTGGATCCTGACTGCGGTTACGATCCTGGTTCTGCTCGCCTTTTCCGCATCTACTTTGTTACGGGGAATGGACGCGCATCCGGATGATCGTCCCATTCTGGCCGCCTTCATCGGACTTCTGGTATGTGGTGCATTGATGGCCTTTCGAAATGGTTCGTTCAGTCGACCGGCATTTGCAGCGATTCTGATTATCCTGGTGCTAACGGAACTGAGTAACGAAGCGACCTATAGTTTGCCGAATCAGTTGGAGCCGAACCATGTATCGGCTCTGAAGGTAACCACTGCTCACGATGATATTGCCGCTTACTTAAAGACGCAGGCTGGGCAGCCCATCCGAGTCACAGTGGATGACAAGCTGGTCCCTTACAATTTCGGCGATCAGCATGGCATCAATCAGATGGGCGGATACCTGGCCAGTCTTACCAGCAACCTGCTGCGGCTTGACCTGGGTACGGAGCATGTTCGTGATCTGTTTGCGGTCACCCACTCGATTGGCAAAAACCCCGTGCAGCCCGATTGGCCCCTGGTCTTCACGGGAGCTTCGGGCGTGAATGTTTACCGCAATCCGAAAGCTGCTCCACGCATTTGGACGGTGCGTTATATTATGGCTTTGGAGAAAGAAACCGACGCTCGGCATGTTTTGAATCACAAGGACATGGATGTCCATAAGTTGATGTTTATTTTGGGCAAGGCACCGGCAATTCCCTCCGGCGGTGCTTGCGGAAATGATACAACCAAGCTCATGAACTACGAGCCGACTCGCGTAGTCGCCGAAGCGCAAATGACCTGCGGCGGAATTCTGGTTTTGGCCGATACCTACTTTCCAGGGTGGGTCGCACTGGTGGACGGCAAGAGCCAACCGGTGCTGGAAGTCTACGGGGCGGTGCGTGGGGTAGTGCTTTCTGCTGGAATGCATCGAGTGGAGTTTCAATATCATAACCAGCCCCTTTTTCTGGGTGCCATGTCGCTGGTGGGTGCACTTGCTGGCTCTCTCATTTTATTTGTTAGAGTTACAAAATATTGACATATAGACATATTACGTGATATGTCTAGACATAGTATGTCTAGAACCACCGTAAGGCTCC
>JANMWO010000654.1:0-5321 GCA_031394025.1 Acidobacteriota bacterium
CAATTACGAAGCGTTGATCCCCTCGGAAGTTCCCTATCTTGACCATGGCCCGACCCGTATTTCTTGCAGTATTTCTGCTGACCACGACGACTGCAAATGGTCAGTATGCAGGTGCCGATGCCTGTAAGCTCTGTCATCCAGCTCAATATGCCGCGCAATCGCAATCAGGTCATGCCAAGGCCCTTTCCGGCGGTCCTACCCATTGGAACTTCGGTGCGGGTGTGCAGGCTATCACGCCAGTATCTAAGCTACCGGTATCTAAGCTCAACGAGTTCTACCTGGAGCATGGTCAAAGTGATTTCAAAGGTGTAAAGGATCTGACACCGGGTCATACGAACTCGAAAGGAGTGCAGTATCGGATCACCGATCCGGGGTCGCAAATCATGAAATGCTTTCAGTGCCATTCCACTGGACCCCTCAATCTATCTTCTTCCCTAAGTATTGAACCTTCCGAGCAAGGCGTACGTTGTGAGAGCTGCCATGGGCCAGGTGCGGCTCATATTGAACAGGGTGGCAGCAAGACGGCGATTTTCAATCCATCGCAATTGAATGCCAGAGCGATGAACGAATTCTGCGGGAATTGTCACCGCAAACCGGGCGAGGATACCGATTGGACCAAGGCCTGGAACACCCGCCATCAGCCGATCTACTTGAACCAGAGTGCCTGCTTTCAAAAATCGAATGGCGCGTTGAATTGCATCACCTGCCATAAGCCGCATGATTCATTGGCCCGTACCGGATATGATGCAATCTGTTCCAGTTGTCATGCCATGCCGAATCACAAGGTCATAGCTGTTGCTGGAAAAACCTGCACCAGTTGCCATATGCCGCAAGTACGACCGCAATTGAGACTTGCTTTTACCAATCATTGGATTGGAATCTATCGCAAGGGCAACTTACGACCATGAAGCGCAAGCGCTAGCGTAACTTTTCGGTGATGGTGACTGAGTCAGTAATGCGGAAGCTGATGCGGGTTTCTACCGGCAGCACCGCTGGTTCACCACGAGTTAAAAGTACCACGCCTTCTGCAGCCCCACCGCCAGCGCCTGCGCCAATGGCCGCACCTTTACCGCCTCCGAAGATGGCACCAAGAGCAGCCCCAACTCCGGCGCCGACGGCAACTTTTCCGACGTCTTTCTTCTTGCTGGAAGGGCCTTCCTTTTCAAACAATGCAGTTTGGATCTTAACCTTCTGGCCATCGGAACTAATAAAGTGAGTTAGCTCCAGTGCAAGGTGGGCCAAACCTTTCACTTTGCCGGCCCGGGTGACATCTACAATGCGGCCTTCAGCGCGAGCTCCCCGTTCCGCAATGACCATGCCGTTGATCACTAACGGTTCAGAAAGAACGGCAGTGAAGGGATCGTTGGAAACTTTCTTTTCGCTGGAAATGGCTTCGTTCAAACGGATCGGCAAAAGCGTTCCGGCGGCTATAGTAACGGATTGCGCTTGCCTTGGCTTCGGTGCGGGATGAGGTTGTTGTTCCGCCACGACGACCGGGGCTGGCACTGCAACCGATTCCGGCGTTGGCACGTGTTGGGGAGTCGGTGACGGCGTGGAAGCTTGCAGTTGTGGTTGCTCGTTCACAACTTTTGGTGCTTCAGCGCTAGCCCTCCATTTGGACTGTGGCGAATGCTGCGGATGGGCAACAGTCTCGAATCGCTTTGGTTCGATTGATTTAGAGGTAGCCGCAGGTAGTGACGATACTTCAGCCGCAACTGCTGGCGCGTCTTTCGAATTAGCGGCGATCAGCTCAGGAGTCTTGAGGGATGTTGGCGACGCCTGCCGGTTCGAGTAGAAATAGGCCGAGCCGCCAGCAACTACCATCCCTACCAGAAACCCGGAAATCATTTTTGTGTTCGAACCAGTCTGTTCCATATTGATTTAAACGTGACAGGGTGGGGCAAAGTTTCGGAAAAATAGGACAATGGTCTTTGATGGCCATTGAACGGTTCCCCTGCCCTAACTGTAAAGCTGACATGGAGTTTGACCCAGCCACAGGGGGAATGAAATGTTCCTATTGTGGAACGCGGTCCGACGTGCAGTCTGATTCCCAACGAATCGTTCATGAAAATCCACTTTCTGCTGAGGCGCTGAAGCCCGATCCGTCGCGAATTCAACGACTTTCAGAAGTTTCTAAAGAATTCACTTGTACAGGCTGCGGAGCCACAATTCAGTTTGATCCACCCCAAGTTGCAGGCTCCTGCCCCTTCTGCGCAGCGAGCATCGTGGCCCAACCAAAGGATTCCGACCCCCTCATTGCACCTGACGCTGTGCTTCCCTTTGCCGTGCCCAAGGAGCAAGCTACGGCCAATGTCCGCAACTGGCTGGCGTCGTTATGGTTTGCACCCGGAGCACTTGCGGCAATGGCCAGGCCCGAAGGGATCAGAGGAATGTATCTGCCCTTTTGGACATTCGATGCCAAAACCAGCACGCGGTACACGGGCCAGCGCGGCCAATATTATTACGAGACAATTCAGGTTCAGGAAAACAGTAACGGCCAAAATGTTCTGCGTGATGTCCAACAACGGCATACCGCCTGGCAAAATGCGCAAGGGTCGGTAGGCGTGGCGTTCGACGATGTTTTGGTGCCCGCAGTGCGTTCTGTTTCTGCCGATCGATTAAAAAAACTGGAACCCTGGAACCTACACAAGCTGAAACCCTACGACACTGCTTTTCTTTCAGGCTTTCAAGCGCAGCGCTATCAGGTGGAACTTGGCGATGGTTTTGGGGTGGGTAAAGCGATCATGGAACGGGCCATCCAGGATGAGATTCGCCGGGATATTGGTGGAGATGAACAGCAGATTTCAGAATCAGAAACGCGCTACGGCAGCTTGACGTTTAAGCATGTGTTGATGCCGGTCTGGATGGGAGCCTACCGCTTTGAAGGTCGTGTGTTTCAGATGATGGTCAATGCCCAGACTGGTGAAGTGAATGGGGAGCGTCCATACAGCAAGGGCAAAGTATTTTTATTGATCCTGGTGATCCTGCTGCTATTGCTTTTGCTGATTTCACTGGATCACCGCTAAAATAGAATGATGGAGGCAACTATCTCATTTCCGGAAAGCTTCAACATTGGCCCAATTCATATTGCCCCGGCCACCGTTCTGGCACCCATGGCAGGCGTCACCGATACTGTCTTTCGCCGATTGATTCGTGACCAAGGCGGTTGCGGGCTGATTATGACCGAGTTCACCAGTTCGCACGGTGTGGTGGGGACCGATGGCGGTCGTAAAACCACGCGTAAGGCGCAACGGTTTGATCAACTGGCTTTTGAGCTGGAAGAGCATCCCATTTCCGCACAGCTATTTGGTGCCGACCCGCAGGTGATGTCGGAAGCGGCACGTATTTGTCAGGATCTGGGTTTCGACGCTGTGGATATCAACTTTGGATGTCCAGTGAAGAAGGTGGTGCGATGCAATGGAGGGTCGGGCTGCTTGCGGGATTTACCGCTGGTGCGCAATCTGGTTGCCGCGTGCAAATCTGTACTGACCATACCGCTGACTATGAAATTTCGGGCCGGTTGGAACGATCAGGAACTGGTGATGGTGGATATGGCGAAGATCGCCGAAGAGGAAGGCCTGGCGGCAGTGGCGCTGCACCCACGAACGCGGGAACAGGGCTACGCCGGTCGGGCTGATTGGACGCGCATTACGGCCATCAAGCAGGCTGTAAAGATCCCTGTCATCGGCAATGGCGACATTCTTACGCCGGAAGATGCCATGCGCATGGTGAAGGAAACTGGCTGCGATGCGGTTATGATTGGTCGCGCCGCCGCATCGAACCCCTGGATTTTCCGTCAGATTCAAGAGTACGTGGCCACCGGCGATTATTTTCAACCCACCGAACAGGATCGTTACCACATGATGAGCACCTACTACCGTATGCTGACGGAAGAAGAAGTACCCGAATCTGTGGGCAAGATGAAACAATTTGCCACGTACTTTTCCCATGGTGTGCGCAATGGAACAAAGTTGCGGACACAGATTTACCAATCGCACGATGCCACCCGGATTCGTGAAATTGTAGATGCTTTTTTTGAAGTGCAATTGGCGGCCGCTTAAATTATGAAAAAAGTTCAGTTGATCACGGATGGAGCCTGTTCCGGCAACCCTGGGCCTGGCGGATGGGCTTGTGTGATTCGTTTTGGCGAGCACAAGAAAGAAGTTTGGGGTTGTGAGGGCCACACCACTAACAACCGCATGGAAATGATGGCAGCGATCAAAGGCCTGGAAACATTGAAGGAAAAGTGCGAGGTCGAAGTCACCACTGATTCTCAATATGTGATGAAGGGAATCACGGAATGGATCCACGGTTGGAAGCGCAAGGGCTGGGTGACGGCCAGTAAACAGCCAGTGGTGAACAAGGACCTGTGGATGGATTTGGAGATGCAGACGGAACGTCACCAAACCACATGGGCGTGGACGAAAGGCCATGCCTCGCACGAGGACAACAACAGGTGTGATGAACTGGCCACCGCTGCGGCTCGCAACCAGACGTTTGGGTCTTAGACTTTTAAATTGAAGATGCGCTCCCTGGACCAAATTGTGTTAACAGCGCGCATCGGCATCCATCGGCGGCCCAGATTAATGGCCGCTGATGGACGCCGATGCACGCTAATAACAACAACTTAGGCCAGCAGTATTCAAATGTAAGACAGGCCAGGCTATTCCCACTAACTTCGGAATTCAGGTTTAAGTAAGTGCCAGGTTGGCTTTGGGTTTCAAATCGAAATCAGCAAATTCGCGACGGTGGAATTTTGGGAACGCGGCAGCGGCGATCATCGCGGCATTGTCGGTGGAAAGTCCCGGTGTTGGAAAATAGACTGGAATCGGGAAGCCGCCACTTTGCGCGGATTGCCTTAAACCGGAATTGCAGGCCACACCACCCGATACGATAATGCAGCGGGCGTCGTGTTCTTCAGTCAAGGTATGCAAGCGCTTTAGAATTTCCTGGATGACGGTGTATTGAAACGAGGCGATCACATCGAGTGTTTCTTGGGGAGTGACCTCCAGCCAATCCTGCTTCGATGGATGTGGGATTGATTTGAGCAACGCCTTTCTGGCGGCCATTTGAACGGAAAGATCGCGCGCTTCCGTCCAGCGTAGCACTGCGGTTTTGAGACCACTGAAACTGAAATCGAGCGGGTTGCCGCTCATCTTCGCCAGTGTAAATTTGAACGCACGAGGGTTCCCGTGTGGTGCCAAACTGTCCATCACCGGACCACCGGGATAGCCGAAGCCTAATAGTTTGCCGACCTTATCGAACGCTTCGCCTGCTGCATCGTCACGCGTTTTACCTAGGAGCCGATAACTCAAATCTGC
>JANMWO010000656.1:0-2885 GCA_031394025.1 Acidobacteriota bacterium
GGAACATGGTGTTGCAGAACGGGCAGGCTGCTGCTACGATATCGGCACCAGTATCCGCCAGTTCCTTGGCCCGCACGTGGCTTACCCTATCCCCGGTTTCTTCCCCTAAAAAAGCCAACCCGCCACCAGCTCCGCAACAGAAACTTCGCTCATGATTTCTGGGTGCCTCCACTAAGTTTCCAGCCTGCGCCGCCACCTTCCTGGGCTCATCGTAAATGTCCTGGTATCGACCCAAATAACAGGGATCGTGGTAAACAACGGTTTTTCCGGAAGGCGGCTGCGGCTCTTCGTCTTTCCACTTGGCCAACACCTGACTATGATGCTCAATGTGAATGTTCGTGCCGAACTCTTTGTAATCCTCGCCCAAGGTTCTTACACAGTGCGGGCAGATAGACAGCATTTTACTAGCGGCACCCACAGCGTTAATCTGCTCCAAATTTTGTTCGGCCAATGTTTGAAAAAGAAGATCGTTCCCTAGGCGTCTTGCTGAATCGCCAGAGCAGCGTTCCTTCTTCAACACTCCAAAACTGGTACCACGATGACGCAGCACTTCTACCAACGAGGAAACAATTTCACGACCCTGCGGATCATAACTGCCCATGCATCCCATCCACAAACAATATTCCTGCGTGCCGTCGAATAGCGGCAGTTCCAGCTTCTGAATAAATTTGTCGCGCTCGCTGGAAGAGAAGCCCAGTGGGTTGCCGCTGCGTTCCAGATTCAGGAATAACTTGGTGCCGTAGCTGTCGTCATAAGTCCCAGTGTTCACCGCCCCACGGCGCAGACCGATGATGATCGGCAGGTGCTCAATCCCCAACGGACAAAGAAATTCGCAGGCACCGCAGGTGGTGCATTGGAACGCGTCTTCCATCGCCAGATGCTTACCCAGCAGCGGCTCTTCGCTGGCCGGGCCGAACTCGTTTAAGTAGGCCCTTGTTCCAAGAATAATTTGTTTCGGGTTCAGGCTCTTGCCGGTATTGTTGGCTGGACAATGTTCCGTGCAGCGGCCGCACTCTACGCAAGAAAACGCCTGCAAAGAGACCAGTTGCGTGACATCTTTTCCCGTCACCATTCCGAAATCTTCATCGCCAACCAGCGGTGGTATGGCACTGAACTTGCCCCTTGAAAGGAACACGGAAAGCGGACTCAATAGCAAATGCATGTGCTTGGTATGCGGAATCAGAGGCATGAAAATCAGCAGCGCAGCCGTGTGCATCCACCAGATAACTTTATATTCCGTACCGTGAGGTTCCAACCAATAGTCCGCCAGGTAGGTTGCCATCAGCGTGAAAATCAACAGCGCAATTCCCACGGATTCCATACTCAGGTCACCCAACCAGCGCGGCTGAATGATCAACCTGCGGAACGCCAGCGCCAAAATTGAAATGCCCACCACCACTCCAAACGCAGCCGCTAAAGCGAAATAGAATCGACCGAAGACTTGGTTCGGGGAAAGGAAACTCAGCCCCAGTGGCGTTGCGAAATGATTCAGCGTGACCAGGGCGAATGCGCAGAATCCCCAAAATACAAAGGCGTGCGCCAGTCCCGGCAACGGTCTGTGCTGGATCACTTTCGATTGGCACATTACCTCCAGAATGAAATCCCAAATGCGCTTGGCCAGCGGGTGCAAAGTGAAATTAGGATCTTTCTTCGATGCCCGAATAATGTTCACCACCCGCGCCGCGCGCATCGCAAAGCCTGCCCCGCTGGCCGCTAGCAGGATCAGGAACAGGGCCACTTCCACGCTTGAAAATGCAGTCATATGGATTCCTTAAGATACAATGAAATGTCTTTGGAGGACACGTTGAAATTTCTCATTTCTGGATCTGCTGGATTTGTTGCTTCGCATCTTGTGGATCGGCTCTTATTAGATGGACATTCCGTTACTGGACTGGATAATTTCCTTACTGGCCACAAACGGAATTTTTCTCATCTGGCAGGCCACCCCAATTTTCACTTCGTAGAATGTGACGTCACCCGCACCATTCCCAACCTTGGCCACTTCGATACTGTAATCCACGCCGCCTCGCCGGCCAGCCCCAAGGATTATCTGGAACATCCCATTGAGACGCTGGAAGTGGGTTCCACCGGCTCGCGCAATATGCTTGATATTGCCCATAAGTCTAACGCCCGCTACCTTGTCACCTCTACCTCAGAATGTTATGGCGACCCGCTGGAGCATCCGCAGCAGGAATCCTATTGGGGCAACGTGAATCCTGTGGGTCCGCGCAGTTGTTACGATGAAGCCAAGCGTTACGCTGAAGCCATCACCATGGCCTACCATCGCAAGCACGGCGTACGCACCACCATTGCCCGCATCTTCAACACCTATGGGCCACGCATGAAACTCAACGATGGCCGCGTTGTCCCCGCATTTCTCGATCAGGCGCTTCGTGGGGAACCCATCACCATGTTCGGCGATGGCACCCAGACCCGTAGCTTTTGCTACGTAAGCGATCTTGTGGAAGGCCTCTACCGCTTATCCCAATCCGACGAACGTTACCCTGTGAACCTGGGCAATCCTCGTGAACTTACCATGCTGCAATTTGCAGAGGCCATCAAGAAATTAACCGGGGCCACCTCGCCGATTATCCATCAACCCTTACCGCAGGACGACCCTAAACGTCGCCGTCCCGACATAACCAAAGCAAAGTCAATCCTTGGTTGGGAACCTTGCATCTCTCTGGAGGATGGTCTTACAAACACCATCAACTATTTTCGACCTCTATTACTTACGTAGCGCAGTTGCTTCAAGCGTCTTCGCCCATACCTTAATGGCTGCTGCCTTGCCCAATGGCACCGCTGTTTGATTGATGCGCAAAGTCAGCGTATCGTCGTAATTTCGCGCGGTGATTTCCAGCAATGATCCGGGCCGGATTCCCAGC
>JANMWO010000661.1:0-4412 GCA_031394025.1 Acidobacteriota bacterium
AAACCGTTCATAACCCAACTTGCCAGCGCTGGCCGCCAGCCACAGAACGGCCCCCTGGCCATGCCGCATGCCGACCATCACCGGTGCACCTTCCCAACGCTCTTTAGAAAATACGATTGCTCCCGTTGGCACCGTGAACACTGGCAGTTCCAAGCCGCGCTCCCAAATAATCGGCAACTTGGGACGCCGCAGGTCGGTAATACTGCGCACCATAACTTTCTTCGATGTGGGATGAACACCTAAGGCTTCAGCCAGCGGCGACTCCCCTTCCAAAATCACCAGCGAACCAGCCGCTATCTTCGGCAACCAAACTTCTGGGGCTGCATGAGTGCCCGCAGGAATCACCACAATGCGACCATTTCCAGGTGTCATGCCGATGGCTGATAGAATGTTCGGCCAGGCGTTCGGTTCATCGCCAACAATCTGATAGTTGGCGGATAGTAACAGGAAACTAATGAGAAATTGCATACCAAAGTCCTACACGCATGTCGAAGAAATACGGCTTTCCGCCGGGTGGATTTGCCAACAGATATGCCCCACGAACAAAGCTGGTGGTGAGCAACATTCCCGTTGGCATGCCCGGCAATCGAACTCGCAAGCCTGGGCCCGTTTCCACAAAATTAGCCCACGCTTGCCGCCGCACGTCGGCGGTCAGGTTGAAGTTCCACAGAAACGACGCCTGCACGCCTTTGGGATCCTCACTTTCCACCAATCGCCAACCTAGTTTGTTTTGTGAATAGACGATTCCATCGTTATGAAATCGGCTGATAAACACGGCGTCATCATTGGTTTCAAAGAAGCTCTTCCCCCATGGCCCACGCCAGGTGCGTGCAAAGCTAATGCCACCACGATAATCGCTCACCGCCAATGCCAGATCATTCCGATGCAGATAACGAATGGCCGTTCCAGCCTCAGCCCAGGCCATTACGCCGTGCTTCACTGGCGTAGCAACGCCCACTCCCAGAATCACTGAGTTCTCACTAAAGTATTGCGGACTTACTCCCGGTGCTGTTTCCCCTAAAAACGACCCGCGAATATCGCCTACAAATCGCATAGAAAAATAGGGTCGCACCGGCAGAAATGGCAGCTTGAATTCTGTTTTCACTTGGCTGTAATCGAATAAATTACGCCATCGCGAACTGTACAGAGGCATGCTCCAAAACGTGGTGCGGGTGCGCGATTCGGTCGAGCTCAAGTTACGATACGCCTTGGCCGCTTCTCTGGCAATGGTTTCATCTGGGCTGCGCTGCGCAAGGCTGAACCATTTAATGGCCTCAGCATCGTCGCGAAGCATGTTGTTTACCCAACCCAACTTCAACATCACCTGGAAATCTACTGGATCGCTTTCGTGGGCGATGCGCAAATACTTCAAGGCATCTTTCATATAGCCTTTTTCATAACTGCTCAATGCCAGTTGCTTTGCTTCAACGGAGAGCTGACTACGAGGTGTTTCCGTGCGATGTTGAAACGATTGGGGCATTTTCAAGGCAACACGGACTCGATCCGCCAATGCGCCATTGTCATTGTTCATCACCTTTTCCAGATAAGGCATGGCTGCCGCTCGCTGGCCCCGTTCCAGCAATAAAAATCCTAGCTGCGCTTGCGATAGCAGATCATTCGGGGACTGCTGAGTGACAATTAGAAACTCCTGCTCCGCTTCGGACTTCAAGGTCATGGTCAACAACAAATACGCTAATTCGCGATGCAACTCCACGTTAGCCGGGTCCAACTGCAACGCTTGTCGAAATTCATAAACGTATGGGTACCGCTCAGGCAATAGTTCACGAGCCCTCTCTGCTGTATGGGGCTCAGCGCCGCGCGAAGCAGCCAGCAACGCCACCAAAGATTTTTCTTGTTGGCCCAAAGCCTTTCGCACACGACCCAAATCCACCAGCAGCACCCGGTAATCTGGCTTCAATTTCCAGGCAACTAAATAATGTTCGGCGGCCAACTCCAATTCGCCGTGATCTTCGGCCAGCCGCGCCAGTTCTTCATGGGCGCTAAAATTTTCAGGAGCGCCTGCCAGTGCCTGCTGCCAACGTGCAATGCCGTCGACCAGGGGACGGTCAATATTTTGAAAGGCAGTTTCCGCAGTCTGTCTGGTTTGAGGGTCGCTCTCTGAAGTACGAATTCGGTTAAAGATCCGCCGCGCTTCGGACTTGCGATTCGTCTCAAACGCAAGGAATGCGTACTCCATCGCTAGGTGACTATCCGCAGCATCCATCTTCATGGCCTCAGCAAAGGCATCCCGTGCCGACTCATTCTGCCCTGCTTTTAAAAGTGTGTAGGCCAGGTCCTTCCAAAGTGCAATTTGTTTAGGGTTTTGTGCCAATGATTGTCGGAACAAGGGTATGGCTACGTCGTAATCGTGCGTCCGTAACGCGTCATAAGCTTTCGTTGCCGGCACGTTGTCGTCGCCAAAAGCAACCCAGCTCAAGGCAATCAGCCACAGCGGTGCTCTAGAGAATTTCATAGTTCGTAATAGTAGTGCCTCTTCTTCTGATAAATTCTCAGGTAAGATCAAATTGAATGGCCAATTTTAAGGGTGTGGATTATTTATTGATCGATTCCTGCCTCACAGAGCAGGAATTGTTAGTCCGTCAATCGGCACGACAATTCGTGGATGATCGGGTGATGCCGGTAATCAGGGACAGCTACCGCCAAGGAACATTTCCCATGGAACTGGTTCCGGAAATGGGTCGTTTAGGTTTCTTTGGAGCGAACCTGGAAGGCTACGGATGTGCCGGTCTGGGCAATGTGGAATACGGTCTGCTGATGCAGGAATTGGAACGCTGTGATTCAGGCCTGCGCAGTTTTGCCAGCGTGCAGGGGGCTCTTGTCATGTACCCGATTCTCACTTATGGATCGGAAGAACAGAAGTCGAAATGGTTGCCTAAGTTAGCTGCAGGTGAAGCAATTGGGTGCTTCGGATTAACTGAACCGCAGTTCGGATCCAACCCGGCAGGCATGCTTACCAAGGCAGTGAAACATGGCAATGAATATGTGCTGAACGGCGAAAAAACCTGGATCACCAATGGGTCACTGGCAGATGTGGCTGTGGTCTGGGCTCGTGCGGAAGATGGCATCCGAGGCTTCCTCATAGAAAAAGGCACTCCCGGATTCACCGCCGTTGAGCTCCACGGAAAAATGTCGATGCGCGCTTCGGTGACGGCTATGCTGAACATGAACGATGTTCGGTTGCCGGAATCGGCGATGCTTCCAGGGGCACGAGGTTTGAAGGGACCTTTAGGCTGTCTATCGCAAGCCCGTTATGGCATCGGTTGGGGCGTTATCGGCGCAGCGATGGACTGCTTTGAGACGGCCCGCCAATACACCATGTTGCGTAAACAATTTGACGATCGGCCGATTGCTTCGCACCAACTGGTGCAAGAAAAGTTGGCCGATATGATTACAGAAATCACCAAAGCGCAGCTTCTGGCCCTGCATTGCGGCAGATTAAAGGATCAGGGCAAGCTGGATTCCGCTCATATTTCCATGTTGAAGCGCAATAATGTTGCCATGGCGCTCGATTGCGCCCGCACCAGTCGCGATTTGCTGGGGGCCAACGGGATCATGGATGAGTATCCGTTGATGCGCCATTTGTGCAATTTGGAAACGGTGAAGACGTATGAAGGAACCGACCATATCCATTGCCTGGTGATTGGGGAACGTGTTACTGGCATAGCTGCTTACAAGTAAGCCCATCTTGTTGGTATACTGATCAATGGAACTACTATGTTGATGATTCTTCTGACGATCATTCATGTGATCGTATGCTCATTTTTGGTGATCGTTGTGCTGCTGCAAAGCGGCAAAGCTGCAGATTTAGCTGGTGCCTTTGGCGGCATGGGGTCGCAGACGGCCTTTGGCCCTCGCGGATCGGCGACGGTGTTAACCAAAGCGACGACGATTGCAGCGGCGCTGTTCATGCTGACTTCACTTACTTTATCTGTAATGGCAACCCGTCAAGGAATTACTGGCGGGGGCAAATCGGTATTGGATAAAGTGAAGACTCCAGCGGCTGTAACACTGCCAAACGGCAGTGCGCCAACACCTCCAGCCGCAGCACCTTCGGTAACCTTGACCGATCCGTCGACCGGTAAGGAACAGACTATTCCGATCGACTCTAAAGTCATGTCTGCGGAAGAGATGAAAAAGATGCAGGAAGAAGCAGCAAAGAAGTCGCAACAACAGAAGAAGTAGTCCATTCATTTTTAAAAAGCGGGGATGGCGGAATTGGCAGACGCACTAGCTTGAGGTGCTAGCGAGTAACATCGTGGGGGTTCAAGTCCCCCTCTCCGCACCATAGATTCTAAAGCAGTTAGCAAGGCCGGTCAGAAACGACCGGCCTTTATTTTTGAGGACTGTAGTGGTTTCGACCTTTGTCCGAGCATTGGATCGGAAAGCCCTCA
>JANMWO010000669.1:0-4882 GCA_031394025.1 Acidobacteriota bacterium
AGTTTCTGTTGCCCAACCGTCAAGCCCAAAGGGACAATCACATTCACTTGGTACAACCCTGGGAACCCTGGTGCCAGGCCGCTGAACAGCACTTGCGCTGGCTGTCCGCCGATCATTACAACAGGTACCGTGGTGGTCTGCGATAATTTGTTGGACAAAGCCAGTTCCCCAGAGGCTGGTTGATTTGTCACCGGACCCAAGCCATTGGCGTAAATCTGAATCGCCTGACCTCGCTTTACTGGGTTTGTTGCTGTAACCAGCTTGAAGGCGTTATCCAAAGCTGCTGCGGCACTTGTCCCCACTTCAAAAATTCCAGGAGAGGCATTGGCCAGTGGAAGCGTGACCACCGTTCCATTGGTATCGCCAACAATCACTTTCACCAAAACGGAACTCTGGTTTTGTAGTTCCCAGGGGATCTGCACATTCACTTGTTTCGCACTTACAAAAGTCAATCGACCGGGAACGCTGATGCCCGCCGATGGCACGTCGAAACTAACGCGAACACCGCCGATGGCCATGGGTAGCGCGGGTGTTTTTGCATAGTCCGTGAAGTCACTCAAATTGAGTCCAAAGATAGTTGCATAGGACCCAGGGGCAACTGGCAATACGGCATCAAAATTGGCGGCATTCACAATTCCGTTGGCAGCAATTTGCGCTTTTGCGCGGGCATAGGCTGTGTAAGTGGTACGAAGTCCACCACTGGTCGCAGTGAAAGTGTAAGTACCCGGTTGTGGCCCAAGCACTGGCTCGGCAGCAGCAATACCAAATGCGTCAGTTGTGCTGTCTACTTGTCGAAAACTGGACCCATTGCGGGCAATGAAGCTAGCGGCAATACCAGCAACAGGCAGCCCGTAGTTATCCACCAGCTTAAAGGAAATGATGCCGTCAACAATGGAATCGCCCACAGTGCCATCGCTAGACGTTCCAGTAAGTGGAATCATATTGGACACTCGGCCATCCCCCACCAGGAAAAGATACGGAATGCGCAAAGCAACACCAACACCTTGCACAACTACCGCGCCTGAGTAAGCTCCTGCCCCTGGAACACTTCCCGCAAGTGTCAATGTAAGATTTTCCGTTGCCCCTGCCGCCAAAGTAACCGACTGCTTACTCAACGCCAAAGACACCCCAGAAGCTGACTTAGTTGCCACTACGTTCAACGTAACATTGACCGACCCACTTCCAGTGTTAGTAATTTGAAACTGTTGTAACTGCGGAAGGTTGCCACTCTTCAAAACACCAAAGGAAAAAGAAGCAGGCGTAACTGTGACAAAGCTATTTACTGCGGCAGTGGCGTCCAACTTCCCTGCGCCGACCCCACGGACGTCTGGCGCACCCGAGAAAAAGTCGCGCAGCACGTCCTGCGACGCGGTATGCATCAATGTGGATTTCACTTGTGCCGCATTAAACCCAGGGTGTTGCTGCTTAACCAATGCTGCTGCACCGGCAATGATGGGAGTTGAAAAACTGGTTCCGCTGGCCACTACGAATCCGGTGGAACTATAAACTTCTCCCAACGGGTCCTGTGCGCTGCCCGCCATATAAATGTATTGTCCTGGCGCAAGCAGGTCTGGCTTCAGGGCCGCATCACCGGTGTTCGGACCAAGAGAAGAAAAGTAACTCAGCACGTTTGGCGTGTTACTGATCTCTACACCAGTGGGGTCAATGGTAATCAAATGTTCCGGGTTAGCGGCAATGTAATTCTTCAATGCCAGGCCATCGCTATTAGAAATAAGTAAACCGGGAACGGTTGCGTTTGCCAATCCGCTGGGTGAGATAGTAACAGCGGAATCGGCCATGTAGAATACTACGCCAACCGCACCAGCATCTTCGGCATTGGCAATCTTCAAAGAAAAGTTACAGCTTCCACGCTGAATCAATGCCACGGTTCCAACTAACGACGCAGCCGGAAACGCAACGCAACCCAACCCGTCGTTCCCTGTAGCAGTGGCATCCCGCAAAGGTGCTGTGGTTGCCCCCGGTGGCACATTGCTATCTCCGACTTGCACGGGGATCGATTTTAAGGATGCAGGCACGTTCGCTCCAGGAACGGTAAGCACCGCATCGAAATCGTGCGAATTCGTGCTGGCTCCTGCTGCGATTACTGAAGGCGCGCTGCCTGGTGAACCAATGGTCCCGTAAGTGGGACCGTTTGCGGTACCGTCAAAACCTTCGTTCCCAGCAGCGGCAACAATGATCATCCCTTTCTTCGCTACATCGTCAAATACCTTTGCCGAAAGGTCACAAGGCACTCCGTTGGGATTGCCACAAATGGCCCCTACATCTAGAGGACCAGAAAACGCCGGACCACCCACGGAGAAAGAAACTATGTCCATGCCATCATTAAACGCATCGTCCAGCGCTTTCAGAATGACGTCATCGGAGGTAGTGTCGTTCACCTGGGGCGATCCAAAAATCCGATAATTTCCCAGCCAAGCCTTCGGTGCAACGCCGGAAATAGGGGCCACTCCGTTCACTGGAACACCAGCAGCGCAAGATGCCGCAGCGGTGCCGTGTCCGCTACGATCACGCGGCGAGTAGTCATCGGGATGGGAATCGGCTGCGGGATTATTGGGATCGCTGCCGGCGGAAAGCATTCGAGTGTAACTGCGTGCCACAATCACTTTGTTGTTGGTGAAGGCGCAATCGGTGCCATTGCAAATTGGATACCCTAATGGCACTTTCAAAGAACTATCCTGAAACGCCGCATTGGTCTGATCGATCCCTGAATCAAGAATGCCAATCTTAATCCCAGCCCCGGCATTGGCTGCACCGCCAACCACTCCCCAAGCCGCCTGTGCGTTGATCAACTGCAATGCACGATTCATCTTCGTCTGATACTTGTGCAAACGCACGGCTCCCAAAACTCCTGGAAGCTTGCTCATTTCAGCAATCGCATCAGGCGTGGCCACCACAAAAACAGCATTGGCGATAGTGGAAACAGACCCGGTGACGTTCACATTACGCTTGTTCAATTCGGCGATCACATTGCGTTGCTTTGTCAAAAGATTTGCGTGATACAACTTCGTTTTGGCCGAAGACAGTTCCGATCGACTTTCCATCTGCATCATCACTGGAGTATCTTCCAGGATAAGAGCGTAACGATTTTGCGTTTGAGAAAATGTTAAGCCGCTCATGGCAAAAAGTGCCACAGCCGCTCCATTAAGGAACGTTAGAAGTTTCATAAGTATTTTTGGTTAAGAGAACTACAACTCAAGCTTGCCAGCGTAACTCATTTCACTTAGCGTGAAGGCTTGTTTCAATTCCAAAGGCCCAACCACGGCTTCGAACTCCACTTCCCGATCATTCGCTGTGATTTCATTCATCCGTGAAAACAAGTACATCACAACCAACCCATCGTCGCGGGGCAGCACTCTGACCTCAACTGGTTTGACGTCTTTCTTGCCAGCGCGTTTCAATTTTGCTTGACCCTTCCACTGCTTCGCCAAAACTTGCGGATCGCCTACTGCTAACCGACTGGGCAACCCCACCACGGCAATGGCGTAATTCGATTCGTCCACAATAGGGGCATTCCCATCGGCAGTTTTCAGCTCCGCTTCCTGAACGGGCAAGGCGCTTTCCCAGCGAATTGTCACCGGGTTAATGGAACGGGGAGCAATGTCTTCAGAAGGAGGTCGACCACCAGTGTCCATCCCGCGACCTGCAGGCATTCCGCCAGGCCCACCGCGTCCGCCACCACGACCGCCGCCCATCCGCGGACCGCCCATTCCAATTCCAATACCACCCATGCCGATTCCAACACCACGACCGCGGGGTCCATTGCCTTGCTTAAAAATAGGATCTACTTGTTTGGACCAGGGAGATTCTGTAAGCACCAGCCGAGCATCGGCATCTGTCCAGCGGGCCACCGGCTTATCTTTCCAGGCCACTGGCCAACCCATTTGGGCGTGAGCCAATTGGCTGAACAGGGCAACGGGAATTAGGAGTCGCGTAAGAAGATGCAAGGAAAACTCTTTCGACTAGTAAAAACCCGTTTCGTCGTTCAAAGTTCTGGAATCAATTGTTAGCGATATATTTTAGTGGTGGTTATCGAAACTTCAGAGGGCTCAATTCCTTATTACGGCCTTTATTTACTGTGGCTTACGTCAACCGCTGAGTCCGTAAGCTCAACCAGGATTGGGCGATGGTCACTGTGGCTTTTCCAGTCTTCGTAGGATCCCACCTTTACGTCGCGCATCCTGGCTGCCCATTTTTGCGGAATGAAGCAGTAATCCAAGTGAAAGGGATTTGGCTGTTTCCATTGGAAATAGAAGGTAGGTTGCGACTCTTCTCCGTGAGCTTCGTTGTAAAAGGAATGATAGCTACTCACCAAGCCGAGTTCGGACAGCAGGGCTACTAAGGCGCTATGGCTGCGATCAGCTCGGTGCGATGAATCCCAAATTGCATTGGAGTTGAGGTCGCCAACCAGCACCGTTGGGTACTGTGCGAAAAGACTGCGATACTGCTGAACTGCGCGAACGACACCTTCGACGTAATGGCCACGCGGGTCACGCTTCGACCAAACCGCGATGAGCAGGAAATGGTTCGGCCCAATTGCTTCCACGGGAATTATGTAGTTTGGAACATCATCGATTGGGGAAAGTGCGCGCAATCGGTACTGACCGTAGGCCTGGACAGCTAAGCCTTGGCGCGGGTTATCCCCAAACCACAGACGGCTGTCGGTTTGAATTATTGGTCTGGCACACTCTTGAATGACCGCGATATCTGGAACCAGTATGTCCAGGAGTTGAACCTTCTTCAAGTAGGGGCCACGGCAGCAGTTCCAAGTTACCAATCGCATGGGAGGTCAATGAGCGATCAGAGCTAAATCCGAGCTTTGTGGGAATGTTCTCACTTAGAGATAGCTTTTTTATCTGTCCCT
>JANMWO010000689.1:0-11150 GCA_031394025.1 Acidobacteriota bacterium
ACCGTTGCGTCCTTCAACAACTTGAAAAATGCGGCGCGGCTGGTGCCTTCTTCTTTACTGAACGCGGTGAGCATGGCCACCTGTTCCGGCTCCGATAAATCCACGAAAGCTTTGCCATCATTTTTACGAGCATCACCGTTCAATGAAGCAATGCCTCGTCGGAAATCTGCGCCCAGTTTGGCCCGCGCTCGTGAATTCCCGTCGATGATGAAGTGCACGCTGGCGTCGGCAGCACCTGGGGTATCGGTGCGTGGGATGATCAGATCCACCAAGCAGGACAGCGTTTTCATCTCATCGGCGCTGAAGAATTTGGCCACCTTCTTTATGGTTTTCAATTCAACCAAAGGCGCTTCATGTTGATGTTTCTGAGCGACGGCCAAAGGCACAGCGGCGGCGGCCAGTGCAGTTTGAATTGCTTGTCGGCGAGTTTTCATGGGTCCATGCCCATTCTATCGAAGCTACAATGATTGTGTTGGACACGACTTTACCTGAGATTGATCTTCATGGGCTGCTACGCCAGTTTTGGGGATTTGACGAATTTAGACCGCAACAAGAAGCCATCATTCGCTGCCTTCTTGCTGGGCGTGATGCCGCAGTTGTAATGCCCACTGGCGGTGGAAAATCGCTGTGCTATCAGTTGCCCTCTCTGGTTGGCAACGGGACCACGGTGGTGATCTCTCCACTCATTGCCCTAATGCATGATCAGGCCGAACAGTTAGCGCAAATGGGGATTTCTTCCGCTGTTCTGAACAGCAGCATGCCTTTCGCGGAACAACAAAAAGTAATGTGGGATGCCAAGCGTGGGGTTTATCGGTTGCTGTATTTATCGCCAGAACGCATGGCTCGTGAAGGCACAATTGATTGGCTGCATAATATCCCACTGGCGCTTTTTGCCATTGATGAGGCGCACTGCATTTCCGAATGGGGGCACGAGTTTCGTCCAGAGTATAGAATGCTGGGTCGGCTTCGAAACAATTTTCCTGACGTCCCAATCGCCGCGTTCACAGCATCTGCCACGCAAAAAGTTCGGCACGATATTATTCAGCAGTTGGGGCTGGATCAGCCTGGAAAATACATTCGCAGTTTCCACCGTCCCAATCTTCACTTTGTGGTTCGGCAGTGCGATTCCAAAACTCAGTTTGATCTTCTACTGAAAACCTTGAAGGCGCATGAAGGCAGCACGGTGATCATTTATGCACCAACTATTTCTGCGGTGGAAACCACTGTGGATGATTTGGGGCAAAACGGAATTGAAGCCGTGGCCTATCACGGGCAGATGGGGGCTGAAGCGCGCAGGCGTAATCAGAACTTGTGGATGGCCGATGAAGTACGCGTGCTCGTCGGAACGTTGGCCTTTGGCTTGGGCATCAATAAGCCACATGTGCGGGCTGTGATCCACTTGGCACTTCCGAAATCGTTAGAGCAGTTTTACCAGGAAGCGGGTCGTGCGGGTCGTGATGGGGAAGCGGCGGATTGCTTGTTACTGTGGCAGAAAAAAGATATTGGTCTGCTAGCTTATTTCATTGAACAGTTGAAGGACAAAGAAGAACGCAACCGCGCTTGGGATCGCTATAGAGTGATGCGTGAATTCGTGGAAGGATCTGCGTGCAGGCCTCGCACCCTCTGCAAATATTTTGGCGAAACTCCCAAGTGGGAAAGCTGCGGGGCCTGCGATGTTTGCGGCTACACCCTGGCATGGCTGGATGCAAAGACTCTGGCCACAGACAAAAAGTTGCTTCCATTGAAGTCGGAAACGTCGGTAGACGAAGGCTTGCGGGATTACCTGCGCAAGTGGCGTTTGGCAATGGCCAAGCAAACCAAGCAGCCAGCCTTCATTATTCTTCACGATGCCACCATTGACGATTTGGCTCGACGCGTTCCCCACAGTTTTCCTGATCTGTTGAAAGTGTTTGGCATTGGGCAGGCGAAGGCTGAAAAATTAGGTGCTGAAATTTTGGCGGCCATCCAGGCGTTTGAAAGCGGCCACAGGCTGGACGATCCTGATCAGCATGGACCCAAGCTTTCCCCTGCAGAAATCACGTTGCAGCTTCTTCAAGGTGGAAAATCAATTGCCGAGATTGCTCAAATTCGCGATCGAAAAGTGGAAACCATCATCAGCACAATTTGTTCTTTGGTGTCTTTAGGAAAAATTGAATGGCAGCCAACTTGGATGACGGCAGAACGTCGTAAGTTGATTGAAGATGCCGCCCATCAAATGGGTTTTGAAAAAGCCAGTCCGATTAAAGAAATACTTCCACCCGAAATCAGTTTCGGCGAGATCCGGCTGGTGCTGGCTGACCTTTCCAAAAATCAATAGGTTCTGGAATTGCTGCCCCATCTTTTCTAGGTGACGACGCCCCATAGTGCATTTTCTTTGAGGTGTCTGTAAGCACCGCTTGGCCACCGCCCATCTGACCAGAATATTCGCCGCGGACGTCCAGGTAATGACCGCGTTTAGTAAGCTCTTCTCTTGCGGCTGCGGGAACCCTGCTTTCAATGAGTACGTCACAACCGCCTAATGTTTGACGGGTGAACCGAGGTGCCTCAAGTGCTGCTTGAATGTTCATGCCATGGTCAACGATATTCGAAACAAATTGCGCATGGGCCAACGCCTGATTGGCTCCACGCATGATTCCAAACCCGATCTTCTGATCCTCTTTTTCCATGAATGCAGGAATGATGGTGTGAAAGGGACGCTTGCCGGGTGCCAGCACATTGGGATGTTGCGCTTCAAACGTGAAGCCACCAGCGCGGTCGTGCAGGTGAAAGCCGAAGTCATCCACAACAACGCCAGAGCCCCATAGATCGGAAATGCTTTGAATCCAAGAGACAATATTTCCTTCCTTATCTACCACGGAAAGATAGATAGTATGCGAGCCTTTATCGGGCTCCCCTTGCGAGACACTGCAGGTGGCTTTTTCTGCATCGATCAATTTTGACCGCTCAGTGGCATAGGTTTTAGAAAGCATTCCTTGGGTAGGAACACTGACAACCAATGGGTCGGCATTGTAAGCGCGCAGATCCTGATAGGCCAACTTCTGCGCCTCAATCTTCAAGTGCAAAGCATCGGCACTCAATGCATCTTTTTCTGGAAGCGGGAACTTTTCCATAATGTTCAACATCATCAGAACAGCAATGCCTTGGCCATTGGGAGGCATTTCGTAAACCTTCCAGCCCCGATATATCGTTGAGATGGGGTCGATCCATTCCGATTGGAAACTGGCCAAATCGCTAGCGGTCATGGTGCCCCCCAGGCGCTTCGATGTTTTCAAAATCGACTGGGCAATGGGACCTTTGTAATACGCATCGCGACCGTTTTTGGACAGCAGCTCAAAGGCATTGGCCAATTGCGGGTTGTGGAACTTTTCACCAACCTCCGGGGCGCGACCTTTAATTAAGTGGCTTAGCCGGGCATTCTGATCCGATTCCAATTTGCCGACGGTGTGAGACCAATCGTATTGAATAATTTCAGTTACTGGAAATCCAGTGCGAGCATAGTGAATGGCCGGTTCAAACAGGTCGCGCCAAGGCAAGCGGCCAAAGCGTTGATGCATTTTCGCCCATCCATCCACTGCACCTGGAACTGAGACGGTGTGGATTCCAGAAGCAGGCATGTTGTAATGCCCTTTGGCTTTCAGGGCCGCAATGGTCATGCCCTTCGGCGTGGGACCACTGGCATTCATGCCGGTAAGCTTGTTCAGTTTCGCATCCCAATGCATAGCGAACAGATCGCCACCCATTCCGCACATCATCGGTTCCACCACGGCCAGAACGGCGTTGGCAGCAATCGCCGCATCCACGGCTGAACCTCCACGAGCCAGTATTTGCGCCGCTGCTTGTGACGCAAGTGTCTGGCTTGTAGCGGCGATTCCTTGAGTTGAAATCACCATGGATCGGGCTTGCCAACGCTCTTGTCCAATAGCCAGAAATGGAATTACGATGGTAAGGAAAAGCTTCTTCATTGATGGTCTATTCTATATCGTATAAGGTAGACATAGCTTGCCAATCAGCGAACCAACAACAGCCTAGCGCGCTGTGGTAACGTTTGGATTAACTAAGGAGATTTATAAGATGACAAAGTTAGGGAAAGTAAGCATTGGATTAGTCGCGGCACTGGCCATGACTTTGACGATGGGTGCCAAAGATAAGAAAAAAGTGATGGCTTCAGCCCCTGGCATTCTTCAGCCGCAAATGGTTGTGGAAGGTGGTAGTTACGAAAAGCCGATGGGCGCCATTGGAACCAAGCCCGATAGCGCATGGACTGCAACCACGATGGGTGCTTCCGTTGACGGCAAACCGAACATGGCCAAGATTGTGACCATGACCGGTGAAATTGTGGACTTTTCCTGCTATTTGCAAATCGGCAAACATGGTGAAAAGCATCGTTCCTGTGGTCAGAAATGTTTCAAGAATGGGCAACCCATCGGGCTGCTAACGAAAGATGGCAACCTTTATATGTTGATGGAAGAAGAGCATGACTTGCGTCGTGACGGCATGACTGATTTCCGTTCCGCTGCTGTGGAACACACAGCTCACATTATGGAAGTTACCGGCACAATGTCGGAACAGGCAGGCATGAAAGCCATTTACGTTCAGGGCTACTTGAAGAAATAAGAGTCGGGAGACCAGATGAGTTCCATGCGGATTTTTTGGATCGGCGGCTTAGCCGTTGTGTTACCCGTGCTGTTTTTTGGCGCAGATGCTAAGGGGATTAAAGAACCCCTTGGCCTGCTGCCGATTCAATTTCCCAGAGAAAATCCTTACACTCCTGAAAAAGTGGAGTTGGGGAAACTACTGTATTTCGACAAGCGTCTTTCTTCGGATAACACAGTTTCATGCGCCAGTTGCCATCATCCTGACCATGCATTTACCGATGGTGGTGCAACCTCCACGGGAATTCGTGGGCAGAAAGGGGGACGCAGTGCGCCCACTGTTCTTAACCGTGCCTACAGTCTGAATCAATTTTGGGACGGTAGGGCAGGGACCCTGGAAGATCAGGCGAAGGGCCCAATTCAGAATGCCATTGAAATGGGAAACACCCATGAAAACGTGGTGCAGACTTTGCGAGGGATTGCGGGCTACCGAGCAATGTTTAAGAAAGTATTCGGAACTGAAGATCTCACCATTGATCATGTGGCCATGGCTATCGCCACATTTGAACGGACGCTGCTGAGTGGTGATTCGGCCTATGACAAATTCAAGGCTGGCAACAAAAAGGCCCTCACCGATGCGCAGTATCGCGGGCTGCATGTATTTGAAGGGAAAGCCAAGTGTGATCAGTGCCATGAAGGCATTAATTTCACTACTAATGCCTATCACAATTTGGGCGTAGGAACAGATAAACCAAGTCCCGATGAAGGGCGATTTGTGGTGACCAAGAACCCCGCAGATTGGGGCACTTTCAAGACCCCCACCCTTCGTGATATTTCTAAAACCGGGCCATACATGCACGATGGAAGTTTGAAGACGCTGGATGAAGTGGTTGATTTTTACGACAAAGGTGGACTTCCCAACAAGAATCTGGATGACAAGTTGAAGAAACTGAATTTGAACAAAGATGAGAAGAAGGATCTTGTTGAATTCCTAAAGTCGCTTGACGGAACCAGTTGGCAGTCCATTAAAGAACCATCGAAATTTCCACAATGATAAGACGAACATTTTTGACCAACATCGCCCCGGTGGGTGCGGCGCTGCTCGCTTTGAACGGTTGCGGCGGCAGTAAGAAGAAGCAGATCGGCGTGGTGCCCAAAGGTCGCGCTCATTTGTTTTGGCAATCGGTACACGCCGGTGCGGTGAAAGCGGCTAGGGAAAAGAATGTGGAAATTCTGTGGAATGGCCCCACTACGGAAACTGATTATAACGGTCAGATTCAGATTGTGGACGCATTCATTAATCGTCGTGTAGATGCCATCTGTCTGGCTCCCATTGATAAGAAAGTGATGGTTAGCATTGTAGAACGGGCGGCCAGCCAGAACATTCCAGTGATCATTTTCGATTCCCCTGTAGATACTGATAAATTTATTTCGCAAGTAGCCACCGATAATTATCAGGCTGGTCAATTAGCGGCAGAGCGCATGGGTAAAATTTTGGATGGTAAAGGCAAAGTGATTGTTGTGGCCGTGCAACCCGGTGCCGCATCCACTATGGCCAGGGAACAGGGTTTTGAGGATAAGATCAAGGCGGCATTTCCTGGTATTGAAATCGTAGATAAGCGCTACGGAATGGCCGATTTTGCCAAGTCCATGGCGGTGGCTGAGAATATGTTGACAGCGCATCCAGAAGCAGTTGGACTATTCGCTTCCAATGAATCCAGTGCGGTTGGGGCAGGGCAGGCCATCAAAACACGAGGCAGCAAAATCAAGATGGTTGGTTTCGATTGGAGCCCTACACTGTTAGAGGATCTGAAAAAAGGGCTGATTGATTCGCTGGTGGCACAACATCCGTTTAAGATGGGTTACGAATCGGTCATCGCTTCGGTGAAGCATTTGAAGGGTGAAAAGGTGGAGAAAATCAATAATTTGAGTCCTAAGCTGTTGACCAAAGAAAATTTGGAGACAGCAGAGGTTCAAGAACAGATTAACCCTGATTTGAAGCAGTATTTAGAATAGCGTTTGTCCGATCACTGCGAATTTCTTCGCAGCGATCAGAGTCACGGTTAGTTAACTACCATTCGCCACTGTAATCAAAGATCCATTCAGTCGCGAAAAAATAGTGCTGGTTGTCGATTGTATATTAGAAGGCATTACTGCGGCTGCTGCTACAGTCATAAACGCCGCAAGCATGGCATATTCAATTAGGTCCTGACCTTTTCGATCTCGCAATAAGCGGAAAAAGCCGGACGTTAGTTTCCCCAAGATAGAATGAGCTCCCTTGCTCATAGCTTCTCTCCTCTTCTATATCTTCCACGAAAACTGCAAAACGAACAACAGCAATATAACTGTATGCACTATAGAATTCGCACTTAGACTAATCAGCAGAAGTAGTACTGAAAACTCAGGGAACCATAGTGTTTGGGTACCGTACAATGCTGAAATTCTGAAGCATCACCGAGTCTGTTCCTTGCCCTGGTACCTGGGCTTCCAGAGTAATGGGCGTCAGTTGCCCTACGCTTGACTGAATCAAACCTGCCGAAGAAACCTGCGCCGACCTGCCTCCCCACAATTGAGTCGCGTAGAGGCTGCTGGAGCTTGAAAGCGACAAGCTGATTTTGCCCACCGCTGCTGCTTCCAATGCCACTAAAGATTGGGTAGCAACCACCGAATCGCCCCATTTCAAAATTAGAGTGGTTATCGAACTATTCCCCGCATGTGCCACTCCGTACTGAATTTCTATTCGATCCCCAACTTGCAGTACACTTCCCGGAATAGTGCATGTGCCAATCACCGTGGGAAGGTTGGACGACGACGTAGATCCCGGTGCCGAACAGATTACTTGTGGCACCACCAAAGTGCCGTTTTGTAAAATTGAGACCTGTCCCGCCGTCGCCAGTCGGTAGGATGCGGCGATGATATCGTCCAGCCGGGGAATCGATCCGCTGGAAAACGAAACCACATTTCCTGACAGTGTGTAATCCAGCCCCTGCTTTAATACAATGCCATTGCGAAAGAGCTGCAAGCTGGAACTGGGGGATGGAGCCTGCACAAGGGAGAAGGAAGTATTCGTCCCATTCACCGGACCAGCGGGAACTTCAAAATCCACAAAGCCCGGACCGGACGACCCTGTTGAACCGGAACCTCCGCAAGGGCCCGCCGTTCCATCCACGTGGACACAATCTGTCAGGCTTCCCGATGCCGCCTCCAATGCCCCTGTGGCACCGGCGACCATCACCCGATTGGGTGCAAATCCAAATCCCTTCACAGGCCTTGAATCCAATTCATCCTGCAGCCCCCCCACATCAGCGATTTCTACAGTGGTTGCACTGCCCAGTAATTGACCGGTTGCCGTGGATCGAACGTCGCGAAGTTTTAAGACAACGGTGCTTACCGGAACAGACCAATATTCCGTGAATAAAATCCTGCCACCACTGGAGTAGCGCACCGTATACTTTGCGCCAGCGCTGGCATTAGCGGTAGGAACCAGTCGTACGCGAAGGTTTCCATTTACGATGGTCACACTCACCGATTGTGCAGCAACGATTGACCCATCGGATGCTTGAAAGGATTTCCATTCCACACTGGCCACCCCATTGAAACGGGTACCGTCTGCATTGAAAATTACGTCTTGAATTGTTGCCAATGGCAGTGCTGCAAATGCCTGCCCGGAAAGGATAAGGAAAAGAGCGAAGAACACCCGTCTTGACCAGATTCTTCCCTCTAGGATGTTGTTTAGTTGTGTCATAACCGCCTCCAGAAAGAACCCAATCTGAAAGATTATTCTTCAGACCGGGTGAAAAGTAACTGCTTCAGCCGTCTTCAGAGTAAGTTGCGGTAATGTAAACGCAGATGGTGAATGTCCCGTAAGTGGATAGCAACAGGCGTAAAATCAGTAGGATAGCGCCACGATAAATCGTTATTTTGTGTGTGAATGTGTTTTGCCAGATGCAGTAAGTTTGTTGCAACCTGGCCGATAGCCCACTCGTATTACTTAAATGAAGCCCCGCGCGTTTTCAGCACCGAAGAATTCAAACCACCCAGTGATCCAGATAAATGGCGCTTTCCAGCCGATCCACCGATTCATGGTTTGGATGTCGACTTGGCTCGCGTTCACGCCGAAAGAATTCCAGGTCCAGAGAACGGTCGACCAGTTAAAAAGCACAAAAGGTGACGCTAAGCTAGGCCGTACGTTTAGCAACCACAACCGTAATATCGTCTGCAGCCAGTGCCCCATCCATGAACGTTGTCACCGTTTCATAAATGCTGTCCAATAGCTGACTGGCCGATTGATTCCTATTCTTCGACAGGAATTCGGCCAGCGTATCTTCGCCGTATTCGTCTTCTTTAGGATTCATCGCTTCCGATACTCCGTCGCTGTATAAAAGCAAAGTATCGCCCACTTCCCAGGGAACCGTTTCCCCTTCATAAGTGAACGATTTCAGAACTCCCAAAACAGGCCCACCCACGCAGAGGGTTGTCAGTTCGCCGCTGCTTTTGATCAACATGGGTGGATTGTGGCCAGCATTGGAATAGGAAATTGTACCCGCCGTCGGATCAAGTAACGCAATGAAAAATGTAATGAATTTTCCCGGAGGACATTTGGCGGTTACTCCCTTGTTCAGCACCGTCGTCAGTTGAGCCATGTCTCCATAATGCTCAACCAGGGAATGCACCCGCGCTTGCAGGCTGGTCATTAATAGCGATGCAGGCATGCCTTTGCCCGCCACATCACCCACAAGGATCACCAGCTTGCCATCGGGCAGGGGCAGGTAGTCAAAGTAATCTCCACCAACGGAACGACAGGGGACACTTTTCCCGGCCAGTTGCAACTGCGGCATAACGGGGGCCGACTGCGGGAAAAGTCCATTCTGAATTTCCGCAGCTTGCGACAATTCTTTGGCCATCAACTGCTCAGCACGCTCTACGATTAAGAGGCGGGAATGTTCAATACGTACCGCAGCAATGTTGCCCATCACCGTCAGTAAACTCAAGTCATCCGCAGAGAAGCGACGAATCACATCCGGCGAATCTACATAGATCAGTCCAATTACCTTCGATTCGGTTTGCAACGGGACCGCAATCAGACTACGAACTCGCTGTTCCACAATCGTTCTGGCTTCGCGAAATTCTGTATCAAGGGAAGTGTCTGCAATCAGAATAGAATTCCGCTCTTCCACCACTCTTGTCCGCACCGCCCGGCTGATTCGGAATCCCTCGCCGATGGCCGCGCTCACAACCAGCTCCGCACCATCGAAGGTCATCAGCACCCCACGTTTAGCCAATACCGCAGAAGTTGCCAGTTGAATGATCACCTGAAACAAATCTTCCAACGGACGATGCGCAGCTAACTCTCTGCCAGCATCCATCAGTGCTCGCATGGCATGCTGCGTGTGGAGCTCTCTGTTTGATGACGAGCTCTCTTTGGCCATCGCCAGAACCCGTTCCAACGTCATAGCAACGGTTCCAGTGCTGGAGATTGGATCCGATGTGAACTCTAAACCAGAACTCTGTAATCCCGTGGGCGTGGTTGTCAAATATAGGATGGTAAGGTTGCCCGCCGTGACTCTATCGCCAGGCTTTAAGCTTCTCTTACCAGTAATCTTCTGCCCATTGAGCATAGATCCGTTGGTGCTGCCCAAATCTGTAACGCTCCATTCTTCGCCTGGTTCAAATGCCAAATGCGAACGAGACAGCAATGTATCGTCAGGATAAGAAAAGAAGGCTGATTCTGACCGGCCAAGCAAAAGCCGTGTCCCTTCCAGGACAACGGTTCGGATTCCTTCTTTCGATGATTTAATGCTGAGTTGACGGGTCACTGGAGGCAGTATCTCATGCTTTATATGGCCTGTGTGAAGGATTTCTAATTTCGTTTTGACCTGGAAGACTTCAGGTGTAAAATTGTGGATGTTCATGTCCTACTGTTCAATAGAATCACGGCCAGTTCATTCCAAGTTGGAAGTGGCTCTATGACTTGTTTCACGGTAATGCTTTTAGCGCAGGTTTCCGACCTCAGTGGATCCTTCACGTTTCCCCTGGAAAGCGATGCCATAAAGTATGCCGCCCCAGCCAGACGTGACCCAGTTGCCGTATTGCAAAAGAAAATTGACTCCGGCCAGGTGTCCTTAGCGTTCGATCAACAACATGGTTATCTGCCTGCCGTTTTGAAAGCGTTGGGAGTTTCCGAACAAACACAAATGCTGGTGTTTTCTAAGACCAGCTTTCAGTTCGGAAAAATTTCCCCAGCCACGCCCAGAGCTCTATACTTCAATGACGACGTGTATGTCGGGTGGGTTCCCAATGGCGAGGTGGTAGAGCTTTCCGCAGTCGATCCCGAGCGTGGTGCTATCTTCTATTCGTTAGATCAGAAACAAGCCGACAAGCCCCGTTTTGAACGTCGCGATGAGTGCCTGCAATGCCACGCTTCCCCCAGAACACTGGGTGTTCCTGGTCACCTTGTACGATCCGTTTATACCGATGACGAAGGCTTCCCGCAAACGCAGGCCGGCGGCTTTGTGACCGACCATCGCAGCCCCTTTGCAGAGCGCTGGGGAGGCTGGT
>JANMWO010000691.1:0-1681 GCA_031394025.1 Acidobacteriota bacterium
GCCAATCACCGCGAACTTCCGTGAAGGGTTGAATGTGTTGCAGTACTTCATCTCCACTCACGGTGCTCGTAAGGGATTGGCCGATACGGCTCTTAAAACCGCCGATTCCGGTTACCTGACTCGCCGATTGGTGGACGTGGCGCAAGACGTTATTGTCACCGACACTGATTGCGGAACCATGGACGGAATTTACGTGGAGCCGATCATTGAATCGGGCGAAATCATTGAGCCGTTGCGCGACCGTATTGTGGGTCGTGTGGCTCTTGAAACGCAGCTCGACTTTGAAAACAATGTCATCGTCAAAGTGAACCAGGAAATCACGGAAGAGTTGGCCGCCGCCATTCAAGCAGCGGGTATTGAACGAGTCAAAATTCGTTCGGTGCTCACCTGCGAATCGAAACGCGGTGTTTGTCAGCTCTGCTACGGTCGTAACCTGGCCACTGGTAGATTGGTGGAACGCGGTGAGGCTTGCGGTGTTATTGCTGCACAGTCCATCGGCGAACCAGGAACGCAGCTTACTATGCGTACCTTCCACATCGGTGGCGCGGCAACGCGAGCATCGGAACAATCCACGCAGGAAGCACGTACCAATGGGTTTGTCCGGCACATTGGAATCCAAACGGTTCGCAATGCCAAGGGTGAACTGGTTGCTATGAATCGCAACGGTATTCTGGCCGTTGTGGATGAAAAGAATCGCGAACGTGAACGGTATCAGGTAGTGTACGGCGCTCGTATTCTGTATGAAGAGGGCGCTGCGGTTAAGGCCAACGAAAAGATGCTGGAATGGGATCCTTATACATTCTCCATCTTGACGGAACTCACCGGTATCGCTCACTTCAAGGATTTGATTGAAGGTGCCACGCTGACAGAAATGGTGGATGAAATCACTGGGCTATCCCAGTTGGTTGTGTCCGATTCCATGGATGAAAAGCGTCAGCCGATGGTCATGATCCGGCCGCACGGCGGGCATAAAGCGGATGAGAAGCGCTACCTCATGCCGACCCACGCCCACTTGATGATGCGCGACGGCGATGAAGTTCACGCCGGCGATGTCATTGCCAAGATCCCGCGTGCGACGTCGAAAACCAAAGACATCACCGGTGGTTTGCCGCGTGTTGTGGAACTGTTTGAAGCTCGTAAGCCTCGTGATCCAGCGGTTATTGCTGAAATCAACGGCATCATTAAACACGGTGAAGTGACCAAGGGTTATCGTAAGATTGCCATCCACGGAGATGACGGCAATGCGCGTGAATATTCCATTCCGCGTGGTGTCCACATTAACGTGCAGGATGGCGAGCGGGTGAAGGCTGGCGATCCGTTAATGGATGGCCCGCGCAATCCGCACGATATTCTTGCCGTCCTGGGTGAGCGCGAACTGCAGAAGTACTTGGTGAATGAAATTCAGGAAGTTTACCGGTTGCAGGGCGTGAACATCAACGATAAGCATTTGGAAGTGATCTCACGCCAGATGCTGCGTTGGGTTCGGATTGAAGATATCGGCGATTCGGAATTCCTTCCAGAAGAAGTGGTTGATCGCTTCAAGTTCAAGGAAGAGAATGCCAGGGTGCTCGATGCAGGCGGAAAGCCAGCGGCGGGTAAGGCTGTGTTGTTGGGAATCACGAAGGCGTCGCTATCGACGGATTCGTTCATCTCAGCGGCCAGCTTCCAGGAAACAACACGT
>JANMWO010000003.1:0-3704 GCA_031394025.1 Acidobacteriota bacterium
TGGGGATCAGCTTCGGTTTCATGAGAATGGTTTTGGGAGATGCCATAGACTGCTTTCCTTCCACCAGACTGAAAGCAAGCTTTGCGGCATTCTCGCCGATCATTTCGCAGTCCTGATCGACACTGCTCAGCGGAACCCTCAACTCCGAAGCATAAGGAACATTGCCGCATCCAATCACAGCAATATCTTGTGGGATGCGCAGGCCACTTTCGGCAATCGCTTTCATTGCGCCCATGGCAGTTGGATCGTTGAGGCAGAATACGCCATCGGGACATGGGTTCAATCGAAGCAGCGAATTCATTGCCTCGAACCCGGTAACGTCGCCGTGGTTGTCTCCATTGACACGAGTCACGATGAACTGTTCCAGTACCGGGAGCCCATGACTAATGAGCGCATGTTTGTAGCCCTCAAGTCGATCCATTGCCGGGCTTACATCGCGACCGCCAATGCATGCGATCTGTCGGCAACCACGTTCGATAAGATGGTCTGTCGCCATCCTGCCAATTTCCTTGTCATCGGTTCCAACGTAGTTCGCCGGGAAGGATGAAAATCTTCGGTCAACCAGAATCAGCGATTTTTTTTGTTCCACAAAGCGGTGAAGACTTTCCGGGCCGGTCTGCGCGGAAGCAATAATATAGACATCAAGATTTCTCGCCATCATTTGGCTGAGTTCCTGAATTTCCAGATCAGGGTCTTCTTCCGATGAAGCGATGATCAGGCTGTATCCCTTCTTACGCAGTACCCTTGACGCCCCTTTGGCAACCAAGGAGAAAAAGGGATGTACCAGATCAGGGACAACTAATCCCATCAGATAACTTTTGCCTGTTGCCAAAGAACGTGCTGCTAAGTTCGGTCGGTAATCTAGTTCTTTGATGCGCTGCAGAACTCGTGTGCGTGTTTTAAGGCTGATGTCATTATGATTCCGCATTGCCTTCGATACCGTAACAACAGATACGCCAAGATCGTTCGCAATGTCTTTCATCGTCACAGCCATTCTTAAATTATCCGTGATTTAAACCAATCCGAACATCAATTTGTACGCAGTACCCTTCTTGAGTTCCACGTCCAGCGTCCCATCAGGCTTCTGTTTCATCGAAGTATTTTTTCTTCCTGCTTGGACCCCAGTTATCGTCATGTGGGTGGACATGGCTTTTCCAGCATCCACATACTTGCCCTCTTCAATCATCTTTCTGATTTCAGGAACCTGCTTATACGATTCCTTACGGTTTGCTGATTTTTCCAGCTTGCCTGACCAAACAGTGATCTCATTTAACTGGAGCCGTTCTTTTTCCACACCGCTAAAAATCATCGCGCCCAGGCGACCGTTTCCGATTGCCAACGCTTCTTCCCATTTAACAGCAGGTTGTTTGTACCAAAGCGTCAGCGGACCCGGATCGGCCAGCGCAGCGTGAGTAGCTGGCAGGGAGGATAAGGCGGCCTCGGCAGGAACCAGTTGTAAAAACTTTCGTCGCGTCGTGTTCTTCAAAATGTCAAACCTCACTGATCTGTTGCAGCATGGCTAAGTTCTATCTGCTTACTTTTCAGCCGGAGGTGCCGCTACCGGTGGACGCGGGCGCATCGGTTTCGGATCCAGATTTTCTGCCAGCTCTGCCGGTGTTACCGCAACTTCCACACCCTTGGCTGGCACCTCCGCCTTGGTGATCCAAACCAGTGAATTCAGCACAATTTTTCGGAAGTTTTCATCTCCCAGATTGGAATGATAATGGCCGCCATTGAATCCAACTGATCTTCCACCATCCTGCCTTTCTCCAGCCCAGGACACGAAATGCGGTTGCCCGATCTTGGTGCGGACGTCGGCATTGCCGCTGCGGATTCCATCGGCCTTGATTGTGTCTGCCGGAGGCGTTGTGATCAGGATTCCTGTGAAATTGCGCAAACTCTCGCGAAAGCGAATGTTGTAATACCATTCATCTTTGATCTTGAATGGCTTTACGCCTCGCGTAATGGGGTGTGCGGGAAGCGCATTGAATTCGGCTTCATAAAAGGGATTGATGGTGTAATTCAAGTCAAAGAAACCAGCGATCCAATCCAGCATTTCCTGATGTCCGCTTTTCGCCGGAGGCTCCGTAGCAAAGTGCATGAACATCAACCCTACGCCGCGTGCAGCAGCTTTGGCGATGATTGCAGGATGATCGGCTTGGAAAGCTAAATGATTTTCCCCACCGTCACAAAAGAAGAAAATCGCATCGGCTTTATCGAACTCTGCGGCATCGGGCCAAGCTCCACTCAACGATGTTGTGGTGTGGATTCCTGGAACAGTATTCAACCACTTTGACAACAGCAGCACCCCTGCATTGTGTTCGTGCTGACCCGGTGGATGGCTCGGTTTGCCAGCGATCATCAGGATTTGTTTATCGGCAGTAAACCCGGCGGATGCCAGCATCAGCAATCCAGCCGCTGCACATAGAATTCTTTTCATTGCGTTTCCCCTGTTACTTTTTCAGCCCAAAGCAATACACCGTGGAATCATGATCCACGGCATACACGCGGCCATCGGCAATCGCCAGGCCACTGAAGTGCACCCAGGAATGGACCCGGAGTTAAATTTGTAACCGTCAGCGCTGGCAAAGAAAAACGCCTTGTTCCTCTTAATAGGACCTCCCAAGCTACCTCCAAATTGGTTCTGATGTTCAATGGGCGTAGTGGCTGGAAAAAATCCACGCGCATCCAAAGCCGTATTTCGGAAGAATTCATAGGCCGATCCGTGAAACTTGTTTGTTCCCAATTTCAGAACATAATTGGAAACGCCCTGGCCCTCAAACTGTGCCTTGGCTCCGCTTGTTTCCACCTGAAATTGCTCTACAGCTTCAACCAACACGCCAAACGAAATATAGCGGGTGTCACCTTGCGTTCCAGCGCTGGTCATCGGCAGCCCTTCCAGATAAGTTTCGTTTTGAAAAGTCTGGCCACCGTTGAAGGATGCCAAATTCGTACCAGCCACTTGAATGGCTGCCGAGTTTACTCCTGGCACCAGGTTGACAAACTGCGTAGGATCGCGAGGAACACCGTTCATAGCCAGTGGCAGTGCGGAATATACTTCGTTGCCCACAGACGCACCCAGCGTCGCATCTTCGGTGTGTAATTGAGTAGCCTGCACCTCCACCGTTATCGCTTGATTTGAAGTTTCCAACTGCATCTTCAAATTCAATCCAACAGTTCCCAACGCATCCACAACTACACGTTTTTGGGTGATGGTTTGAAATCCAGCGGCCTTGATAGTAACCGAATACTCGCCAGCCTGAAGTGGGGTAATTACAAAGAATCCGGCCGCATTCGTTTCGCGTGTAATTGGAATTCCAGTTCCAACACTGGTTGCGGTCACCGAAGCACCGGGCAAGATGGCGTCGGAGGGATCTTTAATTGTTCCCTGAATGGTCCCGCTAGCCCCCACTTGGGCAATGGCCGGTGCAACAGTTAGAATCGTCGCCAAAACTGAGTAATAAATTCGCATGGTTCCCCTCATCAATAGCCTTGGTTGAAGAATCACTTGTGCTTGCATACAGGACTCGCGCAAAGGTAACTCAACCTGAATAGGCAACTACATTCTGCACTTCAGGCGCGGACCCAACACCAAAACAAACTACAGTAACCGCTTAAGTAAGTCAAGCCTCAAGTGCTGAATCACAGGAATGCTGAGCGTAATGCGGATCGGCCGCAGAGGTCTAGTATTCCCAAAACGGCTA
>JANMWO010000075.1:0-7164 GCA_031394025.1 Acidobacteriota bacterium
TGGAAGAAATAGATGTGATTTCCTCCCGACATTGTTGAAGATTTCACTATGTAGTCGCCGGGTGCCATGGTGCCGCCTTGAGCAACGAATGGAAAATTGATCGATGCTTTGAGGGTAACCTGGGCAAAACTGGCCGATGCGAAGGTTGTCATGATTACGCCCATGACGAACATGTGACGAATGGATTTACTCATTGTATTTCTCCTTTTTGACTTTCCCGATTCTTCTCGGGCAAGACCAAACTAACGCTTTCTGTGCTGCAGATTAGAGTCAGTTGGGGTGGTATTAGGGGTTAGTTGGGAGGGTATTAGGGGTTAGTTGGGCGGGATAACCAAGCACTACCCTTGGTTAACCTGAATTCCGAAGTTGAGAGTTAAGTAGGACAGGCATCCTTGCCTGTCCTTGTCAGGCCCTCGAAAATGTCATAAAGCGGCAGCATTCAGATGTAGGATAGGACAGGCCGGAGGCCTATCCCACTCACTTCGGAATTCAGGGTTAACACAATGAATACTTAGCGGATATTGGTGCGGCTACCGTTGAAGTCCGGACAATAGAAAAATGCGAGAGGTTGTTCTTTCTAACGTGAAATAGATGCTGTCACCTGCCACCCAGTGGTTATCCGATCCTCGATGCTTCAGTTTTCGAGTGAGTGTCACACCAGGATCGTGGAAGTGGTGGACTGTCCAAGGGCCACCTACAGGACGCTTTGTCGTTGGGTTCAGCATTTGTGCCATTAAGCAAGAAAAGCCGTCCCGGCGGGACACAAAGTACACGGTATTCCCGTCTGTGGCCCACCCAGGAGACGAATCCCATTGAGATCCGTCTGTCAAAAAAATCCAGGAATCAGGTCCACCTGACTGATAGCTTTTTAGGGGGGCCAAGAAGATCTGCCTAGTGAGGGGGCCGTTGTCGGCATAGAATGCCAACCAGCCGTCCCCTTTACGATCCACTTTCTGACGGGCACCATAGAGATTGTAACTGGGATGAATTAGACTATCATCGTTTCGGCCAGTTGCTAATTCAAGCAGGCCAACACGAGCCGGATTACCCCCAGTAATATACCAAAGACGAGAGCCATCAGGACTCCAATCACTGGGAGTACCACAATTCTCGCAAATCTTTCGCGGCATCCCTTCAGCAAAGGATTCCATGAATATTGGCTGAATGTTTGGCGTCGACACTCGATAAGCAGCGGATCGCCCATCCGGGGAAATCAGCGCGTGACTGGTAGCCTCTTTAATGGCAACAGCCAATTGTTGTTGTTTTCCCCCAGCCAAATCATGTAACCAAATCTGATCGGGGAAACCGGGCCGTCTTTTTTCCCACACCATGGTGCGGCCATTTGGATCCACCGACGGACGCAAATTCATGCCTGTCTCTGAAGTATGTTGGCGCAAGTCCTGGGAGTGTTGCGGCGCAGTTGGCCGCGCGAGACTGTATAGATTGTAGGAAGTCTCGCTGTCCACATAGATAAGTCCACCCGTCGTCGGCCGAGGCTCTGTTGCCGCAGTTGAGCTTAGTGTTAACTTCTGCGGTTCACCGGAAACTTTTCCTAAAGCAATATCCAGGTGAATCCTGTAAAGGTCAACCGCATCCCTGGACGGAATTGTGAAATAAAGCCATCCGGCCCGCCAACCTCCAATTTCGATGAGTGACCGTTCTGTCACCCTGGAATAAAACTTGCCCGCCAACAACTTTGGAAACAACCCGGTCTTAACCGGCAAACCCTTGGAATACAGACCATTTAGCGTGATTATCCAGGCATCGTATTCTTTCTCTGGAGTTTGGGAATGCCAAGTGCCTAAGGCCACCAAATGTTCTGACTGATCCAGCCAAATCGGACGCGAAGCATGGGCAAACTCTCCAAACAACCGCGAAGGAAAAGCCCCGGGATCGGCAAGGTCCCGGATGAAGACGCTGCCGTAGTCGCGCGTTTCTTCATCGCGGGCAATCCAATAGACTAACCGCTTGCCGCGAGAGGCAAAACGGGGATCTCGAGCCCGAGATGAATTTTTTAATACTTCAGGAGCTTTTCCAGGCTCCAAGGTAACTAAGACGCCACCCCCCTCACCGCTACGATAGACGATCGTGCCTGCTTCACTAATCGTCGGGGCAGAGTGATTCCAATTGGAATTGGTAAGGCGCTGCGCAACACCACCGCCCAACGATTGCCGCCAGAGATTTAGAACCCCCACAGAATCGCGATCAGAGGAGTACACCATGAATTGACTATCCGGTGAAACAGCAGCGTCGGTGCTAAATGTTCCGTTTTCAGTAAGGCGGGTAATCTGCAAAGTTCCAGGCTTGAGCTCTGCGGAACGCCCAAATTGCGGTGGCCTGGACCACATCCATCCAACCGCAGCGATCACTAAGGCGAGGATCCAGGCGAAGAACCAGTGCGCACCCTTTCCTGGAACGGTAGGTGATTCTGTCAATTCGATATTTGCGGTGTAAGCACCTTTTGGAATCGTGATCCGGATCGGCTGCTGCGCGCCTTCCCCTTCGTAGTATTCAGCAAGGCGCAGGCGGAGCTTTGAGGCCTCAACCCGAACAGTCGCATCATGCCGAGGATCATAACCCGGCTGCTTTCCATACACCTCAACGCCAACGGTTATTTCTTTTATCTCGCTGTTTGTTCCCTGAATCGAGTGCTCAACGACGAATCGTAAAAAGGTTTGTAACCGTGGAGCATGGCGAAAGCCCATTGAATCGACAATATGCAACAAGTGGCTACGAATATCAGCTTCGTTCGCCGTTGCTTTATCTCGAGGCTTCCGTTTGGGAAACATAGGGGGGCAGACTCAAGCCTAAGTATTGCACCCATAGTATAGCGCAGACATCTGATAAGAACATTTGTAGAAGTGGAAGCAAGTGGAAGCTACCAAGCAGTTCGCAGACAATTCAATTGTGAATTAATTCAGATTCGTGCGATTTTTCCCAACGTACTGAATCACTTCTTAACCCCAGTAATCGGGAAGCCCTGCCACACATATTCCAGAGCTTCAGGCAGTGTCTGAGCCTTCACTGCACGATCGGTATGTCCAGCGTTCCGCGCAAATACAAACTGATAGTGATAGCCCTTGGCTGCCAGCACATGGGCCATCCGCTCATTGGCCAAAACCCAATCGTGGAAGTCATCACGCGTTTGCAGATTATCCCGATCGCTGACGTGCATCCAAAGGCGAATCGGCTTTTTAGGGCTGTTGGGAATCAGGTTTTCATGAAACTCCCAGGCACCGTGCGGGAGCTTGGGGTCAGTTGGCCACTGCTGGTTCACGTAGGTGCCCGAGTAAGTCAGCACACGATGGTACAGCTCCGGGTGATACCACGCCATAATCAACGCCGCCGAACCGCCGGAACTGCCGCCCATGGTCGCCCGACCTTCAGGATCTTTGGTCAGTTTCACCTTGGCATTCTTCTCCACTAAAGGCAGAACTTCTTTCTCAACAAACTCGGCATAGAGGCCGGACATTGTGTCATATTCCAAACCGCGTTCGCTCCCCTGAGCATCGCCGCTCCCGTTGCCAATGGAGATGCCAATCATCACCGGCACCCGTTTCTGAGCAATCAAATTGTCCAGCGCCGTGAACAGTGCCTTGTCAATTCCATCTGCTCCGACAATGAACGGGGCAGCCGTTCCGGCGACGTATTGTTTCGGGACGTACACCGCCACTTTGCGAGTGTAGGGAGCAGGATGGCTCTTTACTAACAGCCTGTTAGGATTCGCCGGATCTGGTGTACCAAAAGTGCCAGCTTCCCGTGCGATACCAGGGTAGAACTTGCTGTCCGTCGATTCCATTGTGAAATTGAAAATCTCGCCTTGCGGAACGCCTTCCTGCACAGTCATTTCTGGCGCCGGCTTATAGGTGGGACCGATGATGAAGTTACCGTCTTCCTTTGCAGATGGGACGGCCCCATCGGCTAAGTCTTTCGCTTTTACATAACCGGGCGTATTGGGATCTCGGGTCGGTGCCGGGGGACGCGCAGGGCGTGCTGTTGGGGCTGCAGCAGGTGCCGCGGCCGGTGCGGGCGCTTGGGCCATTGCCCCACCCACACCACACAATACACTGATCAGGAACGTGGTGCTTAAAGGACGGAACATAGGAAACTCCTGGTTTCGGCAAGAATGGATTTTAGCATTTGGGAGAAAATCACAACATTGATGTTAACGCAACAGATGCCAGGGCGGAAAGGCATCGTCTTGCATTATGCAAGAAGAGCTTAGCTAAGATCGCGGCCCGTCACACCTGCTATTGTGAATGGTCGGATAGAGACGCTACTGCGTTACATTAAGATTTTTTGTGAATCTGGAACTCGACAAATCGCTTGAATCGTGGAAAGCAGCGGGCTTGCTTTCCGATGACACGGCAACAGCAATTCGTGCGTTTGAAGATTCGCGACAACCGCCACCCGGTGTGCGGTGGCCCGCAGCTTTGGCCATGGCATTTGGCGGCTTGATGCTTGCCGCCGGGCTGCTGCTTTTTGTGTCTGCCAATTGGGATACCATGTCACCCCAGTTGCGGTTCATCCTCGTGGTTACGTTAGTAGCGGGACTGCATGTGGCCGGGGCTGTTTCGCGACCTTACTCTGCTATTTTAGCGATCACGCTTCACGCAGTCGGTACAGCAGGGCTGGGCGCTGGCGTCGCACTCTGCGGGCAGATTTTTAATCTATCAGGGCATTGGTCAAACGCTATCGGTTTATGGGCATTGGGTGCCGGATTGGCTTACTGGCTTCTTCGCGAATGGCCGCAATTCGCGTTTCTGGCCGTTTTACTGCCTGCATTCATCGCCGCTGAGTTGGAAGACTTTATTCTTACTCCACCCTACGATTTGTTCCGCCTACTTCCAGTGTTTGGCTTTGTCATAGCCCTGGCTTACCTTGCTCTTTCACCAAGATTCTTGGCCCCGGCTGATGTGCGGGTTTTACGCTGGATCGGCGGGTTGACTTTGATTCCGTGCGCCCTCCTGCAGACCGGGTTTTATTCTGGCAATTGGTTTGACTTGAATCGACTGATATTTGCCGCAGCAGCCCTACTGATTGTTTCATCGCTTGCTGGTGCAGTTTGTTGGGAGTTGATCGCCGCCGCAGTTTGGGTGGCAGCCGGACATGCAATCTCATTCAATTCCATTTATCCTTACCTGCATTGGCTCGTCGGAGGAGCAGGTATTGCCGCCTGGGGCGTTTCTCTGCGTCATAAACCGATGCTGAACCTGGGCATTGTGATTGGTGCTTTCGGCATTGTAGGCTTCTTCCTCTCCAACCTGTTCGATAAACTGGACCGCAGCTTCGGCTTGATCGCTGCAGGGATATTGCTGATTGGAGTGGGGTTTGCGCTGGATAGACTGCGTCGCGAGTTGATTGGAAGGATGGACCTGCCCTGATGCTTCCCAGCGTAAAGAACGGGATGATTGTGGCCGCTGCGCATGCAATGCTGCTTTGCGGAATTGCCGCTAAATTCAGTTACGATCGCACAGCCTATCCGCGAGGCTGGATGAAGACTATGCCCGTAGATCCTTACTTACCGCTGCGTGGTCGCTATATCAACCTGCTCGGTGTCGCCAAAATGGGAACGCCTCCATTTGGGTCGGCTAACGGGGCCTATTTTCCATCGGTCCCCATTCTGCTGACTGTGAAGAACGACCAGGTATTTGCTACGCAATCCAAAGAGAGTACGGAATATGGTCAAAGTGTTTTGGCAGGGGAAGTGCGCGTGGATAAACCACTGGCATTCTTCATACCGGAAAATGCGCCGGACCCCTCCAGGCTGCAACCTGGCGAAGAACTTTGGGTGGAAGTAACCATTCCGCCAACAGGTTCACCAAGGCCCATTCAATTGCAAAAACGAATGAGCCCACCAAAATAGGCGGCTCACTTTAGCGATAAAACGGCTTCCAGGTGATCCAGCGGGGACCGTAGTGCGGTTCCGGTTTCCCTAACTCAATGGCACCCAAATCAGGAGCTTTCCCCGTGAAATCGTCATTGATCGTAGGCAGCACCATACCCGCGTCAATCGCCTTCGAGTTCGCCTTCAGTCGGAAGTTGAGATCCATGGAATGATACACGCGATGGCGCTGCGCGGGGTCCGGCGGGGCAAGGTTCTCAAAAATATCGTAATCCACTTCAATCCCGTGGGCCTCCTGACTAACTGCCTTCTGAAACTCAGCCAGTGTGGCGAAGGATAGCATGCCGGAATCCTTCGCTGACTTTCCAGGCGTGGGTGCCAGCCAACTATACTGCTGGCTGACGTTACGGTTGGGACGGTACCCGTTATAATCGCTGCTGTAGTTATTGGTGGCATTGGCCCAGGTCATCACCCCGCGGTTGGGCGTATCGCGACCCATAAATAAGTTATTGCGAAAGTGAGCGTTGGAATAGGGTTCGCGGGCGGTCTGCTCGCCGATAAGTGTGTTGTGGTAAATCAGAATGCCAGCCGGTGCAGCACCCATTTTGAACGCCCCGCCAGCGGGCACATGATACAGCAGGTTGCGGAAAAAGTAGACCGGCCCTCCAAAGATAGGCTGGGAACTGTATCCGTTATGAGCGGCGTTCACCCCGCGATTTTGAAAGACGCGGATGTTGTGGGCTCCTCCGTCTGCTTCAATAAAATCGTCGTTGGTAAGGTGAATGTCGTTATTGTAAATGTCGATAGACGAGGCCCGCTTCTCCGGATCAGCGTCCGGCGGGCCATAGGTAGAGATGCAGATGGCATCGTGGAAATAGGCGATGGCATTGTGCGCAATCACGTGTCCTGGCCCATAGACTTTGATGGCAAAAAAACTGCGTAGCTGATGCGAAGGGTAGATGCCCGCAACTCGCGAGCCCACCTGGTTCCAACCGATCAGCCGCCTCTGATCTTCGCGACCGAGAAAGAGATTATCGGACAGGACAAAATCGCGCGATTCGTCGCTTTCCGTCCACACCCCCACGCCGATATCTTCGAAACGACAGTTGCGGACGGTAAGGGCCACGGCTCCCATTACCTCTTTTTCCCCTGCAAAAATGGCAATTTCAGTATTGCGGAAGGTGAGCCCTTCAAAAATGTGGTGTTGCGTCGCCATCACGTCGAACAGCTTATGGTTGCCCGCACCGTCAAAAATAGCTTCGCCATCACCAGCACCTTTAATGGTGATGGGCTTTTCCGCGGTGCCCTTTAAGGAAAGC
>JANMWO010000079.1:0-5795 GCA_031394025.1 Acidobacteriota bacterium
CCGCCCCATCGGTAATAGCGAATGCCGAGTTTAGAACAAGCTTTCAACACCGCTTCTGCCTCAGGATTGACCTGGGAAATCTCCGTGGTCACCATAGGAACTTCCATCCCTTTGGCGCGGATCAGTTCTACCAGACGGGGCAGTTCTGTAGCCACGTCTTTGGGGTCTACGTGACCTCCCTTGCGCACTGTCAAATCAATGCCTGCACAACCAATGTCCCGAGCTGCTTCGGCTAGTTCAGCGTCTTTCACAAATTGCAGGTGTTTCGAGAAGACGGAAATCTTCAGTGGTTTCCGTGATGCTGCGACCAGAACTGCGGGGGCGGCCAAGATGAGCGCACGGCGGAATATAGAAACGGGCATCAGCCGATTGTATCGAATAAAAGAAAAGGGCACCGGATGTCCGGTGCCCTTAATTCAGTTTGAAGACTACTGATTAGCCGACTACTTCCAGAATCAGATTCCGTTCGTCCGGTGGATTGGCAGAGATGCGGAAGGCATCTTCAATCAATTCCCCGGCGTCGTCCAGACGAGCCTCATTGGTGTAATACAAGCGGCAAAGTACGCTGCCCGGTTCCACTTTCTGGCCAACCTTAACTTCCAGGATCACGCCCACCGCTGGGTCAATTCCATCTTCTTTCTTATCGCGTCCTGCGCCGATGATGGACGAAGCCTGACCAATCAGTTCGGCGTCAATTGCCGCAACATAACCACCCCGCGGGGAGCTGATTTCCCGCGCGCCAGTGGCGTTGGGAAGCAGATCAAACCGGTCCAGCACTTGGGGATTGCCGCCTTGTGCCGCAATCACTTCCTTTAATTTCCGATAGCCCGAACCGTCAACCAGTTTGGCTTGTGCCAGTTCCCGAGCTTCTTCAATGGTTGCCGTCTTTTTGCCAAGGAAAATCATCCGCGCTGCCAGTTCCAACGAAAGCCGGGTTAAATCCACTGGGCCCGCGTTTTGCAGCGTCTGCGATACTTCCATCACTTCCAAAGCATTGCCGATAGCATAGCCCAAAGGCTGGTTCATATCGGTGATCAGAGCCTGGACACGCTTGTTCATGCGCCGTCCGATTCCAACCATCATCTGTGCCAAACGACGGGCGTCGACCTGCTTCTTCATGAACGCGCCGCTGCCCACTTTAACGTCGAGCACAACAGCATCCAGGTCCACGGACATTTTCTTCGACATGATGGAAGAAGCAATCAGCGGAATGCTTTCCACTGTTGCCGTTGCATCACGCAGGGAATATAACTTCCCATCAGCAGGTGCGATCTGTTGGGTTTGACCAATGAAAGCCAGGCCAATTTTTGCTAACTGGGCCTTGAATTCGTCAATGGTCAGGTTGGTTCGGAAACCGGGAATGGATTCCAGCTTGTCCAGAGTTCCACCGGTATGACCTAAAGCACGGCCGGAAATCATGGGCACAATCACACCCGCTGCGGCAGCAATGGGAGCACTGATTAAGCTGGTTTTATCTCCGACGCCGCCTGTGGAATGCTTGTCAACCTTCACACCGGGAATACCGGAAAGATCGACCTTTTCTCCGCTGGCAATGATGCAGTCGGTAAGCGAACTGACTTCGCGATCAGTCATTCCGGAAAAGAACGTAGCCATGAGAAAAGCCGACATTTGATAGTCGGGAATTTCACCGGATGTGTAGGCTTTCACCAGGAACGACAATTCTTCGGCGGATAACTCCTCGCCGTCGCGCTTACGGTGGATTAGATCGACGGTACGCATTATGATCTGTCAGCTTAGCAGGTTATCCCATTGAAAGTAAAGCTGGATTGCCCAAATATCCTGCTACTTACCAGACTTACCATTACTTGTAAACACTATTGTTTGTCGGGATCACTCATTTCGATCATGGGGTATTTTGCTTTGCCGTTGAAAATGTCAGCAAACAGGCGCAACATCTCGTCGTGGATCAGCCCGTTGGTGGTAAGCAGGTGCCTTCCGTCCAAACTGGCCGGGCCACCTTTCATATTGGTGCATTTGCCGCCCGCTTCGGCAATCAGCAGGATTCCAGCCGCCATATCCCAGGGATTGAGGCCGAATTCCCAAAAAGCATCTAGCCTACCGCAAGCAACATTGGCTAAATCAAGGGCTGCTGCACCGGCGCGTCGAACCCCATGACTTTCCAAGGCTAACTGGTAGTAGAAATGGATGTTTATATTTTCACGACGTCTGCGGCTGGGAAAGCCAGTTGCCACCAGACTATCTTCCACCCGCTTCGCCTTTGAAACATGGATGCGGTGGCCATTCAAATAAGCACCGCCGCCCTTTTCGGCAGCAAACATTTCATTGCGAGTCGGATCAAAAATCACACCGGCGATCATTTCGCCGTTCTTGGCAAGTCCCAAAGTGGTGTTATACACCGGAAAGCCGTGAGCGAAATTAGTGGTGCCATCTACCGGATCCACGTACCAGCAATATTCTGACGAGTTGCGGCGCTCGCCACCTTCCTCACCTACAATCGAATGCGAAGGGAAGTGCGATTGCAGACGGCTGACGATCAGTTCCTCACAAGCCCGGTCGGCTTCCGTAACCAGATCAAAGTCACCTTTCAATTCAAAAGGGATTTTACGTTCGGCAAAATTGTTGATCAACGCCCCGGATTCGCGGGCAATTTCTACAGCCGTTTCAAGATAGGAGGCCACCTATTCCGACTCCTCCAAAATGTATTTGATATCGTGCTTGTAGATAAATAAGTTGGGTTCCCCTGGCCGGGTGAGGCGGATGAAGGTGGCGTCGAAAAACTCAATCAAGCCAGTCACCTCCTCATTGTTTTCCATCTTTACCCTGACCTTTTTCTTGTTGTCAGCCAAACTGCGGAGAAACTTGATTTCTTCAAGGGTGGACTCCGGTGCGCGGGTCTTGGACTTTGCCATGTGTTTTTAGGGAAGCTCTTTTACGGATTGCGCTTCGAATTCAAGCTATCCCCATAATATCCAGTGCGCGCTTCGGCGTGCAAACCCTTGCGCTTCAACTTTACTTCCAAAGTGTGAAACGGGTTCTTAGTAAGCGGGACATCTTTCGGATAAAAACCCACATAATATTGCGTTCGTAACGCCTTCAAAACGTCGGCAAATGCCGCATTCATGCGTGGGCCTACGCTTGTGTGGAACACTCTGCCGCCAGTGGAAGCGGCCATGGTGAACAGCGCATTTTCTCCACCGAGGTTGCGGCCAGATTCATTGGTGATGGGTTGGATTAAGACAGAAAATAGCGATGCTTCCGCTTCGTGAACCTTTTTCAGCGCCTCATGATAGGTGTACTTACTGGTGGTATCGCCACCATCGGTGACCACCAAAATAACCTTTCGACCTTCACGGTCCCGCAATCGCGGAGTGGCCAGCACCAGTGCGTCATAAAATGATGTGCCTGCCTCTGATTTCATTCTGTTGAGCGATGATTTCAACTGCCGCGCATTTCGAGTGAAGCCTGATAACAGGGTTACCTCATCGTTGAACGAATACAGTGATGCGAAATCTTCCCCGGTGCCTTCCTTGAAAAATTCATCAATGAATCGTTGCAGACTTTGGACCTCAATTCCTAAATCTTTTGCGGTGGAAGCGCTGATGTCCATCAGAATGGTTACCGAAAGCGGTTGCGCAGTCTGGCGTTCAAACACGGCGATCTGTTGTTTCACGCCGTTGTCGAAAACCTCAAAATCTTCTTTCGCTGCGTCGTTGACTAAAGTGCCACTTTCATCGCGAACGTTGGTCAGAACACGCACCAATCGGACATCGGCGCGAAAGATTGTATCCTGCTGGGCAAGGACCAGGGCCGCTCCGGCTAGCAGCGCGAATGCTATTGCTGCGCTAATACGTTGTTGTCCCATTCCCCATCCACCCAGACTTCCCCATCGGCGAAAAATTCTTTCTTCCAAATGGGTACTGTTTTTTTCAAGCGGTCAATTCCGGCGCGCGCCGCATCAAAGGAAGGTCCGCGATGCGGTGCTGCAGCCATTACCAGCACACTTGCTTCGCCGATTTCCAAATGGCCCAAACGGTGGACGATTGCAATCCTTGAGATGGCATGTGCGTCGGCGATTTCCTGGCCAATTTGCGCCATCAATTTAATGGCCATGCTTTCGTAGCATTCGTATTCTAAAAAGCGCGTTGTCCGGCCCTTGGAATTATTTCTAGTGACTCCTTCAAATGTGCAAATAGCCCCATCCTGATCCTGCAGAATTAGATTTCGTAACGTGTCGGCATGAATTGGTTGGCGGGTGAGGGCGAAGAAGTGGCCTGCCGGTTCCAGCGTGATTTGCTTGATCCACTGGCCAGTACCTCCGCTGACGGGGGGCAAAAAGGCGATCTCATCCTGGTCTTGAATTGGCGTTGATAACGAGACAAATTCCTGGTTCCGCGCCAAAACTACGCTCGATTTCAAATTGGACAAGGCTGGGAATTGGGTCTCGTAATGTTCGAATACCTGGCTTAGAACAGCACCTGCTGGCATAGTTAACGTCGCTTCGGAAGCGCTAACAATGTCTTTGACCATTCCAAAAAAAAGAACTTTCACTTTCACAGGCTCATGGTAACAGACTGCTTGCACGGCTTCCCGGTTTCATCATTTATACGAACCGTTCCCAATCGCGTTGGAGTGCGATACTTATAAAACCGATGAAACTGATCCCTGGTTTCCTATTTTGCATTTTGATCTGCTCTGCAGCAGATGACTGGAAGATTCACGACCGCCGTGGCGATGAATTTCTTCTGAAAGATCACAGGATCGCCGAGGCCATCAAAGAATTCGACATGGCCGTGATGCTGGAGCCTCGCCTGGAGCCTGACCATTGGCGCCGTGGAATTGCACTGTACTACGCCAATCGTTTCGATGATTGCAAGCGGCAATTTGAGTTGCATCAGACGGTGAATCCCAGCGATGTGGAAAATGCCGTGTGGCACTATTTATGTGTCTCCAAAATATCTTCGCCAGCAGAGGCGCGTCGTATTATGATCCCCATTCCGCAGGACGACCGGGTCCCCATGATGCAGGTAGATGCCATGTTTCGTGGCACAGGCACGGTGGAAGACATGTTCAAAGCTGCCAAAAGTCCTGACTCCATGTTCTATGCAAATCTCTACGCCGGGCTCTATTATGAGGCGCAAGGGGATGCCAAAAAATCGTTGAAGTATATGGATTTGGCGGCCAATAAATATTTTGTGAATCATTACATGGGCATGGTTGCCAAGCTTCATTACAAGTTGCGTCGGAAATAGAAATGCTAACGAATATTACTCGCCTGCGCGTGCGCTATGCCGAAACCGACCAGATGGGCGTTGTTTATCACGCCAATTACATTGTTTGGATGGAAGTGGGGCGTACCGAGTTCTGTCGGCAAATAGGCGTGGTGTATCGCGAACTGGAAGATAAAGAAAATCTACGGCTGGCGGTGATTGAAGCCAATTGCCGCTTCATCGCACCAGCCCGTTACGATGATGAAATTGAAGTTCACACCACTATTGCTGAAGCCAATCCTCGTATTCTGCGTTTCACCTACGACATTCGTCGACTGGCCGACAACGTGAAGTTGGCCGAAGGCTTCACCAAGCATATTTTTCTGGATACGAACATGAAGCTGGCCAAACTGCCTGCCGTGTATTTCGACAAATTCGGTATCAATGTTGTCAACAAGGCACCCCATTGAGAGGTGGAATTGTTGGCTGCGGATTTTTTGCACAGTTTCACACGGAAGCCTGGCAGCGCATTGCTGGTGTCCAATTGGTGGCCGCTTGCGATCTGGACTTGTCCCGCGCGCAGGCTGTGGCACCTGCTGCGTATAC
>JANMWO010000092.1:0-2024 GCA_031394025.1 Acidobacteriota bacterium
GACGGGCCGTACGCCGGGCCTTGCGTGGTGTTGGAGCGTGAGAACACAAACACATGGCCTTTAGAGTTCACCGCCACGCCGGGCACTTCGCCGAAGTGCATGCCTTCGGGCAATTTTAGAAAATCCGGCACAGATTCAAACTTGATTTGCGGGACGTCTTGCTGGGCCATAGCAACGGCGCAGTAACAACCCAATAGCAACACAAGTAAACGGTTTTTCATATGCGCCTCCTCTGTATTTCATACAACAAATTTTGCAAAGACGATAGCACACAACCTGTCATTCCAGCGAAAACTGGGACGACGGGGGGTGCGATTCAAACTGATGTCTTAGCTGCGGCTGTATAGCCTTCACGGACAGTCCCCTTTCAGGGGCAAGGGCACACTTGTAGCGGAGCAGAAGGTTAGGATGGGGGTGGGTTTCGAGCGTTGCCCCACCCCCATCCCCGCCTTCCCCCTGAAGGCATACGTATCTACACATCTTTAGTAGGCAAAGGGGTTGTACAAGAAAGGAAGTCGTGTTAGAAGCTGACGGCATGCTCTTGAAAAACCTCGAATTGACGTAAGACTGGCCGCGCGCTGGAACATCATGGTGCAACAACACGTGCGCGGAGCGCAAGCGTTGGCGGCAGGCATCGCCTCGCTGCCCGATACCCGTAGCGCTGCGGCCTATACCCAAGCGGCGTGGCGCTTTCTGAATAACCCGCGCGTCACACTGCCGGAATTGGCGCACCCGCTGTTGAGCGCGGCAGCGCCTCTGCTCGACGAACACTGCCAACGCTACGGGCTGATGATGCACGACTGGTCGCGCATCAACTTTGGTGGCCATGCGAGCAAGGCCGACCGGCGCAAAATGACCCACAAGACCGATATCGGCTACGACCTGCAAAGCTCGGTACTGGTCAGTGATGTGAGCGGCAAGCCGCTGGCACCGGTGGTTCACAACCTGATGAACGCCACGCAGGTGTATAGCACCATGCACCAGCGCCCACGCCCCTGTGAGAAACACCTGGACGAATTGACGGATCGGCTGGGCTGGATCGACGCGCGGGGCTGGAGCAAACCGCTGGTGCATATCGTGGATCGGGAGGCCGATTCGGTGGCGCATTGGCGCGCGTGGTCGGCTCAAGGCAATTTGTTTCTGATACGCGCCAAGAATGCCCCGGCGGTGTGTTTCGAGGGCCAGCAGATCAAACCCATCGACTTGGCCGAACGCTTGAGCTATCAGCCTGCTGGCGAAGTGCTGCACAAAGGCCGCCCGGCGCACCAAAGCGTTGCACAAGTCCATGTGGTCATTACGCGCAAGGCCAAACCTGCGCAAAAGATCGAGGGCAAGCGCGTGGCCCCCGTAACGGGCGCACCGCTGGCACTGCGTCTGGTGGTAAGCCGTATTCACGATGCCCAGGGAAGACTGCTGGCGCAGTGGCTGCTGCTGACCAACGTGCCCGATGAGGTGGATGCGCAGACCCTCGCGCGTTGGTATTACTATCGCTGGCAGATTGAATCGATGTTCAAGCTCTTGAAGGGTGCTGGGCAGCAGATCGAGGACTGGTTGCAGGATGATGCACAAGCCGTTGCCAAGCGGCTGGTGGTGGCCAGTTGTGCCTGTGTGCTGGTGTGGCAGTTGGCTGCGGCCACCAGCCCTCAGGCGCTTGAAATCCAGGACTTTCTGGTGCGTATCAGTGGACGACAGACCAAACGAACAAAGCCCATTACCGCGCCCGCCTTGCTCAACGGGCTGTGGTTGCTGCTCTCGACGCTGACGCTGCTTGAACATTATGATGTCGATCAACTCAAACAATATGCACAATTCGTCTTCCCAAACCGCCATGGGCCATGAAAAGATGTGTAGATACGTATGCCCGGAGGGGGAAGGGGACACTTGCAGCGGAGCAGCGGGACCGGGGGTGAGGGAAGAAGCGCCGATATCCAACACGTCACTAAAGTTTAGTAATCCTCAATGATACAACTTACACACGCGCCAACAATTTTCCCCACCGCGCATCAGGGCGCACCACCACACGG
>JANMWO010000100.1:0-3497 GCA_031394025.1 Acidobacteriota bacterium
GACAACGACGGCCTGCTTGATTTGTTCGTCGTGAACTATGCCAAGTGGACTCCAGAATTTAATCGCTTCTGCGGCGATGCGGCAAAAGGCATCCGCGTTTATTGCCATCCGAAATACTTTCCAGCCATTGCCAATCAGTTGTATCGCAACCTGGGCAACGGCAAGTTTCAGGATGTGAGCGCGGCCACTGGACTGGATAAATTCACTGGTCGCGGCATGTCGGTAGCCTTTGCTGATTATGATGGCGACGGTTTTATGGATGCCATTGTCACCAACGATAATTTGCCCAACTTCCTGTTCCATAACAAAGGTGGCAAGGTCTTTGAAGAAGTGGCTTTGGAAGCTGGTGTTGCCCTGCTGGACAACGGCAAACCCGTCGCCAGCATGGGTGCCGATTTCCGCGACTACAATAACGACGGCTTGCCCGATATATTCATCACCGCCCTCAGTGGCGAGACTTTCCCGCTGTTTGAAAATCGTGGCAAAGGCCAATTTCGCGATGCTACCCACTTATCCAAAATAGCCGCAGCCACCAGTCCATTCGCCGGCTGGGGACTGGGCATTGTCGATTTCGATAACGACGGTTGGCGCGATCTGTTCACCGCCAATGCTCACGTCAACGATCTTGTAGAACAGTTTGAACCCTACACCTATCGTCAACAAAACGCCCTGTTTCAAAATCAGAAAGACGGCACATTCGCAGCCGTCGATGCTGGCTTCCATAGCAAAGCGGCCCATCGGGGTAGCGCATTCGCCGATTTCGATGGCGACGGGCTGATGGATATTGTAGTCGCTTCCTTAGGTGAGCCTGCCGAGCTTTGGCGCAATCGCAGCGTTCCGCAAGGGACATGGTTGAAAGTAAAGTTGACTGGTCGTAAGTCGAACCGCGACGGCATTGGTGCCACTATCCGCATCGGCAAGCAGACCAACATTATGACTAGTGCCGTCAGCTACGCATCGTCCAGCCATGGTCCCGTTCACTTCGGTGGATTGTCTGCCAATGTTGACGTCGAAGTGCTGTGGCCCACCGGGAAAAAGCAGCTTGTGAAATCAGTGAGCACCAACCAGACCGTGACTATTTTGGAGGAGTAATTTCGCCAGTCTGTTCGGCCTCATCAATCGCCTTGCGTAATTCCTGGCTCTTTTTTAACAGCGCCGCCACACGTTCGGTATTGCCCGTTGCTTGCAGCGCACGGCTCAGTTGAAAATGCAGACTACCATCACGGTCAATGGGCAGCGCAGCCTCCAAATGGGGCACTGCCTCTTGGGCGCGATTCAAAGCCAGCAGCGCCCTGGCCAGCGACGCCCGCACCGGCAACACTTGCTCGGCAAGCTTTACAGCTTTTTGAAGAGGCTCAAGTGCTTCCTCATTTTTTTGTTGACCGGCCAGGGAATCACCCAATAACCACAGCAATTCGGCGTCTTCTGGGGCCTTGCTCAGCAAGCCGCGCAAGTTCATTTCAGCCGGTACAAAATCTTTCGTAGCCAGCAGGGAAGTGGAAAGCTCCTTGGCTAGCTGCGCATCATCGGGACGCTTTTGCAGTGCCGCACGCCATTCCACAATGGCTTCCGCATGCTTGCCTTGGTTGCGATACAGCGTTGCCAGAAATTCGTGCCACTCAGCGGAATCAGGAAACTTGCTGAGCTTAGCAAAAGCTTCCCGTGCCAATTCGTTATAAGCTTTCGAGCGCCAATATTCCGAATCCGCCGTTTTGGTAGCAGTAGATTCAGCGGCAGCTAAATATCGTTTCGCCTGAAAATGGCACTCCGCCGTAGGCTTTGCGCAAGCCACAGCTAGCGGGGCATTCTTGCGTTCCAATGCAGCCCAATCTTTGTGATCACTCTTTTCGTAAATCTCAGCAATGCGCTCATGCCAGTCACGCCGGTTCAACTTGCCCAACGCCTCACGATACAATGCCAGCGCCCCGCGCAACTGCTGCTGCTTCATCCGCGTTTCAGCAACCAATGCCAGCCAATAGGGCGACCCTTGCGCTTGCGCATCCAACTTGGCGTAAGCCTCTTCGGCCAATGCCTCATAGCTGCGACCCAGTTCCAGCCAGCCACGCGGAACTTCCGGCTGCAACTTCACCACAGTCCGAAACGCTACTGCCACAGCCTGCGGACGCCCGGCCACTAACCCGGCTTCAGCCAACATACGGGCTAGTTCCATATCGTTGGGCATGGCCCGAACTGCCCGTTCCAGATATTCTGCGGCCTGCGCAGCATTGCCTAAACGCATGTAGGAGACCCCACACATGGCCACTGCTCGCGGGTCTGCCAGTGCGCCCAGAGTGGCCACTGCATCGCCATCTTTCCCGGCCATATGCTGTGCTATGCCCAGGTTCAAACGTAAGCCCTGGTTGGCTGGCATCGTCTTCACCAGATCCTGGTAAATTGGAATTGCTTCGGCAAATCGACCGACACTCATCAACTGTTTGGCTTGCTGCGATTTTACTGCAGCCGCATCCTGCGCCGTTAAAACGGATGCCGCAAATAGAAAAAGGGCGGCTCCTTGTGAGAGCCGCCCTGCTGTTACCGTCATGCTTCTAGAATTGCACACGCAAGCCGAAACGAATTTGCCGTTCCCCAAACGCACTGCGAACGCTAAGGAAGTTATTCCCCTTGTTCGCCACGCTGGTGCTGGCAAAGCCGCCGAAGTGCGATGTGTTCTGGAAGTTGGTTGCTTCCCCGCGGAATTCAACCTTCACTTTTTCAGTCACAACAAACGTTCGACCTAAAAGTAAATCAGTATTCCACACCCCTGGGTTACGCAGAATGTTGCGGCCTGTGCTGCCGAAACGTGTGGTTGTCACCGGTACAAACGCATCCGGATTGTACCAATACGTTCCCGGTCCAACCTGGAAGGTGCGGGTTACATCGCTCAATACCTGATCAGCCGTCTGTGCGTTACCGCCACCAATGTTCAAAGAGGCACCCGATGCGCCCACCGTGAACGGCGTGCCTGTGTATGCGGCCATAATGCCGTTTACAGACCAGCCACCAACAATGTGCGAAATAACACCACTGCTGGCGAATGGCTTACCTTTACCAAAGGGAAGTTCATACACCCAACCAATGTTGAAAATGTGGGTACGATCGTAACCAGCCAGAGCACGATTACGATTAAACACCGGTCCCCAATTCCAACCTACTCCGGCCCAGCCGTCTTCGTCGGTCATATTGATCGCCTTCGACCATGTATAGGACCCTTGCAGCATGATGCCTTTTGAAAACTGCTTGCGGATGCTGGTCTGCAACGAATGATAGTTGGAACTAAGATAACCATCCCACATGTTGGTTGCGATTTGGCGCCCGAACAATGCGTTGAATGGACGGCCTGCATTTCCCAAACCAGGAGACGATGAGTTAATGTCACGGTCAGCCAGTTGGTGAACAGTCTGCGTTCCTACGTAAGCAACGGTTCCTACAATACTCATTGGCAGGCGACGTTCGAAAGTGGCGTTCCACGATTGAATGTAGCCACGGTGAATCTGTCC
>JANMWO010000184.1:0-8806 GCA_031394025.1 Acidobacteriota bacterium
GCTGATACGAGGATTTTCACGTTGGAACATCCCAATTATATGTCGCCCACCAACCGATGGGCTCACCTAATTTTCGTAATTAACCGTGATTAAGCATCTTCATCAACTGACACAAAGCAGCTATGAAATGCGTGATCCAACACCTCTGGCGTTAGCTCCCATTCGCGACGTTCAAAGCGGATGATGTCAATGGCGTGGGTCAGCACGTCGCGCGGATGACAGCGGCGGCGGGGCTTCTTGGTCTTGCGATAATTCTTTTCCAGAAAATCGACGATCATCTTCGGAGTGCTGGTCAACCCTTGCGATTCCGCATACTTCTTGAAAATTGAGGCAAACTCATATTCATCAGGACTCTTCATCAACATCTTGTACTGAATGCGGCGAAGGAATGCTTCATCTCCCAGACCCTCTGGCTTCAAGTTCGTAGAAAATACCAGGAAGACCTCAAACGGAACATGAATCTTGGTGCCGTTTTGAAAGGTTAAAAAGTCAACGCGCCGTTCCATGGGGATAATCCAACGATTCAGCACTTCCGCCGGAGTCACTTTTTGACGGCCAAAATCGTCAATTAAGTAGATTCCATTGTTGGCCTTCATATGCAACGGAGCGTCATATGTTTTGGCTACGGCATTGAAACTCAAATCGAGAGTTTCCAAAGTGAGTTCGCCGCCACTGACAATGAATGGTCGACGTGAACGGAACCAGCGGCGGTCGTGCGCCCCGGCATCGCTGATAGAGGAATTGGAAGCAGCGTCCGAAGGAGCTTCTTCCGGGGTGTGGTACAGCGGATCGAACATCTGAATAATCAAACCCTGATGCTCAATGGCATAGGGAATGTAAATCATAGTTTTATCCAAATGGTGCAGCGCTTCGGCCAGATAAGTTTTTCCGTTGCCCGGCATGCCATAAATCAGGAACGATTTACCAGCGTTGACGGCAGGCCCAATTTGACCAAGAATCTGGTCGGTCACCACCATGTGCTTGTAACATTCCTTCAACATGTCCATGGTCAACCAGGCTTCACGCGCCTTTTGACGCCCCACAATATCGACATACTGATACAGCGGGACCGGAGCCTTGCCTGAATAGGCATTCGATTCAATATATTCCCGGGCCAGTTCTCTTCCAGCGTCCGAAAGTTCCAATCGAGAGGAGATGGTACCCACACCCAGGGAGCTTTTCACCAACACATAGTGATTCCGTTTGAGAGCATCAATAATGTGCTCAATGACGCTGAATTGCAGCCCTAATTCGCCGGATAATTCCCGTCCCAGCATGTCCCCGTGATAGTAAATGGACTTGATGATTAACTGCTCAATCAGCTTGACCGAAAGTCCTGTATGTTCAATAGATTCTGGAGTGGGTGGGCGCAGTTCTTCGGGATTGGCAATTGTTGTGGAGACGTTTTTAATTTCAGCGGCTTCCTCAGTGTGCGATTCAAGATGGGCCGGGGACGGTTCCTGTCCAAGTCCTTCCTTCTCCTCCTCATGGACGGTATAGCCCGACGGCGGACCAGACCCAATGGCCACTGGAACGGCCTCGGTAACAGGTTTTTTCCGATTCAAGATTGATGACAAGCTGCGTAGGCTGGACGTGTCCATAAGTGTTCTGCTTTCTCTATCCGCTTAGTCTTTTATCGGCCATAAGTAAAGAAAACTTCAGGTGGTAGTACAATGACTGCAATGCCAATCAGCAAGTCCAACAATGTCATCCTGTTGGCCGCTAAACTCGTGGGCTGTGTAGGCCTGGCTGCAGCCCGAACCTGGGCTGCCGACGCGGCTCCGTTCAGCCATAAGAAGCACGCCCCGTTAAAGCAGAAGTGCACGGAATGTCATGATGAAACCGGGGAAGGCGGACGCTTCCCCACAGTCGAAAAATGCCAGGTTTGTCATCCCCAGACGGCTTTTGGCAAGATACCGTCAAGGCGAGTGTATCAATTGCCTGATTTCATTTTCTTCAGCCACGCCCCCCATAAAGTGGAGTGCTCCACCTGCCACGGAGACGTTTGGACGAAAGATGTTCTAACAGTGGAACGCTCGCTGAAGATGTTCAGTTGCGTTTCTTGCCATAGGGAGAGTAACGTCACGGTGCGCTGCAACCTCTGTCACGACTTGGGTCGATAGGCAGGTGGTGCAAAGGTGCCTGGCGATTTCAAGGTTTATTCACGTTTAGTTCGTGGTTGTCGTAAGTGGAACCGTGGGTGACTCTGCCTATGCCAGAAGATACACCACCGTGGTTTCGATCTTCGACGGATCGTCAGACGGGTCGCCGTAGATCTCCCAGGAAAAACCTGCGAAGGTCTTGTTGTTAGATTTTGCCCATTGATGGATCGCATCGTGAGTCGCATGAAGCTGATCGTAACCGCCCCTGTGAACGGCTAAGGCCGCCTCGCCGGCGGGAGTATTTATCTCGTTGATTTCTCCGGAAGGGATGAAGCTCCGCGCGACTTCGACGCCGAAGTCCACATCCATGGGGTCGTTGCGGTGGGCCGGATGGTGATACAGAAAAATGTTGTGCCCGTCCGTGCGCAGCCCCGGCTGGCATCCTAGGAATGCCCAAACTTGGTCCAAGGCAGGCCGCCACGCCGAGCCGACAGTGCTCAATTGAACTCGGCGCCTGACAGCGGCCAGTTTGCGAGGCTTAACAAACTCAACGACTACTTCGATTCCCATATTTCTAAATCTCATCCAGCCGATTCCTTCCTGCAATAAGTCCGAAAGCTCATATAGCGGGCTCTATCCGCGCCCGTTGTAGAAGTTCGGCTGTCCGCGGAACTGCATAAGCAGATGCATCACAAGTTCAATGCCCACAAACGCCGCACCACCGACCCACCATGTTAGCCACTGCGGGGATCGCCACTGAACAAATGTCGACGCCGTCAGACGCATCCCTAGCGCAAGAAGAGAGCCACCCGCGAACCATACCAGAACGCGAGTGGCGGCCTGCACACTGACAGCGGAGGAAACACGGGGGCGCAGCCAGTTCAAGAACCAAACTTCCACCCAATGTCCGCCAAACGTAGGCCACAACACCAACAGAGCGGCCAGCGGCCAGATAGACAACTTTCGGGCCGCCAAGGCAATTGCCCCGCCAACAACAAACGCGATCATTACCGTGCGCAGCAACGTTTGACGAATGGGCTCCTGAAAAGGCTGCCATAGTGTTGTCATTTTCATCTCCCTTGTAGTAACAGCAGAATTTCTTGTTGCTGAGCCTTCGCTTCCGTTGAGCCGGATCCGCTGCGGCCCGTAGTAAGCAAGGCCAGTTGCATGGCCGTCGAACCGTTTTTGTTGCGGATCGCGGGGTCGGCTCCGTAGTCAAGCAGAGCTTGCACCGCGCCCGCGCAACGTGTTCGAACGGCGCGGTGCAGGGGAGTGGCCCCGTCCATATTCTGGGAGTTCGGATCGGCGCCGGCTTCAATGAGACACACAATTGTTGCCGCTTGCGCTGTCGGGTCCCACCTGGCCGAACCGGGACTTCCAAATGCAGCGGCATGCAGCGGTTCAGAACCACGTCGATTCTTTACTCGGACGTGGGCTCCGGCCTTGATCAATTGGTCCGCCATTTTGTGACGATATGAAGCGGCGGCGAAATGTAGCGCGGTATCGCCGGAATAGATGTAGTGCCCGATTTCTATGATGAAGGACGGGCTGGGGCTGGTCCCCTGACGAGTTGCTCCCTGGGAGAAAGTCGCAGTGGCAAGTGCTGACGACTCGGCCATCAGTTTAGAAAAGAGCGCGCTATCGTTGGCGACAATGGCGTCTACTAATTTTCTCAGAGCTTGTTCTGAAGTCGCTGTATCCATGATTCCCACCAAGCCTAGCAATCCATCTTAATATAACCGCAAAACGGCTTAGCGTTTATGCAGATTATGGTTTTAGAGAATCAAGGTTCCTGTCCCGAATCGATTTTGCCAGGGGCTACAAAAGCGGCTTAGGGATTCAGAGGAATAGGTCCACCGGAACCCGCAAGAATTCGGCTAACCGCTTGGCTTGGGCTTTACTGATTGATCGCCGACCATTCAGAACTTCAGTTGCTGTCCCTTTGTTTCCTAACACTGGCCAGATGTCTTTATGCTTCAATCCACGATCTTCCATCAGGGAACGCAACGATTCGCCTGGCGATACGGAAGGCAAAGGATACTGTTTTTCTTCGTAATCCTCAATGAGCAAAGTAAGCACTTCGGCCAAGGCTTCCTCTTCTGGCGAAAGATCCTCGCGTTCATCCAGGGTGAGCAGAAGTTGAGTCAGCCGGTCGTGTTCAGACTTCGAATGAATCGGTCGTGGCAGGGATTGCGCTAAGAGCTGTCCGTAAGTGGAATCGGTCATCTCCATTGTTGTGCTCATTGGTTCCAGTCTCCCTTGTTGTATTCAGAGTGTGTGAGGATGTTCAGAATAAAGACGCGCTTGGTCTGGTAATTGACTCTGGCGATCAGTCCGTAATCGTTACCGTGGATATTGAACACGGTTCACCTCCCGACAAGATCGGCATGAGCAAAATCGCGCCGCACCTCGACGAGTGATTTCCAGTCTGAACGTCGGGTGATACGGTACCAGTTCATGAGTGGTACAAGCGCCTTTTTGTGGCGTTCCAGGAATTGGAGAATGGCTGGCATATTGATAACGCGCACACTTTAGTTTGCAAAATGGAAAGCAAAATGTCACGCGAGAAGACACAAAACAATCCGACCTAAAGAATCGGAGTAGAGCTTACGCGACGTACTGGAATCCAGGGTAGAACGATTTGCAACTCCCCGCCCAACAGCGTCTTTCTTATATTTTTCCAGTAATCATCCGGTGGAGTTTCAATTCGTCCACGATGAATTTTTAGCACATTGAAGGGCATTGGTAGACCAATGCCAAGGACAGCGGGCAATTGTTCCCCGGCGTGAAGCCTGATTCTCTGCATCCCGTCCATGGTGTTCCAGTTGTAGCAAACGGCAAGCGCGTTGCGAAGCCATTCGGCTTTGGATTGGCCGCTTTTCGCAGCCTCCTCCTCACAACGCTTGGCCACTTTTTCAGAAAACCACCAGATGCCGGTGTGCTTGTCCCCACTGTTGACGGACCGATAAAGAACCTGGGGGCCTATGAGGACTTTGGTCCGGATCGTATTCGGCTCAAGCCCTCCTAATTTCTCAATTTCGCATGCTCCCAGCCAAGCTTGCAGTTTCATCTCATTTTCGAAGTTGGCCTGGTTGGCTTGAGTCAATCCGCCGGTTGGATCTACTCCGCAGTTGAATAAACGGGCTCTGTAGTGAGGGTCATTATTGAGCAACACAGGATACACCTGTGCCACATACATTCGATAAAGCTCATCCTGTAACGCCACAATTCACCTCATCTGGTTCAAGATTTTCCCAACCTCAATCAATTTTCGCCGGAGGTCTTCTGCTTTGTCCATGTTGGGATTCAAACGCAGAGCCACCTCAATGTTATCTTTCGTTTTCACCAAATAATCTTTTCGGTTGTCAATGCTGAAAAGCTGCGCGTAGGATTCAGCCATAAGAACATAAGAATCGGAATCCTCCTTATCAAGTGAAATGGCCTTTGAGCAATGCCGAATGGCTTGTTGGTAACTTTCCATTCCATTTTCTGCCGCGCAAAGTCCGAAATATGCCGCAGCTAATTGGTTCCGATACAATGCCCGCCTTCCACTTCGATGCTTTTTGATGCCAGTGCCGATGGCCCAATATGCCGCCGTCCGTAGCGCACCCGATCCGAACTCCTGCAAACGCACCGACTCATGGTAATCAAGAATTGCTTCTGGAAACTTCTCTTGAGCACGCCGTGCTTCCGCCCGTAATAGAAAGCCTTGCGCAGAAGATCCATCCAAAGTGATCGCCCGAGCAGAAGCCGCTTCAGCTTCTAGCGGACGGTCCGCCCAGAGCAGCGCTTCTGCCAATACACTATGGGCATAGGAGCTTTTCGGATCTGCTTGTTGGGCGCGTTGCAATTCCCTGGCAGCTTGCAGATAGTCGCCGTTTTCCATAAGAAGAACGCCGTACAGTTCCCTTGCTTCCACATAGTCACTATCTATTTGCAAAGCCTTCTTGCAAGCTTTCATAGCCTCATCTGTCCGGCCCTGGCTCTGCTTGACGTAAGCCAAGCCCAGCGCCGCTTTGCTGAAGGTGTCGTCCTGGCTTAACGCTTTGGCGTATCCATCGGCAGCCTTCTGCAAATCAGCGGGGTTGGCCCTTGACCGCGTCCAAAGACTTTCAGCTTGATCATAAGCAGCTTTTGCGGTGGGTTTGACTGTTCGCTGATGAAGTAAGCGAATGGAAATGGTTTGCATCCCTCCAGGTACTACATTCACCTCAGTCACGGCTGGATCGTAGCCAATCCTGGCTCCACGGACATTATGTTTGCCGCTGGCCAGGCCCGGAATAGTGAGAGGTTTTTCTGGCGATGCAACTCCAATCCGCAAATCGTCCACCGTCACTTCCACATCCTGCAGGTTCACTTCCACCACGATAGTGCCCGTTTGGGGCTCCGCCGTTCTTGCCACCAAGTCCTGCCGACGTTTGGCGCTGAAGCCTAAAATCAAGTCATCGGGAAAGTCACCTGATTCCAAAGGTGATTGCTTTTCGTTGCGCAACCGGGCATACTCGCGGACTTCGGTTTGCACATAGGCGACTAACTCTTCTGCGGTCACTTTGCCATCGGTTGGCGATTGGTCCGCCGCACCCAACCAACCACGCACCAGGAAGTAACTAAACACACCGCTTCCGCCGCTCAAGTCCTGGTCCTCAAAACTCTGCTGGGAGGCCCGGCTGGAACTGAAACTGAGGAACCCCTGGGGCAATCCGCGCAAACTATCGTTCACTTTTTGGGATGAAGTATCAATTGAGATTTTTCCGGAATGGCAGGCGTCGGTTAGCAACACTTTCCACTTCGCCTTCACATCTTGAGAAAGCACTTTCCCCAATTTATCCATTGGGTAACCTGTCGTTTCCAATTGCTTGGGGTCAATATCGTACGGAGCTAGATACCCTCTTCCATCGGGCCCCACAACTCCATGACCAACGAAAAACACCACCACCCTATCAGCGGGTTGGGCCACTTTGGGCAACCAGTTTTCCAGGGCATCGCGGATGTTCGCCACAGTTGCGTCGCGACCAATCAGCCTCTTGATATTTTGATACTCAATGTTGCCACCCTCTTGGCTGATCAAGGCTGAATATACGTTTTGAGCGTCTTTTTCTGCGAATGGTAAGGTTGCAGACTTAGCTAGATTTTTGTATTCACTAATTCCGATGACAATCGCATAGCCCCGAGGCAGCACCACTAGTTCTTTCAGCTTTTCCGGCTTTTCAATTCGGGTGATGGCAAGGTCGCGATCCTTCAAGCCGACTTGGGCCTCCACGAGCAAAGCAAGGACCGAGCAAAGCAAAGCTGCACTGGTGTGCAATTTCATTGTCTTGCCATTATCGCCCGCCGTTAACTGAGACGGAGGTACCTTTTGAATTGGAAAGAGTTACTGAAACGTTTCCAAGCGCACTAGTGTCTCCGCTGAAAGTGAATGGCATGGTGAGCAGGAACCCACCACCTCCATTGATTCCAGCACTCGAAGAAAACCATGCTGGGGCAGTACCCGTTAACGGTTGTGTGAAGGTTGTCGATCCATCTAACTGCGTTCCAGAACCGGCAGTGAAGACGAAAGTTGCGCTGGTTAGGTCGCGAGTGGTGGTGAAGCCTTGCACTTCGACATTGAAGCCGCTGGAAGTTACGTTCAGAATTTTGACACTACCCGATGTAGTGACGGGCACGATGCTGTCAATGACCACGGTTGCCGAAGGTCTTGGACTGGGCAGCACCGAAGCACCTAGGGAATTCGATAGCGAAGTCATGGTGACAGTCACCGTTCCGGCAACCGTTCCTTGTGAGAATCGTAAGGAATTGGGAATTGCCACGGTTGTGGAACCAGGGTCGACTGTGAACGGCAGCGTTGGACTTGAATTGCTGAACATGATCTCTTTACTTACGAAAACAGAAGGCAACCCCGCCACCCCAGAAGCGGGTGCAAATGTAAGGTCCAGTGCACCTGTTAGTTTCGAGGTTGCCGCAGCACCCAAAGTAAGGTTCAGGGTCGGCTGGGTGCCTGTAGTGGCTGTGAACGTAGAGACGTTGACCGCTGTTGGTGAAACCACTGTAAAGATGGCCGCGTTGGATGGAGTGCCCGTTGGACTATTGATGACCGTCACTTGTGCTGGGCCGGCAATTGCCAACAAAGCTGCGGTGACGGTCGCTTTCAACTGAGTTGCGCTATCAAACATGGTGATCAGCTCGCCACCCTTCCAAAGCACTTTGGATTGCAGCACGAAGCCAGTACCTGTGACGGTGATCTGCGTGGCCAGACTATTGACAGGAGCACTGTTACTACTCAGTCCATTGGTGCTGATAGTTGGGATGGATTCGGTGACTGTGAATGTGACGGAGTTCGATAGTGAACCGTTATTTGAAACTGTAACCTGGGCCGGACCAGCAGTGGTCAGCAAATTTGTTTGGATGGTCGCGCTTAACTGGGTCGCGCTACCGAAATTAGTTACCAGGTCCGATCCGTTCCAACGTACCCTGGAAGTCGATAGGAAGCCTGTTCCATTTACAGTGAGGGTAATTGGACCACTATTAAGGACGGCACTTACAGGGCTCAGCCCATTCGTCACGTTGATTGTAGGACCAGCAACCACATTAAAAGTGATCGCGTTCGATGGCGTGCCGGTTGGCGAGTTTATTACCGTGATTGGTACGGAGCCAACCACTGTCAGCAAGTTCGCAGGGATGGTTGCTCTCAACTGAGTGATGCTGTC
>JANMWO010000218.1:0-3163 GCA_031394025.1 Acidobacteriota bacterium
GACGGGCAAATGCGCGTTCCTTTGTCGCTTGGTACCTGGTCAGGATTCATCACCGGGCGGCCATCGGATCCGATTTTGCTGGCCCAGGTGAGCTTTTGTACCAGAGGAGTGGCCTGCAGGAATTTCCCATTGGTTCGATCCAGGACGTAGAGGAAGCCATTGCGATTGGCCTGTAAAAGCAGCTTACGAGGCTTCCCTTCCCAGGTGGCATCCACCAGCACTGGCGGTTCCTGGGCATCCCAATCCCAGACGTCGTGCGGAGTGAACTGGTAGTACCATTTCATTTTCCCGGTCTTGATATCGAGTGCCACCACGGAGCAGGAGTACAAATTGTCACCCACGCGTTCATCGCCATTGTGATCGGAACCGGGATTGCCTGTGGGCCAGTAGAGCGTTTCCAGTTGCGGATCGTACGTGCCGGTTAGCCATGTGTCGGCACCGGGATGGTCAATGGTGTTTCCTTTCCAGGTCTCAGAACCCGGCTGGCCAGGTTTTGGAACGGTCCAGAATCGCCACACTTCATTGCCAGTGTTGATATCGAATGCGGCCAAAAAGCCACGCGCTCCGTTTTCACCGCCACTTACGCCCGCAATTACAAGATTGCCCACTGCCAGCGGCGCCGAAGTGGAACCATAGCCGCTGCTTTTCGGCCCAAGTTCACTTTCCCACAACGGGCGACCAGTAAAGCGATTCAATGCCACGATGTGCGCATGATCCGTGACCATGAACACTGTTTTGCCCGCAACAGCAACGCCGCGATTAACCCCGGTGGATACTTTCCCATTCAAGCGAAGACGTGCATGTTCATAATGCCAGATTTCGCGGCCTGTGCCGGCATCAAGGGCAGATGCCTGGTTGGCACTGGTGACGTACATGATGCCATCAACCACAACCGGGGTAACTTCTAGCGGAGAAGTATCCGGAAGACTATAAATCCATTTGGGTGCCAGGCGGGAAATGTTAGTTTTGTCAATTTGCGTCAATTCGGTGTGGCGATTTCCAGAATAGTTGCCATCGTAAGTGGGCCAATCGGACTGCGATGTGACTTGGCGGTATTTCTCACCTGCTCTGCGGTAGAGTTCCACTCGGTCGTCGCTGGTGCGCAGAATCAAATCCTGAATACCTTGGCTGAGGGCCAAACCCTCCACCATCTTTCCCGCGGTAGTTTCAATTTTGACCCGAACCGGATCGCCCATACTACGGACGGGAACGCGCAAGGTGCGTAGAAATGCCACCAGGTCCGACATCGGTTTGGCTTCCAGCGCAAACGGCGGCATGCCTCGGCCGCCAATGCCGCCGCGGACGATGGAAATCAGTTCCTGGTCGCTATGCGCAACAATGCGCTTCAAAATTCCGGGGCCGAGTTCGCCCCCATTGGCATCGTCCCCATGGCAGGCGGAGCAAAGTTCCAGGTACTCCGTTTTCCCCACTTTTGCATCTTGGGCCAGCGCCAGGAATGGAATTACGCAAACCAGGGCGATCATTCGAAATTGACAGCAGTTCATTGGGTTTCATGGTATCCGATGAGGGAAGTGAATGTGATGGTTTCTAGCTAACCCATACCTCCCCGGATATTTCATTGATTCTAAATGGATTACAATCGACGATACATTGCCCGGATGGAGGCCGCATTGCCACTGGCACTGGAGCCCAATCCACCATGCCTACCGAGGTTGACGGAGCGAATCACTTCGTCCACAGTCTTGCCTGCCTGCTTGCCTGTTTTCACCTGATTGAGCATATCCTGCAGGTATTCCCGCTGTGTTGGATTGCCGCCCTACCAGCCGGTGCACCGTGACCGGGATGAGAGTGGCAACGTCCCATTTGTTGAGGCGATCAAGAGACTGAATCCAATGGCCGTGGTCGCCATCGGGCATCGCCTAAATTGTTCCCAGCGGTCCAGGTGACAACCAGATCGCCAGAGACAAGAATCTTTTCCTTGGATAGATACGCGACCGCATCTCCATTGCTGTGGGTCGGACCAACACGGGTAATTTCCACGCGCTCAGTACCATCGTCGAAGACCATACCTTCGCTGAAGGTTAGAACCGGTAGCTCCAAACGTGCGTCCTCGAGAGGATGCGCCCTGTCAATCCAATTGGTCCACCCGCGAGCCCCTTTAGTGCGCATTTCTCCGGCGCAAGTCTCCGAGCAGATGATTGAAGCACCAACATCAACAAAGATCGAATTGCCGTAGGCGTGATCGCCATGATAGTTGTCGAAAACATAGTTGATCGGCTTATTGGTGCTGGCCTTAATTTGCTGCAGAATTTTGCGCGCGCCCCATGGGAAGTTGGCATCGATGACCAGCACATGGTCCTTAAAAATCACCCAGGTGCAATTGGCAGGTTCGCGAAGATCAGGGTTACCTTGCCAAATGTAGACGTTGGGGGCCAAATTGCCTCACTCCGTCCTGCTGGGCGGAAGAGGCGACGCCAAAAAACAAAAAAGCCGAGAAGGCAAAGAGAGCGAGCAGACGCAGTTGTATAACTGCATATTGTAACCGCAAATTCGTGGTTTGGATTTTCCCAGGGGCTCGCCAGGAGCTTTCTGAAGTAATTTTTCCCAAGAAACGGTAAGCGGAGGAAAGAGTTGGCGGTGGAGGTAGATGGAACTCAAATTCTTGCCGTCGTCGTGATTTGACGAGTGATATGATGTGATTTCGAACCAAGCGACCTTATGACTGTCTATTCATGCCGATGATAATTCGAAAGGCCTGGGTCATATTTTTGATGGGCATTCTGACATGTTCCTGCACTCGCCAGAAGCATCCACTCCCTCAATTGAACATGGAAAACTTCCTGCCCGGAGTGCGAGTGAGAATCGAATCTGCGCTGAAGGCGGCAATGGCCAGCCCGGATGATGCGGCGGCAATTGGAAAGTTGGGCAGGCTGCTGAGCGCGCACAACCAGATGGCGGCTGCAGCGCAGTGCTTTGAAAGGGCTCGGGCGCTGGAACCGAAATCGTTTCGCTGGACCTACTACCTGGCCACGTCGCAAACAGACCAGGAAAAAAGCATCCCCATCCTGCAGGAAGGGCTTCAGCTCGATCCGGGTTATGTTCCTGCACGCTTGCTGCTGGCCGATTTGCTTTTGGCTGCGAATAAACTTGATGAAAGCCGGTCGGAGTATGAAGCAGTATTGGAAGCTAAACCTCAATCGCC
>JANMWO010000289.1:0-9840 GCA_031394025.1 Acidobacteriota bacterium
TTTGATTTACAAAGACGGAAGCAGGTAAGTTATCCTGATTGCGTCGATCTCCCAGGCCAAAATCACCAAAACAGAGGGAATCAAAGCTATCGGCGAGACGACGGTAGTTTATAGTACTCATACTACTTTATTGTCAAAACAGCTAACTGCTGGTGTAACTCAACGGCACTAACGATGCCGATAGAAAAACTAAGTAAGACAGTACTTATAGCCAAATTGTGGATTGACTCAGTTGTCTGTTTTTCCTTAGCTTGGAAGGTGAGATGTTGCATATGGACTCCCCTGGTGATTTCGAGCTGATCGTAATGTTGGCCGTGCTGCAATTGCCGGGTAAAGCCTATGGTGTGGCGCTGTGCAACAAGATTGAAGAGCGGACGGAAAGGGAAGTGAACTACGGGACTTTGTATTTGACGTTGGAGCGGCTGGAGCGCAAGAAATGGCTGCGGTCAGTGGCTGGAACTGCAACCAAACAGCGAGAAGGTGAACCCCAGCGGTTCTATCATTTCACCACCGATGGGCTGAAGGCGTTTCAAAGTGCCGGTGTCCAGGTTCAGCCACTTCTTGATGACGATGCTTGGATTGAGTCGGCAGGGTAGGGAATGCTGCATTGGCCATCTATAGCCGGGCACAATTGGCAAACCTTTGTCAGGTTGGCTGCGCCATTGCATTTAAGTTCGGCATTGACGGGGGATCTTGCGGAATCGTTCAGCCGCATTTCACAACTGCGGGGTGAACCAGTCGCCAATCGATGGTTGGCTGGGCAGGTGATGGGTAATGCTCGGGAATGGGTGTTGGATGAGATCCGCAAATCCCCTGGAGTGTTGGCGATAGCCGTTGGTTTGGGCTTATTAACGTGCTGCGCCCTGGGCTTTGAGGTGGGCAATCTTCTGGCTAGATATGCTGTGCCACGGGTGATGATTCAAGTGGTTTTATTGCCATTCATGCTGAGTTGGACGCTGGCATTTTTCTTGCGCGGCAAGGAATTACCGGTAGGAATGCTATCGGCTTTGGGGTGGGTGGCGCTGCTATTTGGGGTGGAAGTTTACCGGAAACTGAGCGGTCTGCCCGCACCTTCGGCATTCGTCGTTGGCTGCGCTGTAGTAAGCGGAATTAGCTGGATGTCTGGAGCAGGAATTCGCAAGTGGCAGCAAGTGCGCGATTATCGTATTAGGGAAGTTGGACTTTCAGTTCCTTATGAACACGTGACCCATTTTGAATATAGTACGATGATCAACGCGCCAGTGGAGACAGTTTTTGCTTTCCACGAGCGGCCAGACGCCATCAAGCTTCTTACTCCCTGGTGGCTGTTCCCCAGCTTCAAACGTCTGCGTGGCGAGGGTCTTGAAGCGGGTGTGGAGGTTGTGGTGACAACCGCTGGAATATCGCGCTGGCATGCTCGGCACGTGGCTTACGAAAAGAACCGTCTTTTTGTAGATGAAATGGTCAGCGGCCCAATGAAATCCTGGCGGCATGAGCATCATTTTCTGCGGCAGGATGCGGGGACTTTATTGACCGATTCTATTGATTTTGTCCCGATTGGACCAGCCTGGGTGGTGTTGAAGGGGTTGGGGCTGTTGTTCCGATTCCGGCATGGGGTGACCAAGCGGTATTGCGAGGGTGTGAAGTAGGATTGACAAAGTATGAATTCAGATACATACTTGAAAGTATGAAACTTGGAGAAAGAGGGCAGGTTACCATCCCGAAGGAAATTCGAGACAAATTCGGATTGGGTCCTCAGTCCGAAGTTGAGTTTCAAATTGTGGATGGAAAAATCCTATTGAAAAAAGTCGCGAATCGGCTGGATATTGGCCGTTGGGTGGGACATTGCAAGAACAGCTTTCTTGAACTTGGCTATTCCTCTGTGGACGAGTATGTTGAAGAAGTACGCGGTAGATGATCACCGCCCATGATCACAGCAATAGACACAAATATTTTGCTGGATATTTTAGTGCCCAACAAAGAGTTTGTACAAACGGCAATTTCAATTCTTGAGAAAGCAACTAGTGAAGGGTCGTTGATTATCTGCGACCTTGTCTACGCGGAACTTTGTGCTCACTTTGAAGTGCAAGCGGATTGTGACGAGTTTCTTTCTGCGCTTGAGATCAGGGTGGAACCGATTTCACGAGAAGCTCAATTTTTGGCAAGCCGCGTGTGGCGTGTTTACCGAAAGCAGGGTGGACCGCGAACCAGAATTTTGCCGGATTTTCTGATTGGAGCCCATGCAAAACTTCATGCAGAACAGCTTGTTTCGCGCGATAGAGGGTTCTACCGGAGTATGTTCCCCGATCTTCGCTTGATCGATCCGGCAGCTCTTCAGCCCATCAAATAGCCTCCTGCATCTGGCGAACCACCACGCCCTCGCGATACACTCTAATTCGATGTCGAACACAGCTATGATTCGTGACGCCCTCGCCGCTGGCGATGGCATTGTACGCCTTGCCCCTTGTTGGGTACCGCGCTCCTTCCTTATGCCTGGGGGTCGATTGAAACTGGACCCGCGCGACCTGTACGCCTATGGTGCCCATCGCGGTGGTATTGATGAACGATGGTTTTCATCCACAACCAACGCCGCCAATGGCCCTGGAACGCCTGCGGATGAAGGGCTAAGCTACATTGACTTTAACGGCAAGCGGGCCTTGTTGCGGGAAGCCGTGGACACCGCTGGGGATGATTTCCTGGGTGCCGATGTAATGGCCCGCGAAGGTGGCTGGAACGTCCTGTGCAAGTTTTTCGATAATGCCGGACCCATTCCACATCACATGCACCAGAACGAAGAATGCGCCAAGCGTGTGGGCCAAAGGGGCAAGCCTGAAGCCTACTACTTTCCTCCGCAATATAATTTCAAGGGCAACAATTTCCCTTATACGTTTATGGGGCTGGAACCAGGCACCACGCGGGAAGACGTCCGCAAGTGTTTGGAGCGCTGGAATGAAGGCGATAACGGCATTCTGTATCTTTCGAAGGCCTATCAACTGAAGCCGGGAACTGGCTGGCAGATTGACGCTGGCATTCTGCACGCTCCCGGTTCGCTGGTGACTTACGAACCGCAAGTGAACTCCGATGTGTTCGGGATGTTTCAATCCATGGTGGAGGGTCGTGGTGTGCCGTGGGATCTTCTTGTCAAAGACGTGCCCAAGGAACATCATCAGGATTTGGATTACATTTTGGACATGCTGGATTGGGAAGCCAACGTGGATCCGGAATTCGCTAAGCATCGTTTATTCCACCCGTTGCAGGCGCGCGGGGATGAACGGTATCACGAAAACTGGGTGGTCTATTCGACTGGGTATTATTCAGCGAAGGAGTTAACCATCTATCCGAAGCAAACCGTGACAGTGGCCGATGCTGCTGCTTATGGAATGATTCTGACAGCGGGTTGGGGTCAGTTCGGCAAGTTGGAAGTGGAAACACCTTCGTTGATCCGCTTTGGTCAGATGACGCGCGATGAACTGTTTGTGAGTGCGGCTGCGGCCCAACAGGGTGTGGTGATTACGAACAAGAGTGAGACGGAAAACCTGGTGATACTGAAACATTTTGGTCCTGGGAATCCAGATGCTGCGGGGTTGAAGAAATGAAAATTGGAGTGAATGCTTTTCTGTGGACTGCGGGCTTTCAAAAAGAGCATTGCGCACTGTTTCCGAAAATCAAAGAAGGGGGGTTGGATGGAATTGAACTGGTTGGGTTCGATTTCGCCAATTTCCCGGCTGCTTACATCCGCAAGGAATTAGAGGCCACGGGCATTGGCGCAACGTTCTGCACGGCGCTTACCGGGCAGCAGCATATGGGGTCGGAAGATGCAGGGGTACGCGCATCGACACGGCAGTTCCTGGCCGATGCGATTCGGGTTTGTGCGGAAAGCGGAGCGGAAGTGCTGGCAGGGCCATTCTTTTCAGCGGTGGGTTATTTGCCGGGTCGGCGTCGGACAGCGGATGAATGGAAGTGGGCGGTGGAAAATTTGCGATCGCTGGGGGAAGTCTGCGACCAGTACAACATGGATCTGGCCATTGAGCCACTGAATCGTTTCGAGTGTTTCACGCTGAACACGGCTGACGATGCGGTGAAATTGTGCGATGAGATCAACCATGCGCGCATTGGGATTTTGTTTGATACGTTCCACGCCAACATTGAGGAAAAGAATCTGCCAGCGGCATTTACAAAAGTGGCCAGGCATTTGAAGCATGTGCATACTTGCGAGAATGATCGCGGAACGCCGGGCACGGGCCATGTGGATTGGGATGGGGTGTTGAAAGCGATTGTGGCTTCCGGTTATGACAAGTGGATGACCATAGAGAGCTTCGGCCCAGCGGTGAAGGAGATTGCGACGGCGGCTTGTGTGTGGCGCGATTTCGCCCCGTCGGCGGAGGATATCGCGTTCAATGGGGGAAGCTTTTTGAGGCGGAAGCTGGCGACGCTTGCATAATATAGGGGCAAGACCGGCAACTTTATTGTCTTGTAAGGCAACGAAATGGGAACCCCAGGGACATTCCATGGTTGACTCCCAAGGAAAAGCGTCCATACAATGAAAGAGAAGTAAGAGGCCGCATGGGTTCATTTGGCATGACGGAGCTTCTGATTATTTTGGGAATTGCTGTGCTGATGTTTGGTGGCGTAAAGATTCCTGAAGTGGCCAAAGGCCTGGGTGAGGGAATTCGTAACTTCAAGGTTGCCTTGAAGGGAGATTTCTAAACCGACTTCTCAATCCTAAGGAGAGTGTATATGGGTTCACTCGGAACAACCGAACTGATGATCATTCTGGCAGTTGCTGTGCTGATGTTTGGCGGCAGCAAAATTCCAGAACTGGCTAAGGGTTTGGGCGAAGGCATCCGCAACTTCAAGACTGCCTTGAAGGATGACGAGAAGAAAGCTGCCGAAGAAAAGAAGCAGGGATAGGCTTCCAGAACCGCTCGCAAGTTGCGCGGATCTCAAAATCGGGAATTATCAACAACAAAAACCCCGCTAGAGCCCAAAGGCTAAGCGGGGTTTTCATATTCAGTACAGGATTTTTGCGCGATGGGCACGGATGCGGGAATCCGTACTAAGCACTATCCTCTTGACACACTCGACACACAAACCTCAGGGGGAGGTGGAAAACTTATTTCTTAACTTTTGGTGGAACAATGGCGTCTTTGACGGCCTTGGCGATGCGGAACTTCACCACTTTCTTTGCTGGGATCTTGATGGATGCACCGGTTGCTGGGTTACGGCCAACGCGCGCTTTCCGGTCCACACGGACAAGACGTCCGATGCCAGGAACAACGAACACGCCGTTTTTCTTGGTTTCACGAACCGCGATGGCGGATATTGTTTCAAGAATCTGCTTCGCTACTTTGTTGGCGATTCCGGCCGAAGTGGCGATTTCCTTAATCAATTGGGTCTGGGTCATTCGAACTGCTGCTGCCATAGTGGACTCCTTGTCATCCGTTACGTACCTGCAATTTGTGGGCAGGGGATTAGCGCCGCGGCCCCAAAAACATTTTAGAGCAAAAATGTTCTCTCGACCACAAGCACCCTCATCATAAGCCAACTTACCGCGTGCTGTAAAGAGGATAAATGAGCAATATGGCTTATTTTGGGGCTTTTTTTCATCTTGGTGCCTTAAAAGTGGCGTAAATAGACCTTTTCACGCTATTTGGCCGCTGCAAGATGGCGCTGGATGACCTAACGGCGTCGCCACGCCATCAGCAAAATGGCCCCAAAAGCGGCCAGTGGTGGAATGAGGAGGATTAAAATTCCTTGGTTAAGCACGGCCACACGTTCCAGATTTTGGGCTGCGGCGGTGCGTGCGCACATTACGCATTGGGCCAGCAGGAAGGTGGTGACTGGCATTATTGCATCCATTGGAACAGCAGCATCAGGTAAACCCAAAGGATGGACATGCCGTGCCAATACCAGGTTGCTGCAATGGCACGGGTGGTGGCCAGCGCGATCAGTCCACCCAGCGCGTGGACCCCATGCAGGGCGGAGATCAAGTAGAAAAAGCTACTGGAGGGATTGGTGGCTACTGTGAATCCGGCAAGCATCAGATCACGCCAAACCACAAGCTGCACTGATAAGAACAGCAGGCCCAGGCCACAAGCGAGCCACCATAGGGCGCTGGACTTTTGTCGTCGTGCAAATTCTAACGCTACGCTGGATGCCACCAGAATCAACACATTTCCCACGCTTAGGGCAGTCAATGGGAGAGCCTTCCAATCGCCACCTAAGCCGCGACGAACCACCATTGCCGACGTCAATGATGCGAACACCATGCCCACTGCGATCAGTAATAATATAACGCCAGTCTTCGATCTGTGCATTATTGGTCCGTTTGCATGACGAAGTCTTTTTCCTTGCCTGGTAAGGAGTAGACGTCGGGAGCATGGTTCACCACAGACGATTCGGAAGGCTCTGTCCATTCCAGCGTTGTGGCATCCCATGGATTGATTGGGGCCAGCGGTCCGCGCCACTTGGCGTAGAAATAATTTCCGAAGAACAGCAGTTGAGCGGCTGCGGTGAAGTACGCAGAATAAGTTGTGATCTTCTGCAAGATTCCCGATTTCGCCAGGAACTCCAGTTCTTTGAAATCGGCATAGCGGCGTGGGGCACCCAGGATTCCCAAAAAATGCATGGGGATGAAAATCGCGTAGACGCCAATGAATGTCAGGTAAAAATGTACTTGGCCCAGGTTATCGTTCATCATCCGCCCATACATTTTGGGGAACCAAAAGTACATGGCACTGAAGATGGCGAAGATAGCGGCCACACCCATGATCATGTGAAAGTGTCCTACTACGAAGTAAGTGTCGTGAAAGTACAAATCAATGGCCGGCTGTCCAAGGAACAAGCCAGTCAGGCCACCGCTTACAAATACGGAAACAAAGCCCAGGGCAAAGAGCATGGAAGTGGTGAAGCGAATTTTGCCGCCCCAAATGGTTCCCAGCCAGTTAAATGTTTTTATGGCAGAAGGAACACCAACGGCCAGGGTGATCAGGCTGAAGGCGATGGAGGAATAGGGGCTCATGCCGCTGATGAACATGTGATGTCCCCATACGAAGAAGCCCAGTATGGCGATGGCGAACATTGCATAGACCATGGCCCGATATCCAAACACCGGCTTGCGGGAGAATACGGAAAGCACTGTGCTGACAATTCCCATGCCCGGCAAAATGGCGATGTAGACTTCCGGGTGGCCAAAGAACCAGAACAAGTGTTGCCACAAAATGGGCGATCCGCCGGAATGGTTTTGCAGTTGATCACTAACCACCAAGCCTGCGGGGATGAAGAAGCTGGTGCCCAGGTTGCGGTCCATAAATAGCAGCATGCCCGCAGCCAACAACACACCGAAAGCCAGCAAGCTGATGATGGCTGTTACGAACCAACCCCAGCAGGTGAGCGGCATGCGCATCAGGTTCATCCCTTCAGTGCGCATATCTAATATCGTAGTGATGAAGTTGATGGCCCCCATCAGCGACGCGATTGAAAACAGTGCGATGCTGACTATCCAACAATCCATCCCCAGCCCTTGCCCAGGCCCTGCCACTTGGCCCAATGCCGATAGCGGTGGGTAGGCCGTCCAGCCACTTAATGGCGCGCCACCCTCCACTGCGAACGAAGCCAGTAGGGCCATCAATGCCAGGAACGTTGTCCAAAAAGAAAGCATGCTCAACACGGGGAAGGCCATGTTCGGCGCACCGATTTGCAGGGGCAGAAAGTAGTTCCCAAAGCCGCCTTGTGGAGCCGTGCTGAGTACGAAGAAAACCATGAGAGTGCCGTGAATGGTCATCAACGATAAATACAGTTCGGGGGTCATGATGCCGCCTGTTGCACCAACCGGCCATAGCGTGGCGAACCAACTTATTTTGGCGTCTGGCCGGATCAGGTGGAACCGCATGGTGAGGCTCAGCGCAATGCCCAGCACGACTGAGAAGAATGCCAGCGTGAGGTATTGTTTGCCGATGACCTTGTGATCAGTGGAAAAGATTTTCATCGCGGCTTCCTGTCTTCATCCTTCAGCCAATTCTGAAAATCATCAGCGGACATTACGATCAGAGTAGTGCGCATCTGATGATGTCCCAATCCGCATAGCTCCGAACAAGGCACTTCATAGGTACCTTCTTTATCCGCTTTGAATCGCAAAGGAATTGCCATGCCCGGAACAATGTCCTGTTTCAGACGCAGTTCCCGAACAAAGAAATTATGGATCACATCGCGAGATCGCAACGTGAGTTCCACTAAGATTCCACGTGGAACGCGAATGGCGCTGGAGATGACGTCGTCGCGGCCTGCGGGGTCTTGGGCGTCAATGCCAAATGGGTTGCCAGCGGAATCGCGGATGAATTTCACATCGGTGCGGCCCAGCTTACCATCTGGACCGGGGTAACGAAAATTCCAGGAAAATTGCTTGGCCAGAACCTCAATTTTGATGGGTGCATCGCCAGATTTATCCAGGTGGACACTTGCCCAAATCTTGTTGCCGATCAGCGCAAAGCCGATGAAGACCACGGCGGTGACCATGGTCCAAACAACCTCCAGCCTGGCGTTGCCTTCGTTGTGTGTGGCAGGGTGACCTTGATCACGGAATCGTAAGATGGCGTAACCCAGCAAGCCTTGCGCCAATAAGAAGATGGCACCAGCCACCCACAGCATCCTGGAAAAGTGTGTGTCGAAATTGAAGGCGTGTTGGGAAATGGGGGCAGGGAACCACCACATTCCGTCGATGCAGAGGTAGAAGACGGCGGCAGTCAAAATCCAAATCAGGATAGCCAAGCCCATCGTTTATCCCCGAAGGTGATTCAACAAATTATAGAACTCTGGAAACGATACTGAAGCTGCTTCGGCTTCCTTAACTATGGTCTGCCCGGTGGCGGAAAGTCCGGCGACAGCAAACGCCATGGCTATGCGATGATCTCCAAACGATTCCACTTCAGCACCCTGAAACTGCTGCTTGCCAGGAACATGGAAACCATCTTCAAAGGTAGAAATTTCAATCCCCATGCGACGCATATTTTCGGCAACGGTTGCGATGCGGTCTGTTTCCTTCACACGAAGTTCGGCAGCATCGCGAACGGTCATCCCGTTTTCGCTAGTAGCGGCCAGCACGGCTAGCACGGGCAATTCGTCTATCAAGGCAGCAGCCAAGTCACGATCGACAAAGCCACCTTGGAATTTTGCATTTTGAACCAGCAGATCGCCGGTCAGTTCGCCACCATCGGAACGAATGTCCTGGATTTTGATATTGGCACCACCACCAACCAGAAAATCGAGTAGTGCGGAGCGAGTTGGATTGAGGCCCACGCCAGTGATTAAAACGCGCGCCTGCTTGGCCATGGTGGCTGCAACCAGAAAGAATGCGGCGGAGGAAAGATCACCAGGAATGGTTAGTTCGCGTCCTGTAAGCGGCTTGCCCCCGGTGATGGACACATTCTTGCCGATCACTTTGATCTCTGCGCCAAAGCCTTCCAACGCAATTTCACTATGATCGCGAGTCTTGATGGATTCGCGCACGGTGGTCACACCGTCGGCGTAAAGGCCTGCGAACAAGATGCAACTTTTCACTTGCGCGCTGGCCACCGGGGAAGTGTAATCGATGGCTTTCAGCTTGCCGCCCTGAATCACCAGAGGAGTGTAGCTGCTTTCGCGCGCCGAAATCACCGCGCCCATTTCGGCCAGTGGTTTCATGATGCGAGCCATGGGTCTGCGGGCCAGCGATTCATCGCCTTGAATGCGCGAAGTGAATTGTTGCCCGGCGAGAATGCCACTGAGCATGCGGATGGTGGATCCGGAATTACCGGCGTCGAGGATGCCTGCAAATTCCTTCAGCCCGTGAAGTCCCTGACCTTGAACGGTGATGTCGGTCCCGTC
>JANMWO010000317.1:0-15198 GCA_031394025.1 Acidobacteriota bacterium
AATTTGGGCCGCTGATGGACGCCCGATGAACGCTGATAACAACAAATGTAGTCCCGAGAGCTGTTCTTTGTCTGCCAATTTTCCACAAGTAACTAGACCCACCACACGAATCTGTTAAATTATCTTGGCAAATGGGTTGAAGTTGGTGTTGTGATCAAATGGATCCACCCCTTCCGCTTTCTTCAGCCAGTTCACAACCGCATAAGTAAGTGGCGTGGCAAGAATTTCATAAGCAACCTTAATGACATATCCATCTATCATCAAGTTGATCAGCGTGTAAATATCGATGCTGCCTCCAAACGCAATAGAGATCACCAGCACTGTGTCCACCGCCTGCCCCACGGCAGTGGATGCGATAAAGCGCAACCATAAATGTTTACCATTCGTCAGCAACTTCACCTTGGCCATGGTGAACGAATTGGCAAATTCCCCCACCCAATAGGCCACCAGACTGGCCACAGCCAAGCGAGGCAAAAAGCCCAGGATGCCGAAGATCTTAGCAAAACATTCCTGATCGTTCCATCCAGGAGCCGGCGGCAACGCCACGACCACCGCGCCCAGCGTTACGAGAAGACCTTGCGCCATGAATCCTGTCCAAATGGCACGACGCGAACCTGCGTAGCCGTAGACTTCCGTAAATACATCACCGAAAATATAGGTTAGTGGGAAAAGTAGTTGGGCACCGCTGAACACGAAGGGTCCGATTTTCGTAAGTTTCGGGGCAACCAAATTCGAAATCAGCAATGCCACCACAAAACAGTTGACCAGGAAATCGTAGTAACGGTATTGAGGAAAGTAGAGGGCGTTTTTAGTAGTAGCCATAGACATGTAGTACTGACTACTATAATTGATGACAAGTGACTGAAGCAGACGAACTTTCTTTTCACAGTTGGAAAGCGCCGGGATACGATCTGGAGATTCGTGCCGTGGAAGCGGTGTTGCGACAAATTCGCGACTTCGCCATTGATGGCCATCTCCGGTTAGCTCGCGGTGGAATTGAAGTGGGCGGCGTGTTGTTTGGTTCCCGACAAGAGTCGGCCATTCACGTCGACGCTTGGCGTCCGATTGCCTGCGAGCATGCCAGCGGACCTTCGTTTCAACTTTCTCCAAAGGATGAGGCTGGATTTACTACTCTCCTTGAAGATGCTAAGACCGATCCCGAGTTGCAGCAGTTTGAGCCCGTAGGCTGGTTCATTTCCCACACTCGGTCAGGAATTGAAATTCGCGATGACGAGTCTGCACTTTGGGAAAAGTATTTTCCCGAAAGCTGGCAAATCTGTCTGGTAGTGAAGCCTTCCCGATTTCAGCCTGTGGAAGCTGGCTATTTCTTCCGCGATGGATCTAATCCCATTCGCCGCAAGGCCAGTTTCCTGCAATTCAATCTCCCCACCACGCTCGAAAAAAGACCTAAGCGGGAGCGGCGGGAACTGATGCCGCAGCCTACCATCATGCCCGATTCAGATCGGGCAGAAACCACGGTTTTACCCCGGCCAGCAGCGCATTTATCCGCGCCGAGATCAAATTCAGATGACCAGCAACAAGCGATCGATCGTCATCGTGAAATTCCGCTAATGGCTCGTGAGCAATTGCGTCCTCCGCGAACCGGTAGGCTGGTCTGGGGATCGCTGCTTTTTACGATTGCCGCAACATTGTTGGGACTCGTTGGTCGTCTGGGCTTGCTCTACTATCAAGATACGCACAAGCCGACGTTGGGGTTGCGGGTGATGGAAGAGAATCAGGAATTACGCATCCGCTGGGATAAGGATCAAGTCCGTTTATGGGAAGCAAAGTCAGGAGAAATCAGTTTTAAAGACGGGGCCAGTGAAACGCTTCAGGTGCTGGATGCCGATGCTTTGAAGCTTGGCGCTTACGCCTTCGTCCGTCAGTCTGGGGAAGTGCAAGTGCAGGTGAAGGTATTTCGCGTGGGCAAGTCCACTGTAATTGAGCGGGCTCGGTTCATCGGTCCGGTTCCAAATGACTTGCAACTCAAAGCCAAGCCGCCGGAAGTGAAACAAGCAAGACCAATCCGCCGCCGCCGCCGCAACGCCGATGCTCCAGAGCTGGATGTGCCTGCTCCTCCTCCCGCCAACTAGTGGAACCGGCATCCCTGCCGGTCCTCTTGTGGCATTACTTAATTAAGCGACTTTCCCCGTCAACTGCGCCGCTTCAATGCTGCGTTTAATCGTACCCAGCAGCACTTCATCCAGATAAGGCTTCACCAGATAATCCGTGACCCCCACAGACGCTGCTTTGTTGCGATGTTTATCACCGGAACGTGACGTCAACATGATAATCGGAATATGCGCATACTGTTCGCGACCGCGCAACGTTGCAGCCAATTCAAAGCCATCCATCCGCGGCATTTCCACATCGGTCAACACCACATCGGGCAAGCGCTGCATTTTGCTGAGGATTTCTAAGGCATCCACGCCATCTTTTGCTTGCGTCGCATTCCAGCCGGTGTTCTTCATCAGGTTGGCAATCACTCTGCGCACGCTTAAGGAATCATCCACAATCAGGACTTCCAGAGCCTTGCGGGCATTCACCGGGGCAATCATCTTGCGCAGGGAATTGCTGATCCGCCCTTCCTGTCGGGTGGCCACCACATCAGCGGGGTTGAGAATTAAAACAATACCGCCATCGCCCAGAATAGTGGCACCGGCCACTCCGTGAACTCGCTTCAGCAGTTCGCCAAGTGGCTTCACCATCACTTCCCGCGAATCCAGGATTTTGTCCACTAATAGGGCATATTCCTGATCGCCCAACTTCAACACAACCACCGATTGACGGGCTTCCGATGCCCCTGATGGCATTTCCTTTAGGCCCAGACTTTCGCTTAAATACCAGGCCGGTAGAACGCCCCGGTCCAGTCTTGCCACGGTGCGGTAATCCACCACGTCAATTTGATTTCGATTGATGCGTGCTGTCTGCGCCACTGCTGAAATGGGAATGGCGAACTGCTGCTGATGCGATTCCACAAAGAGCACTTTTGTGATGGCCAACGTCAAGGGCAAGCGCAGTGTGAATGTGGTTCCGTTGCCCGATTGCGAATCAGCGAATACGGTTCCCTTCAACCCCTCTACGCTGGACCGGACAATATCCAGGCCCACTCCCCGTCCGGAAATTTCGGTGACTTCTTCCGCCGTGGTGAATCCCTGCACAAACAGCAGTTCATGCAATTGACTGGGTGAAAGTAGGCTGGCTTCTTTTTCCCCAGCTAAGTCCAACCGCACGGCCGCTTTTTTAATCTTGTCCAGATCAAAGCCGCGCCCATCATCTACCAGCCGCAATACTACTTGGGTACCTTCGTAAGTGGCTCGCAGCCGGATGCGTCCACAAGCTGGCTTACCCTTTTCCAGGCGATCTTTAACTGACTCAATGCCATGATCCACGGCGTTGCGCAACAGATGTTCCAACGGCCCGGTCAACTGCTCCAGCGCTGTCTTATCCAGTTCGGTGGAAGCACCTTCAATAATCAGTTCCACATCTTTATCGCGTTTTTGAGCGGTGACGCGCACTGTGCGATGCAGCCGGTTGGCCACCGACGATAGCGGCACCATGCGCAGGCGCATCAGCTTATCCTGCACTTCAGAAGTGAGCCGACCCTGTTTGCCCAGGTAGCCGTCAAACCCATTCATTAATCCACGCAACTGCCCGCCGACGGAGGAGACGTCGTTAGCCGTTTCTCCCAAATCGCGCGAAAGCAGATGCAACTGCGTGTAACGGTCAAACTCCAGCGCGTCGAATTCCGATTTGTCGCTGGAATAATTCATCCCTGTGACCGCCCCCGGTGAGTAAGTGGCGTGATCGTTTTCCAGTTGCGTAGTCAACCGCTTCAAGCGTTCCAGACTCAGCCCAAGTTCATCTACTTCTTTGGTGTAGTTGGCCAGGTGTCGTTCAAAAATGGACCGGCTGACGAATAGTTCTCCCACCAGGCGAACCAGGGAATCCAGCCGTTCAATGGGCACCCGGACATAGTTCGGTGCATCGGCTGCTTCGGCCACCTGCGGTGCTTCCACTTCGCTGAGTGATTCGCTACGCGCCGTCATTACCGGAAGGGGCGCTTCGTCCAACGGCATTCCCCGCAGGGCTGCTCCAAATTGATGGAAAAGGTGTTCAAAAATCGCTCGTCGATTTCCGATTTGGCCGCGCGCTGCAACCAGATCAATCAGCAAATCATGGGTGCCTAATAACAGTTTTCGGATGCTGGAATTGAAGGCAATGGAACCTTCATACAAATGATCCAGCAAATCTTCCATGCGGTGGCCCAGCTTGTTGATGGCCATAAAGCCAACCATACCCGCTGCACCTTTGATGGTGTGCACTCCACGACGGATTTCAAGCAATGCAGGCTTCACATCGCCGTCGGAATCCAACTCGCGCATGCGCAAACCAATGGAATCGAGTAAACCCTCGGCTTCTTCAATAAAGCCGTTGATTAATTCCGGCGGTAAATCGCCGTTGTCATCTTCGTCAAAATTGATCTGGTCGTTCTCTGGCTGGGGTTTCTGTTGTCCTACGGAGGAAGGAAGCTCGGCGAATGCGGTTTGTATCTGTCCCACGCATTCCAGGATCAGCAGACGGCTGTCTTCATCCCAGGGTGATTCGCCCGCCAGCACCATGTCCAGAAATTCCTCGGCACTCTGCGCCATAGTTCCCACCTGGGACATGCCAACCATGTTGCTTGCGCCGCGCAGGCTATGCGCCAGACGGTGGAGTTCGTTCAAACATTCCGAGGGGTCTTCAATACCTTCCATTTGTTGAAGCAACTGCTCCATGGCGGGCAAGTATCCCTTAGCTTCCTCGAAAAATCCTTCCAATATTTCTTGGTCCAAAACTTGGCCTCGCTTCCATTTATCGAACACTCGTCATTTACTAAAGCCGCACTCAAGCCGCAGTCAGCATGAAGTAGCGGGCGTCCCGACGCCCGCCCAGGGATAGACTAATTTCCCACCGGTTGTTCTGCACCTTCCGGCAATCGGAACCGGCTTACAGAATGATTCAGCTCCGATGCCAGTGCCGCCAAACGTCGGATGGAACCCGCCGAATCACGCACCCCCTGTGCTGTTTCCAAAGTGACTTGAGAAATATTGGTCACATTGCGCGACACGTTTTCCGAACCCGATGCCTGTTGTTGCGCTGCTCGCGAAATGGATTGCACCAGGTCAGCAATTTTCTGGGAAACCCGTTCCAGCTCCATCAATTTCTGCCCTGCTTCATTGGCCAGTTGTGATCCGCCCACCACTTCCCGCGTCGTCTCTTCCATTGCGCTGATCGCTTCATTGGTGTCGCTTTGTACTGATTTGATCAACGTGGTAATGCGCTTGGTCGATTCGGCAGCCCGTTCGGCCAGTCCTTCCACTTCCTCAGCAACCACCGCAAAGCCCTTACCCGCTTCCCCAGCCATTGCCGCTTGAATCGATGCGTTCAACGCCAATATTGAGGTCCGATCGGCAATGTCGCCAATCAACTGCACAATTTCGCCGATCTCCTGCGACGATTCCCCCAGCCGCTTAATGCGCTTGGCTGTTTCCTGCACCTGACCGCGAATCTGGTTCATCCCTTCAATGGTTTTGTTCACCGAATTGGCACCCAGTCGGGCACTGGTTAACGCCTGTTCCGCTACTCCCGCTGCCGTAGTTGCCGTTTCCGACACCTGTTGAATGGATTGCGTCATATCGTGGATCGCCGCCGAAGCCTGTAGGATCTGCGTCGATTGTGATTCTGATCCTCTGGCTAATTCTTCCGTAGTGGCCTGAACTCTTTGGGCCGATTGGGTAACGTCAGCCGTGGTCTTTTGGACCGAAGAAATCAATTGGCGCAATTCGGCAATCATGTAGTTGAAGGAATCGGCAATGGCCCCGGTGACGTCGGCAGTTACTTCCGCTTCCTTCGTCAAATCGCCACTAGCCACCCCAGCCACTTCTTCCAACAGCTTCATAATACTTTGCTGAATATTGTCCCGTTCATCGCGACTTTGAATCAGTGCCAGCGTATTATCCAGCATTGAATTCAGAGAGCGGGCCATACCACCCAATTCATCGGAAGACTTAACCTCAACGCGAGCCTGATAGTTGCCGATACCGATTTGATGAAACAGTTTGCCAATGGCATCCACTTGCACCGTAATGCCGCGGCTGATAATGTACACCGCCGTGGCCGCCAGCAACAGCACGATCATCGCAAAAGATAACTGCGTCGTTTTGTCGCTGTTCAGCCGGTCCACCCGGGCCGCCAGCATTTCGCCTTCCACTTTGGCCGCCGCTTCATATAAGCGGAACAGCGCGTCAATCGTATTGGTGCCCGCAGAGTAGAATTTCGGAGCGTCAATGTTCACCCCCGAACGGATCAATTCGCTATTGGCTAGCGTTAAATAATTGTCCGACGCCGTCACCGCATTGGCCGACAAAGCAGCCAGCTTTGCTTCGAGGCCAGGATTATAGCGCACCGCCGATTTCACACTGCGATCGAGAGACTGCACCGAACCTTGAATCTGTGTCACCAGAAACATCAGCCGGGCATGGTCTTCTTGCGTCAACTTTCCCTTAGCCGCGATCCCCGTTCCCAGTCCGCGCAGTTGGCCGACGTAGGCCGACGCCCAGGGTAATCTCGAAAGCAGAGTATCAGCCAGATAGAAGGTATCCAGTTCGGCATCCAGCACCAGGTCGGACTTATCGCCCGCCATCTGCACCAGCCCGATCACTTCGGTCATCAGCCGGTCATGGGTGTCAAAGGATTCTTTAGACGTCATTTGGGTGGACTTCTGTTGCAAGTCGCGCCATTGGCCCTTCCAGCGGGTCCACACGTCATTGGTTCCAAAGCGGTCGCCATACTTGCTGTTCACCGCGTCTACGGAAGCAATGGAGGCGTCAATGCGGCTTTCAATGGCTGGCAACTGCGCCCGCAGGCTTGTGTCGCCATTCAAAATGCCGTTAACCACACCGCTATGCTGCGGTACTTGCTCCAGCAGGGAACGCACGGCGGTTACATATTCCAAGCCGTCCCGTTCATTCGTGGTTGTCGCAATCTGCTTGTTCTGCGACTGAATGAATAAGTAAACCAGCGTAATGATCGGCACGCTCAACAGCGCGCCCACCAAGCTCAGCTTTTGCCACACCTTCAAATTACTAAACATCTGTGCTCCATCCTTTTTTACCTAAACCTGTTTGCTCCCGGCACTTGTCCGGCGTGTCCCTTCAAACGGTCAGGCTGCTAGTTCTTGCAATTCGGTTGCTGTAAATACCTTGTCCAAGTCCAGAACGTTTACCTGTTGGCCTTTGTGCTCGCCGCTGCCATTCAGCAATTCGTTCTCTACTGCATTTCCGGAACGCTCTACTCCGCCGGAACGGTCTACCCCAAAAGTGCCCAAGCCACCCAGCGCATCCACAATCAATCCCACTTGGGAATCGGCGGTGGACTTCACTACAATCAGCCGGTTCCCCGCTGTTAACTCGGTTTCGCCCCACCCTAGTAACTGCCGCAAATCAATGATGGGCAGAATATCTCCCCTCAAATTTGTAATCCCTCGCAAGCTGGAGGGCAGGCCCGGGACAAAGGTCACCCGTGGCATGCGATCCGTTTCCAAAACTCTTTGCATGGCAATGCCGTAAGACTTTTCAGCCAGACGGAACACCACAAATCGCTCTGGCGGTCCAAGCTCTTTAATTGGTGCTGGTGGAGGTTCGGGTACGGCGGAGACGGCGTCAGCGTCAGGAGCCGCCACCATCTCCGCAACACCAACGGCCACTCCCGATAACAACAAGCCCAGCAGATCGTCATCACCAACCAGTGCTTCGTCGTCCAATGACGATTCTTCTGTGGCCAGCAAGGTTGCGGGTTCCGAGGATTGTTCCGGTGCTGCCGGCAAACAATAGAACTGCATATCGTCGTAGCCATCAACGTCGAAAATAGCGTTGCTAAGCTCGTCGCCAACGTCCGATGAATCCTCAGCCAGTTCTGGTTCTTCAAGCGGTACAGCTACCGCAAACGCCTCAGGAATCTGTTCGTCGAAGGAGTATTCATCCAAGTCTTCCAACTCGAAATCTTCCAGTGCAAATGTCGACTGCGGAACCGCAGCAACAAATTCAGGCTGTTCATCTTCATCCTGAATGGGGATTGCCGCAAACAGCTCCGATAGCGATTCTGGCTCAAGCACGTCCAGTTCCGCTTCGACTTCGTGTTGTTGCTGGCCATCGCTGAGATTTTCAATGCTGACACTCAATTGGGCAATTCCAGGGAGCGCCACAATTTCGAGCGTAGTGGGAATGTCTTCAGCAATCTCCAAAGAAACGTCGTCCACTGGCACGTCGTCCCATTGTTCCAACAGCATCGATAGCAGCCCGGACACTGCTTCCGTTTCAGCCACCGGTAGGGCTTCAATATTGGTTTCACCGTGCGGGTTAGACATTCTCAATCCTTTACAAAGCGCGTTGAATTGTGGCCAGCAAATCCTGGGCGGCGTAAGGCTTGACGACATATTCGTCAGCACCCTGCTTCATGCCCCAAAAGCGGTCACTCGGCTGATTCTTGCTGGTCACCAGAATCACTTTTGCGCTGCTGGTTTCGCTGGTATTTTTCAAATGGCGACACACCTGGTATCCATTTTTCTTCGGCAACACGACGTCCAGCAGAACCAGGTCCGGCCGATGCTGCATTGCCTGCTCAATTGCCTGCTCCCCGTCGGTCGCGGTGACGATAATGTAACCGCTGTCGGCCAAGGCAGCCTGCATCAGTTTCATCTCGTTTGGACTATCGTCGACAAGCAATATAGTTTTTGACATCGTGAATAACACTCCCACATAGACGCTCAACAGAAACTGCTGTTACTTACCCGAATCTTTTCTAGGCTTCACGTACTTCTTTAACGAAGCAAGCAAAGTGTCTTCCTTAAATGGCTTGGTTAAATAGTCGGTGGCCCCGGCCAACTTGCCCTTCATCTTGTCGAAGAACCCATCGTTGCCGGAAAGCATCACTACCGGGATGCTCTTCGTGTAAGGGTTCTGTTTAATCACCTTGCACACCTGATATCCATCCATCCGCGGCATGGTGATGTCCAACAAAATCAGATGCGGTGTATGGTCGTTCAATAGCGCCAGCGCTTCCATTCCATCGGCTGCTGTAATCACCCGGTAACCGTTTCGTTCCAGTGTCAGATTCACAACCTTGCGCACCGTCAAACTATCGTCCACGGCCATCACCAGAGTGCGATTTTCAAGCGTCCTTACGGCCAGCTTCAAAACACCGTCGTTCGGATGCAACTCGTTCGCCTTGCGCAGGTGGCTTAAAGCTTCGGCAGATCGGTTTAGGTTGAGCAGTGCCTTGGCCATACTCATTTGACCTGAAAAACTTTCTTCCGCCGCCAGTTCTCGCCGAATTCTTAAAATGGCTTCTTCCACCAGCGATTCATTCAAACCACGGTTACTGGAAAAAGCGCTCAAGTCTTCTAATACCTGAATGCCTCCGCAAAGACCGCAACGGTCCAGCGGCACTTCCGATTCCGTACGGCAGAAGGCGCATTGCCAATCCTGCTTGCGCACAACTTCCGATAACCGTACCAGCTTCGGACCCATATCCTCGCTGCCATTCTGTTCGTATGAAGTTGGCTGCTCACGAGAAACATGATGCTCGTGTACAACAGGAGCTTCCTCCGTCACAGCGGACGAACGAGCCTGCACGTTGGGGGTGGGAACGGAAAGGTTAGCTTGGCCACTAAACGGGCGTTGAGCGACATACGGATTCCCCTGCTGCTGCGGTGGTGGCGGGGGCGGAGCTGTGGTATCGCGCTTGGGACGGTTTAGCCGATGAACAGCAAGAACATTTAGAGCCTGCGTATTCTTTGGGTTAATTTCAAGGACTCGCTCCAAATGGCTCATCGCTTCTTCAGGAGACTCAGCCAATGCTGCCGACCACATCAGGGCCTGCTCATTCAGCGGCTCCTTGTCATGGATCTCTCGAAGAAGGTTACGGGCCATGGATTTCTGGCCGAGCTTGGCGGCTGCAACCACCTCCCTCAACAACACACTTGTTTTCATCGCCGACTCACTAGCCACTTTTTGCGCCTCCACTTAGCACGCCCGCTTCTAAAATCTTTCTGTTTTTATCCCGTTAGCCGATGACACAAAGCAGCACGGTATAAAGGTAAAGTCCTGGGTTCCACGCAACCGCTCACAGGCTCTCGAAACCTACCCGAAGTGAACGGTAACACTGGACCAGAACAATTCCTAAATTTTGAATTCAAAGTGTCATCGTCATTAATTTGCAAAGACTTTAGTAAATTTGTTCACGCTAAGGTCTACTCCCATGGTTAGTACATCCACAAGATTGCTTATTCCTACCCTGGAATTCCGGGAGTACCATGGTTTCTATGGGTTCGCGAAGCATTCTTAATCTTTCTTTGGCCTTCTTACTGACTAGTTCCGACGCGCTGGCGCAAACCGCAGATGTGCTGGAGTCAGGCCGCAAAGCGTTCGTCGAAAAATGTTCCGGATGCCATGGGGATGAGGCTGAGGGCAGGGAAATGGGTCCCGGTCTGGCGGGTACGCGCAAGATGCGTGGTCGCACTACGCCACAGATTCGGGGAATCATCCAGCAAGGGATTGTAGCGTCGGGCATGCCCGCCTTCCCCCTTCCTGACCAGGAACTGGATGCCTTAGCCGCCTTTGTACGATCTCTTAACCAAACTGGAGCTGAAGGGGTTGCCCCTGGCGACGCTGCGGCTGGTGGTCAATTCTTCTTCGGCAACGGCCAGTGCAACAGTTGCCACATGGTGCAGGGCAGGGGAACTGCCGTTGGGCCAGACCTTTCCAACGTTGGCAGTGAACTGACGGTTGGCGAAATTCGTCAAGTGCTCAAGAATCCCAACCTGCGCATCACGTCAGGTTATGAATTGGTTTCCTTGCAATTGAAGAGCGGCAAAACCGCCCGTGGTTTTCTGCGGGGTCGCACCAATTTCGACCTCCAACTGCAGGGCATGGACGGGACATTTTCCACTTTTCAGCAAAGCGACATCGTGGAAATTCGTAAAGAACCAACCCCGATGAAGCCCGTCACTGGAACGCCCGATCAGATCCGCGACCTGGTCGCTTTTCTCAGTAGCCTGGGTAAAGCCGGTCCACCTGTTTCAAGTCAACCTTCAAACAATCCTGGGATCGCGTTTTCCCGAATTGAGAAACCACTTGAAGGGGACTGGCCCACCTACAACGGCACATTAAATGGCAACCGCTATAGTGCTCTAAAACAAGTGAACACTTCCAATGTGAAACAGCTTTCTGTGAAGTGGATTTTCCCCATGGAACACTTTGGCCTGGAGATGACGCCGCTGGTTGCCGACGGCGTAATGTATGTCACCGGTCCCAACACGGCAATCGCTTTGGACGCTGTAACCGGACGCCAACTCTGGAAATATTCGCGTCCTCGAACCCCTGGTCTGATCGGCGATGCCTCCCTTGGAACCAACCGTGGGGTGGCAATTTTAGACGACAAAGTGTTCTTAACGACGGACAATGCGCGCTTAATCGCGCTGAATCGCACTACTGGGAGCCTGATTTGGGATGTCTACATGCCAGATGAGCCCCAAAAATACGGTTCCACCGTGGCCCCACTGGCGGTGAAAGGCATGATTATCGCCGGAGTTTCCGGGGGTGATCGGGGAATCCGCGGCTTCCTCGCCGCCTATAAAGCGTCTACCGGCGAAAGACTTTGGCGGATTTGGACCATCCCCCTGAATGGTGCTCCCGGTGCCGAAACCTGGCAAGGCACACCGCCAATTTACGGTGGTGGCGGGACCTGGTTAACGGGTGCTTATGATCCGATTCTGGACACTTTATATTGGCCAACGGGGAACCCCTGGCCCGATTCCGACGACAAGGATCGACCCGGTGATAACCTGTTCACGAACTGCATTCTGGCATTAGATCCGGCTACTGGTAAGTTAAAGTGGCACTTTCAATTTACTCCGCATGATGTTCATGATTGGGATGCTACAGAACCACCAGTTTTGGTGGACACACAGTATCAAGGGAAATTTCGCAAACTATTACTGCATGCTGATCGAAACGGATTCTTCTATGTTTTGGATCGCACCAATGGCAAAGTGTTATTGTCAAAGCCGTTCGCCAAGCGCCTGACTTGGACTCAGGGAATCGACCCGGATGGTAGGCCATTGCCTCCTCCAGTTGACACTACTCCCTTTGATTGTCCTTCCGATGCTGCCAACTGGGATTCAGTGGCTTACAGTCCCGTAACTCGACTGTTTTATGTCCTTACCCTGGAGCAGTGCCGGGCACGTCGTGGTGGAAGCTGGAAGGATCAACTGGTGGAGCCGCCGCAAAAGTTCTTGCGGGCAATCCACATTGATAGCGGTGCATTGGCTTGGGAAATTCCGTTTGTTGGAGCCATGTTTCCAAAGACTTGGCCAGGGGTGATGGGCACTGCCGGAGGGCTGCTTTTTTACGGCGATCCTAACGGTACTTTTGCCGCTGCCGATGAGCGAACAGGGAAAACTTTATGGCATTTTCCAACCAATGTTTATATGAAGGCGTCGCCGATGACATTCGCAGTGGGGGGCAAGCAGTTTGTCGTAAGCGTGGCTGGTCCGAACATTATTTGCTTTGGTTTGCCGTAAATACTTCAAGTGTTAGTTGAGTAACGCAGCGATCTTATCTGGATCGTTCGGGACCACAATCGGCTTGTTGCCATAGGTCGAAAGCAACCGCTTTCCATGAGGACTATCCAAGGCGCCGGTATGATACTTGTAAATGTAATCTGGATCCTTCAAGACGTTGCCGGTAAGCACAGCCACAACATCGGCATCCTGCTTCATGACCCCGGCGGCAATCAGCTTTTTGATGCCCGCTAGCGTCGCTGCGGAGGCCGGTTCACAACCAATGCCTGCCGCTCCAATTTGAGCCTTGGCATCGGCGATTTCCTGTTCCGTAACCGATTCCACCACGCCCCCAGTTGAGGTGACTTCAAGAAGCGCTTTGGGCCAGGAAATTGGATCACCGATCTTGATGGCCGTGGCCAATGTTTCCGGTTTGGTCACACTATGGAATTCACCTTTGCCACCGTCTTGCATAAAAGTGTAAAACGGTGCCGAATCGGCTGCCTGAATGACGGCCAAACGGGGCAGCTTGTCAATAAAGCCCAGTTCCAGCATCTCTCGCAAAGCTTTTCCAAAAGCCGAAACATTCCCCAGGTTGCCGCCAGGTAAGACCACCCAATCGGGGACTTTCCAATCGCGCTGATCCATCAGTTCCACCATGATGGTTTTCTGGCCTTCAATGCGAAACGGGTTGATGGAATTCAGCAAGTAGATCCCGAGTTTTTCGGCCAAGGTGCGAACCAAGGCCAGAATCTGATCGAAATTGGCATCTACCTGAAACGTTTTCGCGCCATATTCCAAAGCTTGGGCCAACTTACCGTAGGAAATATTTCCGTTGGGGATGAAGATAATGGGGTCAAGTCCGGCAGCGCTGGCGTAAGCGGCCATAGAAGCGGAAGTATTGCCAGTGGACACGCAAGCAACTCGCCGCATGTTCAGACGCATGGCTTGGGAGACACCGCAGGTCATCCCGTTATCCTTAAACGATCCGGTTGGGTTAAAGCCCTGGTGTTTGAATACTATTTGGTCAAGACCTGCGTAGCGGGCAGCTTTGGGCGACGCCAGCAGCGGCGTATTCCCTTCGCGTAATGTGACAATGTGCGATTCCGAATCCAGAAAGTTGATGAATTCGCGATAGCGCCAAACACCACTCTGGTCAATGGGCGTATTGTTCATGCGCCGTTCCCGCCAAACTTTTTTCAGTTGAACTGGTGAAAGTGTGAGCTCTGGTTTGGTAGCCTCCAGCAATCCGCCGCACTTGGGGCAGTTGTAGATCACTTCGGTCACAGCGAACTTGGTGCGGCAGGCGGGGTTGAAACAGACAAGGACTGAGGACATGAATCCTTCAATTATCCCATGCAAAAACTCTAACATGACGCTAACATGACATAGATGATTTCTGTTCATGTGGAAGCTGGTGAAGTGAGCGTGCGGCAGCAGGCCAAACCGCGACGGCCAAAAGGTCATGCGCTGCTGCGGTTGCTGTGTGGTGGCATTTGCAATACCGATCTGGAATTGCAGCGCGGGTATTACGGTTTCAGCGGGACGCCTGGGCATGAATTTGTGGCCGAAGTGGTGGCCGCCGAATCGCCGCAATGGATTGGCAAACGGGTGGTGGGCGAAATCAATTTAGCTTGTGGTCATTGTGATTGGTGTGCCCGTGGGCTGGGTCGGCATTGCCCTAATCGGACGGTGTTAGGAATTGTGAAGCACCCTGGCGCGTTCCGCGAGTTCTTCACGCTACCGGAAATCAATCTGCTGGAAGTGCCGACGGGGGTGACCACGGATCATGCTGTTTTCACTGAGCCAATCGCCGCCGCCTGCGAGATTTTAGAACAAGTTCGCATACCCAAAGGAACAGCCGTTGCGGTATTGGGAGATGGCAAATTGGGAATCCTGATCGCGCAGGTGTTGGCGGTGCATGGGGCCAAGGTCCATCAGTTTGGGCGGCACAAGAACAAACTGGTAATTTCTGAAAAAGCTGGAGTGATTGGCGAGATGGTGAACGGTGCACTGCCCGTTGCGGCCTACGATTTTGTGGTTGACGCTACCGGTTCAGCGGAAGGATTACGTTCCGCCATTGCCATGACCCGGCCTCGCGGAACACTGATTCTGAAGAGCACGGTTGCGGGGTTGGTGAGTATCGACACAGCGCCGGTGATTGTGAATGAGATCACCTTGATTGGCTCGCGTTGCGGGCGATTTAAACCTGCCTTGGACCTGTTACGGCGGGGGAAGATTCATGTGGAAGAGATGATTCATGGACGATTTCCGCTGGCCCAGGCGACTGAAGCGTTCCGTCAAGCTGGGACGCGAGGCACGCTAAAGATTCTGTTGGATTCGTAATCGTTAAGGGAAACAGGCGCTCGCGCATCCTCAAAATCGGGATCTCAACCAGTTCGGCGGAGCCTACGCCAAGGGCAATGGTAGCCATGAAATAGACAGCGTGTAAGGCGTACTGATTTACGATTCCGAAGCGTGCGGCAATGCCGGAAAACAGCATGGCCATGGGCACATGCCATAGGTACAGCGTGTAGGAATAGGTGCCCATTTTAGCAATCGCTTTTGCGGCAATTCCAGGTTCGGCTATCTTTTTG
>JANMWO010000325.1:0-1639 GCA_031394025.1 Acidobacteriota bacterium
CAAATCCCTCACCCAGTCCCCCCGGCCCCGCGAACAGGTCAATCACATCAAAAGGCATTGATAAAAATCTCCGTCAAGCCGTGTACGCAGGGAGCTCAAGTACACGCTTGCGGGTTCGAGGGCTTTTGATCCAGTTACTCACTAAATCCATCTTTCGGTTTAGCTGCTGTAATGCAACCGTGCCACGAAGCGAACATTCCCAAATAGTGGCGACGCGCCAACCAGCAGACAGCAGCGAAAGCAATGAAACGGCGTCTCGGGTCTGGTTGATATTCAACTTTGCACGCCAAAACTTGCGATTGCTCGCCGGGAGCCGTGAGAGGTGGCAGGCGTGCCAGTGCCAGAAGCAGCCGTGTACGAATACTGCCACTTTCCATCTTGGAAAAACAAGGTCTGGCCGTCCAGGCAAGCCCGCGCCGCCCAGAATGTAGCGCAGGCCACGGGCATGCAGATGACGACGGACTAAAAGTTCTGGCTTGGTGTCCTGGCTGCGGATTTTTGACATCATGCGGCTTCGGGTTGCTGCATCAACAACATCAGCCATACATTGTCTTGAAGGCTTTCCGTTCCGTCCGGGTGTGAAAAGTCTTGCTCAAGACTTCAAATGCCAGTCCATGAAGCTCCTCGCCATGCTTTGCGAAGAGCGTATTCAGGACCCCAGTAACTTCCTTTGCTTCGTTATCGGTGAACGTCCGTGATCCATCTGCAATGGTCACTATGTCTTCTGGCTGGTCGTCCAGGCAGAACAGAAGCCCTTTCGTGTGCAACGCGGATAGCCAGGCTGATGCAGCACTTTTTGAAGAGCCGGCAAGAATGGGAATTCGGGATTCGGGCATGTTTGGAGCTCCTTTATGCTTGAATGCAGTAGTGTGCCAGGTTGGCTGATTGGCGTCCATTTTGCGGCTGTTTCGCTTTTTCCACGATCTTTGACTTTGCGGCACGTCATGGCAAGCCGTGTTGACATTGATTTATGGCCGTATCCCTCGTTCATATTGCATAAGCAGCTATTATAAAAATAGCGCCAGGCTTGAGCCCAAGGCTGCTGACAATGACAACCAGCTTTGACGGCAAATAGAAAGCGATCTCCATGCCATCCATCACCATCAGAAACTTCCCCGAATCCACACACTGCGCACTCAAACTGCGGGCCACCCAGCAAGGGCGCAGCATCGAGGCTGAAGTTCGCTTCATTCTGGAGGCGGTGATGGCCCCCAAAGTTGGGTTGGGCTCTGCCCTGGCCGAGATTGGCCGCAGCCTGCGCGGTGTGGATATCGATGTGGCGCTTGACCTGAAACGTGACCCGCGCCCGGTCAAGTCTGCGCGCCTTGAATGATTGTTCTCGATGGCAACGTGGTTTCAAAATCCCCGACAATAGGCGCATGGCCATGCAACGCGTCGTTCAGAAGACATCCCTGCATCCTGCGGGCGGCAAGGCACCGGGTGACTTGCAATTTTGGCTGTCGCAGCCGGTGGCGGCGCGGCTGGCCGCTGTGGAGCAGTTGCGCCAGCAAATGTGGGGGCCGGATGCTGAACGAAGACTTCAAAGAGTTTGCCGCGTTACTGAACTCAAGTCGCCTCAACTCAAACCGGGTTGACTGCCTGATTGTTGGCGGGTATGCGCTTGCCTCCTACGGGGCAC
>JANMWO010000367.1:0-4480 GCA_031394025.1 Acidobacteriota bacterium
GGCTCCTTTTTCATCGGTCAATTTGGCTTTCTCCAGCACGGCTACCAAGGGTCTGTTGAGATCGGCAACGGTGGCCCCAGTTTTTTCGGCGACGGTTTTGAGGTGATCACTATAACGCAGCAGGACGGCATTGTAGCCTCCGACGAAACTTGGGGCACGGGTGACGTCATCGTAAGGGGATGGCTGAATCAAGGTGAGCCGCAGTTCCGGCGAGGCTTTTTTCATGACATCCAATAAATGATCGTAGCCCTTGGCATAAGTATCGAATACTGCCTGATCAAAAGCTCGATAGCGGCCATCGTTCATTCCCAGCATGATGGTCATGACGGTGGGCTTGTAGCGGATGACGTCACGTTTCAGGCGTTCATCAATTCCACCACCGCCACCGCCGTTCACTGTATCGCCACCCCAGCCGGAGTGGATGAACTTGACATTCAGTCGTGGAAAACGAGTCCGGACATAAGTTTCTACCAGAACGGTATACATTTTTTGATCGGTGATGCTGTCTCCGTAAAAAACGACGACGTCACCGGATTTCAAATAAAAATCTGCTTGCGAATAGGCAAGCATTTGCAGGAAGAGCAATAGAGAGAAAAATTTGCGCATATATGAAAAGCATAGTATCACGCCGCTAAGGATAAGCACCTAGCCTTACCTAGACTTATGGCACAGCGAACGATGGACTACGGTTAAAGACTGGATTGATGCTGCGCCACATGTGCTTTATAGTTCAGTCATAGCCCAAAGTGGTACTAGAAAATGAACCCAAAACAATTGCAGCGGAATAGCATCACCTCAACCCTTGCCATCCTGGCCATCAGCTTGCTGCTGGTCTACCCGGAGCGGGCACAGAGCCAGTCTCAGCGCCCAATCTCCAAAGAAGGTCTTTTCAAAGCCGTCCAGATTGGAGGCTTGTCGAACCAGGAACTTTCGAGCTATGTGAGCTCGCTAGGAGTCGATTTCAAACTGTCGGACGATGAGCGTTCCAATTTGCTGAAGTCTGGTTTGGAACGGTCGGTGGTGGAAGCAATTGCCAATAATTACCGCGCCCCAGAGCCTCCGAAGCCCAGTGCTGCGGAATTGGAAGCGGCTCAAGTAGCGCAGCTATCCACGGGTGGACCACTGACGCAGGACGATTTGGTGAATCATCTAAAGGGCGGGGTCGGCCCGGCGATCCTGGAAAAAATTGTCGAAAAAAGAGGAATTGCCTTTACCCTGAGCCAGGACAGTGCCAAAACCATTGAGAACGCCGGTGGGAATCGAAGTCTGCTGGGAGTGTTGCTACTCCGGCAACTGCCACCGTCAGAAGAAATCAAGCCTCAGCCCCAGTTAGTGTTGCCGACACTACAGCTATCGGCGGTGGCTCCACCAGCCATTCAACCGAATCCTCAAGCTGAGATCAAGCCGCCAATTCAATCGATTACCAAGTCCATTATCCAGGCAACATTGCTGAAGCGCGAGGATACGATGTATCCGGCTTTGGCCAAGCGCGAAAAAATATCGGGTACCGTTCGTTGCGAAGTGAACATTGACGATAAGGGACTGGTGACCAAAGTGAAGGCGCTCAGTGGCCATCCCGTACTGACTGCCGCAGCCGAAGATTCCATACGCCGCTGGAAGTACACGCCGGCCAAGCTGGATGGGAAGCCGGTGCAATCTTCCACCATCGTTGAAGTCAACTTTAAGCCCATAAATTAGGACCATTACTGATGCATAACAAAGGAATAACTTACCTCCGGGCTCCCGGAAAATTGATTCAGGTGGGGGTCACCACAGGGCAATCGCTGTATCGCGCAGAACTGGACAACCTCCGATTGGCGGCAATTTCCCAGTGGCCGCAGATTATGCGGAACCGTTCGGAAGCAACGCAGGAATTGTCCGTCGCAGTGGAAAAAGCCAAGCACTATCCTGACGGGGTGATCTGTCTTTATCTTCAAATGAGCAACCAGGGAAAGCCTTCCGTTTACGTGGAATACTTGAACGTGAACCTGCTGGATTCCATGGTGGACCCGGCACTTGTGGAAAAATCGAAGGAACAAATTCCGCTCTTGTGTTGGTTGTTGCGAAAGCAGTTGAACGGACCTACTGGCTGGGAGCACCTGACTACTACGTCGATTTCCAGCGGCACCCATGGAGTGGACGGTTTCGGTGCGGCACGTCTGTCCCCTACCGCTTCTTTTGCGCCCTGGGGCAGCGCCATTGTGACTGCGGAAAACACGTTCCCCGATATTCTGGCTGATCCTTCCATTGCCGAAAAAGATTACCTGATCTATTTACAAACCTCGAAGTTGTTCCAACAATTGGAGCGCCCTGGGGGTGAGGATGAAGTCCCCATTCTTTGGGCACAGGCCAGCAAAAGTTACGATGAAGGCAGCATTAACATTGTCAGCGCGGAAGAAGTCGGCAGCCAAAACCGTCGTCGCATGCTGATTGGTGTAGCCGCTGCCGTGGTCATCAGTTTTGTGGGTTCCTATCTGATTTCCTCATCTGCCAGATCGCAAGCAGCTCCGCGTATTTCTGGAGCACCGGAAGTACAAAAGGAAATGAAATTTTTCCTGTGGAACAAACCAGTTGTCAAGCCAGAGCCGAAAGTCCTGGTCGCCGTCCCAGGACTTAAGCAGGGCCTAACCAAGCGTGTGGATGGCACCGAAGCGGCTCCGTTACTGAAACCTGAAGACGCGGCTAAGAAACGTGCTGATACATTGCAGGCGTTGGGTCTATCTCAGCCATCCGATGAGGAAAAACGCAAGGCTGAGGCACTGAAAGCTTTAACCAAATAAGGAATATTTGATACCGAGCCGTGACCGCGAGGGAGCGGTAGCTGTCGCAACCGGGAATGCCGATCCACGCGTCCCGATGTCGCCGTGCAAGTGCGCCAACACTGGCGAGCTGCTCATCGTGATGGCCCGAACTGTGTCAAAATCAGACCGTGAAGATTCTTAGCAGCTTTCGGGCCTTGTTGTTGCTTTATTCAGGCGCTTTCGCCTTGCACGGCGAAATTCTTAGCCTCAACATCACCATTTCAGGGATGGATTGCGCTTCTTGCGTCACCGGGCTGGAAACGAAGCTAAAGCGAATGCGCGGTGTTCAATCGGCAGAGTTGAAGCCAGAAAAAAACTTGGCCATCCTGCAACTTTCCCAAGGAAATACCATTCGCCTGGAGCGCATTCGGGACGAAATCAAAGGGGTGGGTTTCACCCCTAAAGAAGCCGTAATCTCGGCCCTGGGGCGAGCATCGCAAGATCAAGGGATATGGTCATTTACCGTGGAGGGGACGAACCAAAAATTCCTCTTGTCCCCGCTGGAACCAGGGATTGCCCGCCATCTCAATCCAGGTAAATTGATCCGAATCGAAGCCTTGCAACTTGCACCTGCCCCCACCGCCGAACCAACGCTGGAGTTAAAGTCCCTATCAGCAGTACCCTCAAGCGTTCTGTAAAGACAGTTTGTACCAGTCCAGAGTAAGCCGCAAAGCCTTGTCGATGGGGAACTGCGGACTATGTCCCAACTCTTTTACGGCCAAAGCGGTATCGGCTTGGGAATCTCGAACATCGCCTTCGCGTGGTGGTCCGTATTTCGCGGGAATGCTCACGCCTTCAATTTTTTGGAGCTCTTCCCAGATGAAATTCAGCGTATAACGGTTGCCATTGCCAGCGTTATAGACATTTCCAGCCACGCCTTGGGCTTTGGCCGCCTTAATCAGCAGACCGGCAACGTCATCTACGTAGGTGAAATCGCGCGATTGTTCGCCGTCTCCGTGAATTAAAGGGGTGGACCTTTCAATCAGGCATTTCATGAACAGGCTGAGCACTCCAGAATAGGCGCTGGAAGGATCCTGACGGGGTCCAAAAACGTTGAAAAATCGCAGAGCAACGGCTTCTAATCCGAAACAGGAATGGAACACACTGCCGTAGTATTCGCCTAAAAGTTTCTGCAATGCATACGGCGACTTAGGCCGGGGCAGCATGCTTTCGGTCTTCGGCAATACCAAAGTATCGCCATACGCAGAACTGGAGGCGGCATAAACCACGCGTCCGACCTTTGCATCTGCAGCGGCGCGATACACAGAAAATGTGCCGTTGATATTCACATCATGCGATGGAATTGGTTCAATGATGGACCGCGGTACCGACGGAATGGCAGCCAGGTGAAACACAACATCGGTGCCTTCGAACACTTTGCGCATGGTGTCGTAATCGCGGATGTCGGACTTGTGGAACTCCACACGATCGCGAACCTCGGTCAAATTCTCTTCTTTACCACTTAGCAGATTGTCGACAACGGCGACTTCTTTTGCGCCATCGGCTAATAGGGCTCGAACAAGCCCCGATCCAATAAAACCGGCTCCCCCGGTAACAACGACTCGATTCATCCATTCCTCACAAGTTCAATATTTTGCGCTTCCAAATAACGAAGCGACCCAGTGGCAAATGTTTCGGCCCCGGGCTTGAAGTCAAATGCCTCACGCGATACCCAACCC
>JANMWO010000441.1:0-7754 GCA_031394025.1 Acidobacteriota bacterium
TCAGAGTTACCGCTTAATCGCGGCCTATTTGGCGTTCTTGGATCAGAAGCTGGAGTAAGTTTGGTTACCCAAGATCAATAAAATCGCCGATACCCTCCAACTTCTTGCAGCAAGTACCCATTAAAAATCCGTCAGCAAGAAAGTAAGCGTTGACTCTCGTTGAAATGCGTGAAACAATACCAACACTCTGACATGTCAGAATGATGACTAGTTTGCGACGCGAGTTTCGTTCTGCTGTTCCGATTGTACGTCCATGTTTGAATGTAAGTAATTAGGAGAAATACTTGAAGACTTCTATGTTGAGGCTATCTGCCGCGTTGTATCTTTTCAGCCTTAGTAGTGCGCTTCATGCGCAATCTGCTAGTGGCCAAATCACCGGTACCGTAAAAGATTCGTCAGGAGCTGTGATTTCCGGGGCCGCTGTTTCCCTAAGCAGTCAATTGACTGGGCAATCCCGACGTTCAACTACCAATGAGACGGGGGCCTTTTCGTTTCCGCTTCTCCCGGTCAGTGTGTATAGCGTGACGGTAGACCAAAAGGGATTTCGAAGTTCCAAGCGCACCGATATCTCTTTGAACGTAGATCAAGTGGCCCGCATCGATATTGAGATGCAAGTGGGCGAAGTGACCGAGACAGTGAACGTTAGGGAATCGGCCACATCTATTGATACGGAAAGTGCTTCCGTAGGTCAGGTAGTAAGTCAGCGGCAAGTGAGTCAGCTACCTTTGAATGGACGCAATTTTTTGCAGTTGCTGTTTCTAGGTGCTGGTGCGGTGGAAACTTCTGGGGAACAGGGTGGTATGCGTCAAGGTGCTGGCAATGCGATCAGCATTAATGGCAGTCGTCCCACATCGAACAACTACATGTTGGACGGAACCTCAAATACCGATACAGCTCTGGGAACTCCGGCGGTTGTACTTTCAGTTGACGCCATTCAGGAATTCAAACAACAAACCTCTACTTATTCGGCTGAATACGGGTTCAGCGCAAATCAAGTGAACATTATTAGCAAGAGCGGAACGAACGACCTTCACGGAACCGTCTTCTGGTTCCTACGCAACAACGCCCTTGACTCGCGGAGCTATTTTCAAGGAGCCATCCCTCCCTTGCGCCAGAATCAACCAGGATTTGTGGTGGGTGGTCCGGTTCTGATACCGAAACTTTATAACGGGAAGAACAAGACGTTCTGGCTCGTTAATTATGAAGGGCTGCGCCTTCGCCAAGGTACCGACTTTTTCGGCAATGTTCCCAGTCCGTCGCTTCTAGCTGGCAACTTCACTTCGCCGATTACAGATCCTCTGAGTGGCATCCCATTCCCTGGAAATACAGTTCCCTCCTCGCGCTTTGCCCGCCTGTCGAAAGTGGTGGTAGCAGCAAACTTCTGGCCAGTGGCGAACATCAGCCTTGCCCAAGGAAACTATCGGGCAACCTTGCCAGCGCCGACAACTCAGAATCAACAAACTTACCGAATGGATCAATCACTTGGAAAATTCGGAAATGTGTTTGCCCGTGGTTCGTTGGTCAAATTTGAGAACACTGCCAACGGGAATATCACTTCAAATGGACGTACCTTCTTCAACCAGGAAAGCACTAACTGGCAAGTAAGTCATTCCATCACGCTTGGACCCCATGTTGTGAACCAATTCCGCATTGGGAAGTTGGATGCAACGGCAAATCAGTTCGGTGTTTCTGCCCCACAGAGTGCTGTGGATGCCATCGCTTTGACCGGTGTCTTCGCCAACCTTTCCGATACTGCGCGCACTTGGCCAAGCATGGGCATGACCGGCTATTCCGGTGTGGGTGGAGCTGTAAACGCCTACCAGGCTAGCTTTCAACCCATGTGGGATCTCAGCAATTCCACCACTATCGTCAAAGGTAGCCATACGATTACAACCGGCATCAATTATCGCCGTTGGAGTTTGAATCGCGATTTGGCGAATAATTTCCTGGGAAATTTCACCTACCAGGGATTCTTTTCGGGCAACCCGGTTGCTGACATGCTGCTGGGATATTACCAAAACGCGGCACTGTTCCAACCTGCACCGTTTGCGGTTACAGGTCAATCGGGAAATCCACGGCAATTCAATTTCCAGTATTTTGCGCCCTATGCGCAGGATGACTGGAAGGTAACTAAGAATTTAACTTTGAATTTGGGATTGCGTTGGGATTTCCGGACCATGCCCAATGAAACCAACAACCGCATGGGATGGCTGGATGTAACCAATCCCAAAGGTGGCATGTGCATTGCAGATGCTACGTTGGTTGACAAAGGAATTGCCCCAGCAGGCAATGGTTTCTATCGCTATTGCGGAAGAAGCACTCCTGCCGATGCGCAGAAGACACCGTTTGCACCACGGCTGGGCTTTGCCTGGCGTCCAGTGGGCGGAGACAAGACCGTTATCAGGGGCGGTTATGGCATTTTCTTTGATTCTGCCGAAGGTCGCGAAATTGACGGATCAGCCGATATCTACCCCTATGTAAGTCGCGGCAGCTTTACGCAGAGCGTCGGGCAGGTGGCCAAGTTACAAACTACCGATTCGTTATTTCCGTCGTTCAGCAATCCCGGACCAGTTACTGCCGCTGCCAACAGCTTCATTGCAGTAATCATTTCGGAAAGGCCACGCAACCCTTATGTACAACAGTGGAGCTTGTCCATTCAACGTCAGTTGACGCCAAATACAACGCTGGAAGTGAACTACCTTGGCAACAAGGGAACCAACCTTCTTATGCGTCGCAACATAGCGCAGGCGCTGCCTCCAGTAAATCCGGCTAACCCTGGGACCGTACTTTCACGACGGCCCTATAGCCAGTTTGGAGTCTACATCAACAGTGATTGGAGCGGGAATTCAAACTACAACTCAGGCAATGTGAAGTTGGAACATCGCAGTGGGAACTTCCTGTTGACCACTGTATATACCTGGGCGAAGAGCATTGATAATAAGTCCGCCGCGGCGGGCATTGGTAGCGCAAATACCGGTTGGCAAGGATTTCTTGACAACCACGATGTACGTCGGGATCGGGGTCTTTCTGATTTCAACGTAGACCATCGGCTAGTCAACAGCTTTGTGTACACGGTGCCGTTAGGCCGTGGCGGAAAGTATTTGGCTAACGTCAGCAAGGTTGCAAACCTAGCCGTAGGCGGCTGGCAGGTGAACGGTATTGTAACCATGCAACGGGGCTTCCCCTATCCGATTTTTGCGCAGGATGCAGGCGGCTTACTCGACAACTTCTCCAACCGGGCGAATTTGGTGGGCGATCCACGTAGCGGATTTTCCCAGACAATTGCACAGTGGTTTAATACCAAGGCGTTTCAACAACCAGCCCCCGGAGTGCTGGGCAATTCAGGACGCAACATTCTTCGCGCACCAGGGATCAACAACTTTGATCTTTCAGCGTTTAAGAATTTCCAGTTAGTAGAGCGCGTTTCACTGCAGTTCCGGCTTGAATCGTTCAATAGCTTCAACCATACGCAGTGGGGCAGACCAGTGATCGACATGACTTCACCGCAGTTTGGACAGATAACATCGGCCAGGGCCGGTAGAATCAACCAACTTGGTTTGAAGTTTGTATTCTAGTAATTGATTGATGTTGTGAAGAAAGGGCTCGCCACGTGGCGAGCCCTTTCTGTTTTAAGGTAAGGTAAACGTACTTGTGAACAACAGCACAACAAAACTCTATTTGCTAGTGGCGTTCCTATTAGCGAGTGTCACGCTGCAGGGTCAAGGTCCGGCAGACCCAGCCGTGCTGCGCAAGTATGTTGAGGAAGGCCAGCGAGCCCTGGCTGAAGGCCGTTACGCCGAAGCGGAAGCTTCCTACGAAAAATTACGACAGTTGGACCCAGTCACTGCGGAAATTCAAGCCACACTGGGTGTGATTTACTATCAACAACGCAAGTATGAAAAGGCTGTCCCAGTGCTTCGTCAGGCGCTGAAACTGAAGCCAGGGCTGCCTAATCTTGATGTGTTACTCGCTATGTCACTGGCGGAATTGGGTCGTCATGCGGAAGCGATGATCGGGCTTGAAAAAGGCTTTCGGAAAAGTGTTGACCCAGTGTTGAAGCGCATGGCTGGGCTGCAATTTCAGCGCAGTTTAACGGCGCTACGCAAAGATAGCCAAGCCATGGAAGTTTCACTGGAACTGTTCCGACTCTATCCGCAAGATGCTGAGGTGCTGTATCACACCGGACGCTTGTTCGGTAACTTTGCGTATTTAGCCATGCGGCAATTGGCGGCGGTGGCCCCTGATTCTGGATGGCGGCATTTAGCGGCTGGGGAAGCGCATGAGGCAGAGGGTAACTTTGCCCTGGCCGCTGGTGAATATCGTGAAGTGATGCGCGTGGAACCAGGTCGAACTGGAATGCACTATCGCTTAGGGCGTGTTCTGTTAGCGGCGAAAGATGACGCCGAGGCTCGCAAAGAATTTGGCGAAGAATTGAACGCTGACCCGAGCAACGCCAACGCCGCCTATGAGGCCGGTGAGATTGAACGGAAAGCTGGAAGACTAGGTGCAGCGCGTGAATTCTTCGCCCAGTCAGTGACAACAGATGGGGAGTTTCAGGAAGCGCGTGTGGGGCTGGGACGAACCTTGATCGCACTTGGAAAACCAGCCGAGGCACTAGCGCATTTGAAGAAGGCTGCGTTGCTGGATCCTCAGGATGAAATTCCACACTTTCATTTGGCGCAAGTATATCGGGCCGCAGGTGATGCAGCGAGTCAGCAAAGGGCGCTGGCAGAGTTTCGTCGACTACGTCAAATGAAAGGGGACGGCCAACCGCTAACGGCACCTCGGCGCGATGTGACGCGGCAGGAAGTTAACGCCCAGGCAGAGGATCCGCGCTGACAATGCCCAGGCCTTCTTTAATGCGGATCAGCCGGTCGGCAGGTACGCTAGCGAAATTCTCAGTACGGCCATTGGGCCAACGCACCTCCAATGCAGCGTTGGTCGCAGGACCTAAGCCGAAGTGCAAGCGCAGATCGTTGACAGAGTAGAAGCTGGATTGGCTTAAAACCTCCTGCGCCTGACGATGTCCCCCGTAGGTAGCAATGACCCGAGCCCCAATAGCGGTGCGGTTGGAAACCGTTCCTTCCAACTTCACTTTCAACCAATGATGGGCAGTTTTAAGATCGTTTCGAAGTAGCGACGGTGGTTCCCCCATGTTGAGAATGAGAACGTCCAAATCGCCATCGTTGTCAAAATCTCCGAAGGCGCAACCTCGGCTGGAATGCACTTCAGCCATGGCCGGCCCACCCAAATTGATCAGTTCTTCAAAGGTGCCATTGCCCAGGTTCCGAAAGATCAGGCGCGGAGTTTTGTAGGGGTAGCTTGGGAGTTTCTTTTCAATTTCCGGATAGACATTGCCAGTGACATAGAACAGGTCGGGGTAGCCGTCGTTATCCAAATCAACTATGCCAGCACCCCAACCAACAAAACGCGTTTCCACACCCAGGCCCGATTTAATGGTGGCGTCCTCGAAGTTGCCTTTGCCATCGTTGCGGTAAAGGACGTTGGTATCGTCGGCGAAGTGCGTCTTGAAGATATCCAGACTACCGGAAAGATCGTAATCGCCAATGCCCAGACCCATGCCCGCTTGCTCCATTCCATCATCGTTAAGGGCCACGCCACTTTCCAGAGCGATTTCACTGAACGTGCCGTTTTTATTGTTGCGGAAGAGAAAGCTAGGGGTGGAATCGCAGGCCACGTAAATGTCCGGCCAGCCGTCGTTATTAAAATCGGCAGAGACCGCAGTCATGCCATAGCTGCCTCGTCCTTTGGCGATGCCAGAGGGGATGGAAACATCGGTGAACGTACCGTTGCCATTGTTTCGGTAAAGGGAGTGAGTGCCATGGGGCAATCCGCGAGGGCCACAGTTTACTGGAATGCCTTTCCAGTTACAGTAAGTGCTGCCACCGGGCTTGGCCACTTTGGCCGGATCGAAATCCACATAGTTAGAAACGAATAGGTCAAGGTAGCCATCGCGATTGTAGTCAAGAAAAGTGCAGCCAGCACCCCAGCGGCGAGTGGGATTCAGTAACCCGGCTTTTGCCGTGACATCGGTAAAGGTACCGTCTCCATTGTTGCGGTAAAGAACATTCTGCCCCCAGTAAGTGAGAAACAAATCGTCGTGACCATCGTTGTTGTAATCACCCAGACAGACAGCGGAGGCCCAGCCGGAACGTAGCAGGCCAGCCTTTTCCGTGACATCAGTGAAGGTGCCATCGCGATTATTTTTGTAGAGGCGGTTGGAGACTCCAGCAGGGTGCCCTGAAAGAAGTGAACCGTTGAGCACGAAAATATCAAGCCAGCCATCGTTATCGTAATCGAAGAAGGCAACGCCGCAACCAATGGATTCCAGAATGTAATCTTTGCGATCAGGGTTGCCGTAGACAGTGGGGTGAATCAGGCCAGCCTGCTGAGCGATGTCTACAAAATTCGCCAGGAAAGGCCGTCCAGATGGCTTACCCCGAGCAACAGCCTGCACGCCACGCGACGCCACTCCTTGCGAAAATGCAGGGCCGACTAACGAAGCAATCAGGGCGCGACGGGTGAGCATAGTTCAGTTATTGTATTTCCAGCCGCTTCTATATTGACACCAACGGGTTTGTCACATGCAGAGCCGGGAAGCGGCTGAAGTCGCGGTCTACGCTCCACAAAGTATCCACGGCATGCTGGACGCAGACTGCAGCAATCCGCGCATCGTGCACAAGGCCTCCCGTTACACGTCCCTCCCGAACCAGGCTTTCCAGCACCTTCCAATGTGTCGAGCCTTCGGCGATCCAACAAAAGGTGGGGCAAGCACGCCAGTTTTCAATCTCGGATAAACATTGGTCAATGGTGCTGGCCGGTCGGTAAATTTTTGGGTTCGTCACAATGCTGATGAACTCGTGTGCGCATTGCCACACCACACACCAAGGCTTACCGCTGGCAGCTAAATTGTCCATTGCTTCCACGGCAGCCAGATGGAAAGGGGAATCGCCGCGATGGGCATAAATCAAAATATTGGTATCGACGGCAATCATTTTCGACGGTTCACAGGGGTTTGACGGTTTACCCCGGATTGTTCCAAAATTTCAGCGAAAGAAATCCCAGGATTCACCAGACCCTTGCCCTTTACAACGGTGTGCTGCAACCGGAACGGAGCAGCAGACGATTCAGCCGATTCCCGCGCAAGGAAACTACGCAAGCTCTGCTCGAAGATCAGGCGGACGGTCCAACCGCGCTGGGCGGCAGCGGCACGGGCGTCGTCCAAAAGACTTTGCGGCAGGTCGATGGTCGTCTTCATGGAACCAATTTATCACGTTTAGCTTGCTAGCAAGCTTTCTTCACCTTGCTGGCTTCCTCCAAGCAATTTATGATTGTTTGCGAATGTCGCGACGGGTAACTACCGTACCAGTAACTCTTGCAACTTCCCCATCACCGTCGCCGCCACTACGCGGTTCCCTTGTGCCGATGCATGGATTCCATCTTGCTGCATCATCCCTGGAACCATGGCCACGCCCTCGAATAGAAACGGAATGAACGGCATCTTATATTTAGCTGCCAATTTCTTGTACATCGCGTCGAAATCGCGAATATAATCCACCCCGTAATTTCGCGGCAACGTGATGCCAGCCAGAACCACCTTCGCCCCGCTAGCCTGTAATTGTTGAATCATGGTTTCAAAGTTCGCCGTACTTGTGGCAACTGGAAGTCCACGCAGCCCATCGGGACTCGTCTCGGCGTGCGCTACCTTCTAGGCGGTAGCCTGCGCCGTGCTG